>NZ_JBVIIE010000019.1:0-143414 GCF_055569945.1 Streptomyces sp. NPDC031340
CGTTGTCCACCATCACCCTGACCACGCCGGTACGCATTCCCACCACCCTGCTCCCCCCCCCCCCCCCCCCCCTCTCGCCTCCCCCCCCCCCCCCCCCCCCCCCCCCCCCCCCCCCCCCGCAGCCGCTGGTCTCCGGGCGCGCGACGCGCTCAGCCGGCCAGCAGCGTCACTCCCCGGTCCGACAGCGCCCGGCTGAGCGGCTCGTGGATCATGCCGCAGCCGCTGTCGGGCCCGCCGCTGAGGATGCCATGAGCGGTGGATCCGTCATAGACGCCGCTGCCGCTGTCACCAGCAGCGTCGCAGGCGGTGCTCCAGGTCATGCCGGCCAGGGTGCGGTCGGGATAGGACACGGTCGCGTCGGTCTCGGTGATCTGCCCGCAGGTGTAGCCGGTCGTGGAGCCCTGCTTGCAGACGTACTGCCCGACGTAGTCGTAGCCCCAGCCGGTGATGCGGGTCGAGGGGTAGACCCAGCCCCGGGGCTGCCACCAGTTGGAGTCGTCGATGCGTACGACGGCGGAGTCGCCGTAGTAGCCGAAGGTGTAGTCGGCGACGCTGCCGACTCCCTGGTAGCCGTAACTGTAGGTCGGGACCTGCCAGTACGAGCTGCCCTCCGCGCAGTGGCCGGCGGTCATCATGTAGTAGCCGGACGAGTCGTAGGCCATGAAGGCGCTGGTGCAGCGGATGTTGCTGCCGTAGATGGCCAGACCCGAGCGCAGCGGCGGGTCACAGGAGTACTGACCGCCGCAGTAGAACGGCTTGGAGGCGTGCGCGTAGCTGCTGACGGTGAGGGCGTCACCGAAGGTGTGCTTCGCCCACCGCACGACCGTGCGCTGAGCACCGGTCAGGGCCTTGCCCCGGGGCAGGTCCAGGCGCAGCTTGTTGTCCTGCACCACCACCGCGGACTGCAGGCCGTGGGGCGCCGACTTGTTCGCCGCGGCGATGCGCCTGGCCAGCGTGTCCGACATGCGGCTGAGCTGCTGCCAGCTGCGGCGCACGACCACGGTGGCGGTGTCGGGCGCCTGGGCCCGTGCCGCCTGCCGCCGCACGGACGCCGCGGCCTCGGGGCGCGTGACGGCGACGGTGAGTCTGCCGCCGTGCTCCTGGTCGATCCAGGCTCCGCCGAAGCGGGAGGCCAGGGACTTGCGTAAGGTGCCGGCGACGTCCGTGAGGCGGTCCTGACGGAGGATCCGCCGTCCTGCTTCCTGCGCGGAGACGTGCTGGTCCGCGGCGAGTCGGGTGGCGGCGGCCCGCTGCGCGGTGCTCAGTCGCGGTGTGCTGCGGTCGCTGCTGCCCGCGGCGGGGGACGCGAGGGCACAGGTGACCGTGAGAGAAGCGAGGATCGGCCAGAGAAGGCGACGTCGTGGGGTCGAGGCTTTCACTTGATTACCTCCTTCGCTGAGGCGGAGCCGGCCGCTTACTGCGGCCGGAGTCCGGGCGGCGGCGCCACCCCGTGCCGCCGCCGCCCGGGGTATCACGGCCGGGCGGGGGGAGCCGCGCCGGCCGTGAGGTGGGGGAAGTACCGGGGAGACCCCTCAGTACTGGGTGGTGACGGTTGCTCCGGAGAAGCTCTGGTTCGCGTAGAGGGTGATGTAGTTGTAGCCGGCCGGCGGGTTGGTGATGGTCAGGGTGTGGCTGTTGCCCGCGCCCGTCGCACGGCTGGTGTAGCTGGTGCTGGTCGCCCAGCTGCTGCCGCTGTAGTAGAGGTCGGCGTCACCGGTACCACCGGAGGTGGTGATCTTCAGCGAGGTCACACCGGCCGGCAGGTAGACGTAGAGGTAGTCGTTGTTGCCGGTGGTGGCGGTCCGGTTGCTGCGCTTGCAGTTCTGGCCCAGCACCCGGGTGTCGGTGTCGGTGCACTCGGTCACGGTGCCGCCGCCGCCGACGGTGACGGTCTTGGTGACGGAGTTGGTCGCACCGTTGTTGTCGGTGACGGTGAGCTTGACGCTGTAGGAGCCGGCCGTGGCGTAGGCGTGGCTCGGGTTGGTCGCCGTGGAGGTGGCACCGTCACCGAAGGTCCAGGAACGCGACGCGATGGTGCCGTCGGCGTCGGTGGACTGGTCGGTGAAGTTGGCCGTCAGGTTGCTCACGGAGAAGGTGTACGCCGCGGTCGGGGCCTGGTTGGTGCCGCCGCCACCGCCGCCGCAGTTGCCCGCCGCGCAGGCGGCGAGGAAGGTGCGGAAGTCGGCGTCGTAGCGGGTGCCGATGGTGCTGGTCAGGTAGGTGCGGGCGGCGTTCCAGTTACCGGTGCGGTAGTAGCCGAGCACGGTGGCCATGTCGGAGGGGTGCTTCTCCAGCATGTACCGGGAGGCGAGGTAGCCCCAGCGGTAGATCCGCGTGGTGTCGTTGCTGTAAGTGGTGTCGAACAGCGTGCGCAGCGAGTACGTGCCGTAACCGGCCTCGGTCATGGCCTCGTTGTAGGTGACACCGCGGTAGGAGTAGGAGATGTACTCCGCGAAGCCCTCGATCCACCAGACGGTCGGCGTGGTGACGTTGGCGTTGAAGTCGCCGTACATGTCGAACCGGCCGTCGAGGTAGTGCGTGTACTCGTGGTTGAGGTTCCAGATCTGGAAGTCCGGACGCAGCCACTCGGCCTCGTAGGCGATGAAGCGGGGCTGGTTGCCCGCCGCCGCCGGGTCACCCTCGAGGTACATGCCGCCGTTGTTGGTGTCGATCCCGTACATGGCGCCGGCGTACGTCTGGTAGTCGGTGCTGGAGTCGAAGACGACGACCTCGATGGTGTTGTTGTTGTCGTTCGCGACCGGTCCGCTGTCCTTGACGACGCTGTGGAAGTAGGCGTCCTGGTTGCGCAGGCTGTTGCAGGCCCAGGACAGCTCGCTGGACGTCATCTGCTGGGCCTTGATGACGATGCTGGAGCTGCAGTTGTACGTCACCGTCAGGACCGAGCTGGTGAGCTGCTGCTGCAGGTTGCAGGTGCCGTAGTAGGAGCAGTTGGCCTTGTCGTAGTAGTCGGTCATCTCGGCCACGCCGACCCAGAGCGGGGCGGTGGTGCCCTTGATCGAACTCGAGTTGAGCAGGCCGGAGGCCAGCGGACGGACCTTCGACTGCAGCGCCGTCTCCTGGAGGAACCTGCCGAGTTCACGTCCGGCGTTGGACGTGAGGTACGACTGGTCGGTGCCCAGGAGTGAGAGGTGTCCGGTCGCGAAGTTGTACAGCGAGTCGATCAGGCTGGGGTCCGACTGGACGGCACTGACGAACGCCGGCACCTGGTGGCCGCGGAACGTCACGGTGTAGACGTTGTTGGCCGCGTTGAGCATCCACCAGGAGCTGTTCCAGGAGGAGTTGTAGTTCGCCAGCAGCCGCTTGAGGACGTATATGTAGCGGGCGTTCTCCTCGGCGCTGTCGATCAGGGTGACGGCCTCGGCCAGGGTCTCGCCGTTGGCGTCGGAGACGTCGCCGGAGTGCGCGCTGGCGAAGAAGGCGTCCAGACCGGCACGGACGGCCGTCTGCAGGGTGGTGCCGTAGGTGCCCACGTCCGTCGCGTTGTACCAGTGGACGTAGTAGCCGGCGCGCAGGTACAGCACGAGCTGCGGCATGCCGGTGGTGCCGTTGCCGGGGTAGGACGCCGAGCCGTCGCGCACCGCGTAGGCGACGCTGGCCATCTGCGACTCGTTGAACGCGTAGTAGGCGTTGGTGCCGGTCAGGCTGAACAGCGTGTTGACGCAGTCGGTGGTGGACGCCTTGATCTGCGTCACCAGGGCACTGCCGGTGCGGCTGGTGAAGTCGGAGACGTTGCACGTGGCCGCGGCGGCGAGACCCTTCTTCCCGGCCTTCTTGCCCGACGTCTTCGCCGACATGGAGGGCCGGACCGGCTGCTTCTCGGGCCGGCCGTAGGGCGTCTTGAGCGCGTCCTTGCTCGCTCCCAGCGGCGGCAGCTGGGACGCCTTCAGACGCCCCTTGGCGACGTGGTGGGCATCGGCCGTGGCGGACTGTGCCACGGGCGCGGGCCCGGAGTGCTTCGCGCCCCGGGCCGCGGCGTGCGCGGCGGACACCGGGGCTTCCGTCCGAGCGCTGGCCGGCTGCGCCAGCAGGCCGACGCCCATGGCGAAGGTCAGGGCCAGCGGCAGCGCCGCGCCCAGACTTCGCCGGACAAGTGACTTTCTCACTACGCCTCCCATGAGGATTCGGACCACGCGTGGGTGGTCTGTGGGGGATGACGGGTCCGTGGATCGGGGTGGGCCGCGCCGTCGATTCGACGGGGGCACCGACCGATGTCGCGATTGACATGACCACGACCTGTGACATGTACCATTGCACACGTGACATGGTTCTGGGAAGGTGTCCGCCGGAATCGAGGGCCGCCAATTGGCTTGCTGCGGCGCGGAGTTGGCTCCGCCGGGGAAAGGGCCTGGTGGGGCCTGTGGCGGGGCCCTAACCGTTCTCGGGGAAGTGGCAGGCCGCCTTCCGGGTCCCCGGACCGACGGCCGCCAGATCGGGCCGCTGGGTACGGCAGATCTCCCGCGCCTTGGGGCACCGTGGATGGAAGGCGCAGCCGCTGGGCGGCGCGGCCGGGCTCGGCGGATCGCCCAGGAGCACGATGCGTTCGCGGCGGCGCTCCGCGACGGGGTCGGGGAGCGGGACGGCGGACAGCAGCGCCCGGGTGTACGGGTGCGCCGGCGTTTGGTACACGTCCCGCTTGTCGCCCACCTCGACGATGCGGCCGAGGTACATCACCGCCACCCGGTCGCATATCCGCTTCACGACCGACAGGTCGTGGGCGATGAAGAGGAGGCCGAGGCCGAGTTCGTGCTGCAGGCGCTCCAGCAGGTTGACGATCTGGGCCTGCACGGAGACGTCGAGCGCGGAGACGGGTTCGTCGGCGACGATGAGCCGGGGACCGGTGGCGAGGGCGCGGGCGATGCCGATGCGCTGGGCCTGGCCGCCGGAGAACTGGTGCGGATGACGGTCCAGGTGTTCCGGGCTGAGGCCCACCAGGTCCAGCAGTTCCGCGGCCTTGTCCCGTGCGGCCTGGGCGGAGGCGCCCTGGACCAGCAACGGCTCGGAGATGATGCGCGCGACGGTCTGCCGTGGGTTGAGCGACGCGTACGGATCCTGGAAGATCATCTGCAGGTGCCGCCGTGTCGGTCTCAGCCGGCGTTGCGGGACGTGCGTGATGTCCTGGCCGTCGAAGGCGATGGCGCCGGAGGTCGGCTCCAGCAGCCGTACGAGCATCCGGCCGGTGGTGGACTTGCCGCATCCGGACTCGCCGACCAGTCCCAGCGTCTCGCCCGCCCCCAGGTCGAGACTCACCCCGTCGACCGCCCGCACCGGGGCGGAGGGCCGGCCGACTCTGCGCCGGCCGGGAAACGTCTTGGTCAGATCGCGTACGGAGAGCAGCGCGGAATCGGCCGGTATCGCGGCGGCCGGGGCGTTCGGTCGGATCATCGGGTCTCCTCGGCCGGGATCTGGGCGCCGTCGCGGGGCGTGGCACGCGTGGAGACGCCCAGGGGCAGATGGCAGGCGACCAGCCGGCCCGGAGCGTAGTACGCGACCGAGGGCCGCTCGTCGGCGCAGCGGAGGCGGGCGGCCTCGTCGGCTTCGGCCCTGCGGGGGCAGCGCGGGGCGAAGGCGCATCCGGGTATCGGCGCGGCCAGCGACGGCGGGCTGCCCGGGATGGCGCGCAGCGGGGCGTCGTCGGGGTCGTCCAGCCGCGGCAGCGAGTCGAGCAGGCCGCGGGTGTACGGATGGGCGGGCTTGGCGAACAGGTCGTCGACCGGGGCCTGTTCGGCGGCCCGTCCGCCGTACATGACGAGCACGTCGTGCGCGACGCGGGCCACCACCCCCAGGTCGTGAGTGATCATCAGGACGCCCAGCCGCCGCTGCTGCTGGAGCCGGGCGACGAGTTCCAGGATCTGGGCCTGCACGGTGACGTCGAGGGCCGTGGTGGGCTCGTCGGCGATGAGCAGGTCGGGTTCGCAGGACAGCGCCATGGCGATCACGGCTCGCTGCCGCATGCCGCCGGAGAACTGGTGCGGGTACTCCCTGGCCCTGCGGGCCGGTTCGGGGATGCCGACTTCGCCGAGCATCTCCACGGCCTGCCGGTGGGCCGCCCGGCGGCCGGTGCCGAAGTGACGGCGGTGCGCCTCGGCGATCTGCTCGCCGACCGTGTAGGCGGGGTGCAGGGCGGAGAGCGGGTCCTGGAACACCATGGCCATGCGCCGGCCGCGCAGCCGGCTGAGCTGCCGGTCGGTCAGGGAGAGCAGTTCCTGTCCGGCCAGGGCGATCGAGCCGCTGACCCGGGCTCGCCGGTGCAGGCCCATGACGGCCATCGAC
The DNA here is from genome assembly GCF_055569945.1 of Streptomyces sp. NPDC031340. NCBI lineage: Bacteria > Bacillati > Actinomycetota > Actinomycetes > Kitasatosporales > Streptomycetaceae > Streptomyces > Streptomyces sp. NPDC031340. The sequence goes on from NZ_JBVIIE010000019.1 coordinate 6,292, forward strand.
GTGACCGACTTGCCGGACCCGGACTCACCGACCAGCCCCAGGGTGCGGCCGGCCTCGACGGTGAAGGAGATCCCGTCGACCGCCCGGACGGTTCCGGCCGGGGTGTCGAACTGTACGCGCAGATCGCGTACCCGCAGCAGTGGTGCGTCGGTTGTGGTGCTGGACGGCACGGCTAGTTCCTCACCCTCGGGTCCACGACGGCGTACAGCAGGTCGATGACGACGTTCGCCGCCACGATGAAGAAGGCGGCCAGCAGCGTCACGCCCAGGACCACGGGCTGGTCGGAGCGTTGCAGGGCGTCGTAGAACAGCCGGCCCACCCCGGGGATGCCGAAGATGGACTCGGTGATGACGGCTCCGGCGAGCAGGGCGCCGAGGTCCATGCCGAAGATGGTGAGCACCGGCATCATGGCGGACCGCAGGCCGTGTTTGGCCACCACCGTGTACTGGGGCATGCCCTTCGCCCTGGCGGTGCGGATGTAGGGCTGCGCCATGGCCTCGATCATGGAGCTGCGGCTCTGGCGGGCGTACATCGCGGCGTACAGCAGGGCCAGCGCGGTCCAGGGCAGCAGCAGGTTGGCGGCCCATCCCAGCGGGTCGTCGGTCAGCGCGGTGTAGGTGGGGTAGGGCAGGAGCCCGCCGACCCGGACCAGGCCGTAGATGAGCATGACGGCGGTGAAGTAGACGGGCAGCGAGGCCGTGGCGACGGCACCGACCATGAGCGTCCGGTCCAGCAGTCCGCCCTTCTTCAGGGCGGCGGTCACCCCGGCGCCCAGCCCCAGCACGAGCCACATGCAGGCGGCCCCGAAGGCGAGCGAGGCGGAGACCGGCAGCCGGTCCATCAGCAGGTCCCAGACCGGCAGGGCGTTGTCGTAGGAGTAGCCCAGGCACGGGAAGCCGCAGTGCAGCGCGTGCGGCCCGCTGCCCAGGTCCCGTCCGGCGAAGATGCCGACCACGTAGTCGCCGAACTGGCGCCACAACGGCTGGTCGAGCCCCATGTGGTGGCGCACCTCCGCCAGCCGCTCCGCGCTGCACGTCTTGCCGCAGGCGGCCGCGGCCGGGTCGGCGGGCAGGAGGTAGAAGATGACGAAGGTGACGGCACAGATGGCGAGCAGCACGCCGGCCACGCCGAGGCATCTGCGCAGCAGGTAGGCGGTCACGACCGGCCTCCCTGGGGATCGAGGATGTCGCGCAGGGCGTCGCCCAGCACCGTGAAGGCCAGCACCGCGACGAAGAGGAAGGTGCTCGGGACGAAGAAGTACATGGGGTCCGTCTCGTAGTAGGCGACGGCCTCGGCGATCATCTGACCCCAGGAGGAGGTCGGCGGGCGCACGCCCACTCCGAGGAAGCTCAGTGCCGCCTCCGTGCTGATCATGCCGGGGATCAGCAACGTGGTGTAGGCGATGATGGGTCCGGAGATGTTGGGAAGGACCTCGCGGGTCAGGATGCGCCACGATCCCGAGCCGGCCACCCGGGCCGCCTCGACGTACTCGCGGTGGCGCAGGGTGAGGGCCTCACCGCGCACCACGCGGGCGATGCCGGGCCAGCCGAAGACACCGATGACGGCGGTCATCAGGGCGACCCGGTTGACGTCCTGCGCCACGGACATCATGGCGATCATGAAGATGAGCGAGGGGAAGGACATGGTCAGGTCCATCAGCCGGCTCAGCACGGTGTCGACGCGGCCTCCGAAGTAGCCGGCCGCGATGCCGGCGGCGGTGCCCACCACGACGACGATCGCGGTGGCGGCGAACGCGATCAGCAGCGAGACCTGGGCTCCGTGCACCACGCGCGCGAACAGGTCACGGCCGGTGGCGGGCTCCACCCCCAGCCAGTGCTCGGCGCTGATGCCGCCGAGCGGCCCGCGGGGCATGCCCCCGAGGTAGGGGTCGATCGCGTCGCTGTCGAATTCGGTGGGTGACCAGCCGCCCAGCCGGCTGAGCAGCGGGGCGGTCAGGGCGACCAGGACCAGCAGTACGACGGCGACCAGGGCGGTCCTGCTGCCCCGGTCACCCCACAGCTTGCGCGACGTTGCCCGCAACGGATGCTCGGGCAGGGCCGAGGGCCCGGTCTGCGCGGTGGTGTCCAGTGTGAAGGTCACGACGGCTCGTCCTCAGCCCTTGCTCTTCGACGGGTCCTTCAGACCGATCACCGCGAAGTCGAACTGGCCGGTCCAGGCGGCGTGGCCGAAGGCTCCGGCGATGTTGTCGCCGGCCAGCAGGGGCTTGCGCTTCCACAGCAGCGGAACGGCCGGCGACTTGCGCTGGATGACGGGGTCGAGGCTGATCCAGGCCTGGTTGGCGGTCTCCGCGTCGGGCATCGCGGCGATCTCGTCCATCCGCTTCTCCACCGCCTTGTCGCGGAACTGGGAGACGTTGCCCTGGTTGCCCTTCTCCTTGATGGTCCGGCCGTCGAACACGAAGGGCAGGAAGGTGGAACCGGACGGGTAGTCGGGGCACCAGCCGCTGATCGCCATGTCCGGTGCGTGCTTGGTGTCACCGATGGTGTCGTAGTAGACCGACGGGTCGACGGTCTGGATCTGCAGGCGGACCCCGACCCGGGACAGGCTCTGCTGGAGCGCCTCGGCCCGGGTCTTGTCGCCCGTCGACACCGTGATCGTGGTGGCGAAGCCGTCCGGCTTGCCGCCCTCGGCGAGGAGCTTCTTGGCCTTGGCCACGTCGCCGGTGGCCGACCGCCCGTAGACGGCGTCGGCGCGGCTGCCGCCGGTGAGCGCCGGCGGGAGGTAACCGGTGGCCATGTCGTTGAGGGCGGGGCCGCCGCTGGCGGTCACCTGGGCCGACTTGTCGACCGCGTACTGCATCGCCTGACGCAGCTTCAGGTTGTCGAACGGCGCGCGGGAGGTGTTCAGGGCGAGCATGTCGGTGCAGCCGGTCCGCTCCGCGGACAGCCTCTTCCTGACCTCCGGCCGCGGCAGCACCTTGGCGATGCTGGACGGCTGCATGTCGGACCACTCGACGGCGGAGGCGTCGGCGCCCTCGCCGGCGATGATGCGGTCGTCGATCTGACCGCCCTTCAGGCCCTGCTGTACGACGATCCGGTCGGGGTAGGCCTTGCGCACCGGGTCCGTGCCGGGGTCCCAGTGCGTGTTGCGGACCAGTACCAGCTTCTTGCCCCGCGCATAGCTCTCGATCTTGTACGGCCCGGAGGAGAACGGGCGCAGGTCGTACTGGACGCCCTTCTCCCGCGCTTCGGGCACGGGGGAGAAGGTGGGCAGCGTGACCGTGTAGGAGAACTCCGCGACCGGTCTGCGCAGCGAGAAGACGATGGTGCGGTCGTCCGGGGTCTTGATCGAGTCCAGGTGCTTGCCCCGCAGCGGCCCGGTGTAGCCCTCGGTGCCGGCCAGGTACCGCTGGGCGTAGTCGGGACCTCCGACCAGGTCCGGGGCGAAGGAACGCTCGACGTTGTACTTGACGTCCTGGGCTCTGATCGGGGTCCCGTCCTCGTACTTCAGGCCGGGCTTGAGCGTGAACGTCCAGGTCCGGCCGCCGTCGGAGGACTTGCCGAGGTCCGTGGCGAGATCGGGGACGATCTCACTGCCCTGGTTGCCGGGGGCGGCCTTGAACGTGGTCAGCGTGCGGTAGAGCAGACGGCTGCCGAAGTCCATGGTCGGCATCACCCAGTTCCGGGCCGGGTCCAGGTGGCCGAAGTCCTGGTTGGACAGCACGGTGAGAGTGCCGCCCTTCTTCGGGGTGCCGCCGATGACCGTTCCGGTGGCGACGCCGGGCCTCTTGTGCTCGTCGGAGCCGCCCTCGCCCGACTGACTCGTACAGGCGCCCAACAGCGCCAGCGTGAGCGAGGCACTCAACGAGGCGGACAGGGCACGCGTGTGACGGCTCATCAGCCACTCCTTGCTTGTGTTGGCGGGAATCCGCCTGTGAGGTGTGACGCGTAAAACAGTAATGTGAAATTGCATAGCCGGAGGCGTGACGTCTCGTTGCCGAGCCGTGTCCGATATCCGGAATGCAGGCTGCCGACGCAGGTGACGCCGTCAGGGTGCGACGGCGCGGCCGGGCGGACCGGCAGTCTCACGGCCTGGGGAAACGGCCGTCCGGAACATGGCTATGGGTGATCGTGTATGCGGAAAAGTCCCCGCGCACCGCAGACAGGGGCTGCGGAGCGGTGGTGTGTCTGTGGCCCGTGTGGCGGCCCGGCCGGCGGCGTGCCGCCGTATTCCGGGGGTGGCCGGAGGCCTACCTGCCGAGCCGAAGAGCCGGTGCGTCGGCCGCGGCGTCGGCCTGGCCGTCCGCCCACAGGGTGCGGACGTGTGCGAGGTGGCGGCGCATGCACTCCTCCGCCTCCTGGATCCGGCCGGCCAGCATCAGGTCGAGGAGTTCGACATGCTCCTGAGCGGAAGAGACCAGACGGCCGGTCTCGTTCAGGCTGCCCAGTCCGAACAGGCGTGACCGCTTGCGCAGGTCGGCCACGACCTCCACGAGATGAGGATTGCCGGCCAGGGCCAACAGCTCCAGGTGGAACCGATGATCGGCTTCGAGGTACTTCAGGACGTCATGCCCCTGGGCTGCCGTGACGATCTGCTCCGCCAGTGGACGCAAAGACTCCAGCTGCTCGGCACTCGCCGTCGCGGCGACGCGGCCCACGGTGGGGACCTCGATCAGGGTCCGGATGTCGGTGAAGTCGTCGAGGTCCTTGTCGGTCATCTCCGTGACGCGGAACCCCTTGTTGCGCACCGCCTCGACCAGGCCCTCCCGCGCCAGGTCCAGCATGGCCTCACGCACCGGGGTGGCCGAGACGCCGAGTTCCGCCGCCAGTGTGGGGGCCGAATAGATGACACCCGGACGGAGCTCACCCGCTATGAGCGCTGCTCGGAGGGCGTTGGCGACCTGGTCGCGCAGATGGGTCTGGACGGAGATCGCCTGCGACTTGAGATGAGGCATCTTCGCTCCTCCGAACACCAGCCCTGCACAGCCCAATGACCTCCCACTATACAATGTCACGTTGCTCCACTTGCGCGATCGGTTCGAAGCCGCGGGGCCGCACCCGGGCAGGGCGGTGAGTCAGCGCAAGGACGCCATCCAGGTCTCCACCTCGTCCGCGCCGCGCGGCAGGCTCGAGGACAGGCAGGTGGCTCCGTCGGCCGTGATGACGAAGTCGTCCTCGATCCGTACGCCGATGCCGCGCAGCTCCTCGGGCACCGTCAGATCGTCGGGCTGGAAGTAGAGTCCGGGTTCGACGGTCAGGACGTGTCCGGCCTCCAGGACACCGTCCAGGTACGTCGCGTCGCGGGCGCCGGCGCAGTCGTGGCAGTCCAGACCGAGCATGTGGCCCGAACCGCACAGAGTGTACCGGCGGTAGCGATCGGACCCGGAACCCGGAACCGCACCGCCGGACGGCCGCAGACCCCAGGTATCGAGTCCCTCGCCGATGACCCGCATGGCGGCGTCGTGGAAGTCGCCGTACCGGGCGCCGGGCCGCAGCGCGGCGATGCCCGCCGACTGGGCGGCGAAGACCAGGTCGTAGACGCGGCGCTGGACATCGGTGAAGCGACCGCTGACCGGCAGCGTCCGGGTGACGTCCCCGGTGTAGAAGGAGTCCGCCTCGGCGCCCGCGTCCAGCAGGAGCAGGTCCCCGTTCCGCACCGGACCGTCGTTGCGCATCCAGTGCAGGACGCAGGCGTGCGCCCCGGCCGCCGCGATGGTCTCGAAGCCCAGACCGTGACCGCCCAGCCGGGCACGCCGGTTGAAGGTGCCCTCGATCCAGCGTTCCCCCCGCGCCAGGCGGGTGGCGTTGCCCAGTTCGCCGACGACGTCGTGGAAACCGGCGACGGTGCAGTCCACGGCGGCGCGCAGTTGGCCGATCTCCCACTCGTCCTTGACCAGCCGCAGTTCCGACAGGAAGGTGACCAGTTCGGCATCCGCCCGCGCGGCCGGCGGGACCAGCGCGTCGACGTCCGGGTCCTCACCGCGCAACACACGGGTCGGTACCTTCTTCCCGAGCGCCCGGTCGAGGCCGTCGCGCGCGGCGACCTCGAGGCCGAGGGCGTCCGCGGTCTCCGACAGCGTTCTGCGCCGGCCGATCCAGAACTCGCCGTGCCGTCGGTCGCCGTAGAACTCCGCGCCGTTCCGGCCGCCGTCACGTGGCGACCGCGGCCGGACGAACAGGGTCACCGAGTGTCCGCATCCTGTCGGTTCGAAGACGAGGACGCTGTCGGGAACCGCCTGCGTCCCGTGATCGGCGGTGAGATGGACGAAGGCGGAGTGCGGCCGGAACGTGTAGTCGAAGTCGTTGCTTCTGACCTTCAGCCCGCCCGACGGGACGACGATCCGCTCGCCGGGAAACCGTTCGGACACCGCCGAGCGCCGCTTGGCCGCGCACGCCGCACCCGGCAGGAGCGGCGGCCGCAGGTCCGTGTTGGCCCAGCCTCCCTGGAAGGGGCCGGCCGGGGTGGCCGGCACTTGGGACTCGTCATCGCCCGTGTCGGAGGCGTTGCCCTGCTCCTGCATCGAGAAGCCTCTCCTGTTCCGTGTCGTGGTTTCGGCGCTTCGGCTGCACGGCTTCCGCGCTGCAGCGAAGATGCGGTTGACCGGAGTCGTGCTGACGTCAGGCGCGCAGCCGGGACATCCAGGCCTCCACCTCGTCCGCTTGCCGCGGCAGGCCGGCCGAGAGGTTCTCGTTGCCCTCCTCGGTCACCAGGATGTCGTCCTCGATCCGTATGCCGATGCCCCGGTATTCCTCGGGAACCGTCAGGTCGTCGGACTGGAAGTAGAGGCCCGGCTCGACAGTGAGCACCATGCCGGGCTCCAGCGTGCCGTCCACGTACATCTCGGTGCGGGCCTTGGCGCAGTCGTGCACGTCCAGGCCGAGCATGTGGCCCGTGCCGGCCAGCGTCCAACGGCGCTGCAGCCCGAGTTCGTACGCCTCCTCCGCCGACCGGTCCCCGAACAGGCCCCAGGCGGCCAGGTGCTCGGCCAGAACCCGCTGGGCGGCGTCGTGGAAGTCCCGGTACGCGGCACCCGGCTTGACCGCGGCGATGCCGGCTTCCTGAGCCGCGTACACCGCTTCGTAGATCTTCCGCTGGACCGGGGTGAAGCACCCGTCGACGGGCAGCGTGCGCGTGATGTCGGCGGTGTAGAGATGACGGGTCTCCACTCCGGCGTCGAGCAGCAGAAGATCGCCGGGGCGGGTCTCGCCGTCGTTGCGCACCCAGTGCAGAGTCGTGGCGTGGGGTCCGGCCGCGCAGATCGACGCGTAGCCGACGTCATTGCCCTCGATCCGGGCGCGCGTGAAGAACGTACCCTCGATGAGGCGCTCGGACGTCGGTGCCCCGGCGCTGAGCGCGCGGACGACGTCCTCGAAACCGAGGGCCGTGGCCTCGCAGGCGAAACGGAGATCGGCGAGCTCCCACTCGTCCTTGACCAGACGCATCTCGGAGAGGGCCACCCGGAACTCGTCGTCGCGCTCGGCCGTCACCTTCCCGTCGAGCGCGGAGTCGATACCCGCGTCGTAGCCGCGCAGCAGGCGTACCGGGCCGTCGGCCGCGCCGAGCCGGTCGGCGAGCGTGCGGACATCGCCGCAGGGCAGACCGAGCAGTTGCTCGTTCTCGGCCAGGCTGTTGCGGCGACCGTCCCAGAGCTCACCGTGATAGTCGAGCCAGAACTCTCCGCTCTCCCGGTCGGAACGCGGGAGCAGGTACGCGATCGCCCGGTGCCCGCCGTACCGGCCGGGCTCCAGGACCAGCACGGCGTCCTGGGACTGATCGCCGGTCAGGTAGACGTAGTCCGACGAAGGCCTGAAGGGATAGGCCGTGTCGTTGGCGCGCACCTTCGGGTTGCCGGCCGGGATCACCAGCAACTCACCGGGGAACCGGGCGGACAGCTCCGTCCTGCGACGCGCGGTGTAAGCCGCCTGCGCGATCGGTTCGAGACCGCGGCGCTCCGTGTCCGCCCAGCCCTGCCTCATGTTCTCGGCGAGTTCGAGGCTCACCCCGCGGTACAGACCGTTCTTCCGCTGCCTGCTCTCATCCGTCTCCGCAGCAGTCTCCGCGGCAGTCCCTGCGGCCGTCTCTGCAGCAGTCTCCGCGGCAGTCCCTGCGGCCGTCTCTGCAGCAGTCTCCGCGGCAGTCCCTGCGGCCGTCTCTGCAGCAGTCTTTGCGGCCGTCTCTGCAGCCACCATCGCCTCCTCGGACGTATTGATCATGGACATATCTCGAACAGGCTCGACAGCAGCCATTCGCCGGCGGGCGTCACCGACCAGCGCGCATCCGGGGCGCTGCCGTCCTGAGTGCTCCGCTCGACAGCCGGGGCAGGTGTGGTCGCCACGGGCAGAACCGCCCAGCAACGCTTGCCGAAGGCGGTGCGTTCGACGCCCTGGAACAGACAGAGGGTCTCTATGAGAAGAAGGCCGCGTCCACGCTCGTCGTCGACCTCGGCCGCACCCGGCCGCGGAACCTCCTGACTGCCGTCGAGGACCGCGATGACGAGAAGGCCCTGCTCCAGGGTCACCTCGACGGTCATGGGTCCGCCCGCGTGCTGGAGGCCGTTGGTGAGCAGCTCCGATGCCACCAGTTCCAAGCGGGAGAGCAGTTCGTCGTCCAACGGATTGCCCCACGACCTCACCGTCGCGGAGACACGGTGGCGGGCGCCGTGAACCGCCGCCGCGGTCGCCTCGACGGTGAAGCGGGCCTGGTGATGAGGCATGTTTGTCTCTCCTCGAAGATGAGGCGCTTCGGCGGCCACCGGACGCCACAGCCGCCGCGGCGCACGAGCACTCCGCACGGCGGAAGGACCACCGCGGGGATGCACGAGTCACCGGGAGCAGACCCGCTCCACCTCGGCGGGTCAGGACGTGCAGTGGAGATTTCCACGACCGGCTCCGCGGGGACAACGGGCTGAGGCATAAGAGAACGAGCGGACCACGCATAACGCGCGGCGCCCGCGGCGAGCCGGCCGGGCCGCACCGCTCCGACCCGGAACGAGGAGTGCCGCGCCCGCCGGCTCGCGCGCATAATGGACCCCGTTTTCTGCCGCACGACGAGGTGGACCGATGGAACTGGAGTTGCGTCACCTGCGTGTGCTGTGCGCGATCGCGGACTGCGGGAGCGTCGGCCGGGCAGCCGTCGCGCTCGGATTCACCCAGCCCGCGCTGAGCACACAACTGCGTCGCATCGAGCGACTGCTCGGTGAGGGGGTGTTCCTGCGCGGCAGTACGGGCGTGCGGCTGACCGCCTATGGCGCGGAGGTCGTGAGCCAGGCACGCGAGATCCTGGTGCGTGCCGACGCCCTCGGGCGACGGCGTACGAGCGGCCCGACCACGGTGGACGGTACGCTCCGCCTCGGCGCCACCAACACACCGATCGTGCCGACGCTGCTGAACGCCCTGCGCGATGCCTGCCCGGACCTCAAGGTCTCCGTCTGCAGCGTCTACGCCACCGGCGAACTGCTCAGTCTGCTGGAGGCCGGCGAACTCGACGCCGCACTGGGCGTCGACTACCCCGGACTGCCCCTACGGCACTCCTCCGCTCTGGCGCACCGTGCCATCAACACCGTCCCGATCTTCGTGGCCATGCACGCCGCCCACCCACTGGCGCACCGCGTCGAGGTCCCGCTGGAGGAACTGGCCGAGGACACCTGGTTCGTCTCCTCCGACGACGGGGTGGGCTGGCCCGGTGCCTTCTACGACGCCTGCCAGGCCGCGGGTTTCATGCCGGCCGGTACCCACGAGTTCCACGTACTCGATCAGCTGCAGTCCATGATCGCCAGGGGGCTGGGGGTGACGGTGGTGCAGCCCACCGTGCGCCCCATCGACGGGGTGGTGGTCAAGCCCCTGGCCGGGGACCCGTTGTGGCAGCGGCACCTGCTGATCTGGCGCGATGAGGCCGTCGAGGCATCCGTGGTCGAGGCTGTGCACCACCACGCCGTCCGCGTCTACCGCGACCTGTTGGCCCAGGCCCCACACCTGCAGAGATGGGTGAACCGGGCCTACACCTCCACACGCCTGCCGAGCGGGCTCGGGTAGCAGGGCCCGGGCTGCCCGCGCCCTGCCCACCCCCGCTGCGCCGGTGATCCGTGCTGCGTCTCACCCGCTCTCGCCCGCTCTCACCCGCCGAGGTCGGGCAGGGGGCGGCGGGCGACCTCGTGGGCGTCGTCCGCGGAGAGGCCCAGCATGCGCAGGACCATCTCGGCGAGGTGCGATGCCGCCTCGTCCCCGTCCAGGTCGGGGCGGGAGAACTTCAGCTCCAGCAGTGACAGCAGCGTGCCACCCAGCGCGGAGAGGGCGACGGCGGGTTCCACGGCGGCGAAGCGGCCGGAGGCGATCCCGTTCTCCAGGTCGCGCCGGGCCCGGGAGGACAGGCCGTTGTCCGTGTGCAGGTAGCCGAGTCCGCGGCGGCACGACTGACCAGGACGCAGTTCTACCTTTGATCTTGGCCAGTGCTCCGGGGTTTACGCCGGGGGTGAAGGCCATCTCAGGGCTGCTCTGACCCGCATGCGGGCATGGGTCCGCAGTGTTCGGCTCGGCTCACGGGGCGCTTCTGGTTCTCGATGTACTGCTTGACCATGGTCAGCGGAGCACCGCCGCAGCTTCCGGCGAAGTAGGAGCCGGACCAGAAGTGTCCGCCCCGCGGGTACCGGCGCACGTGCGCGTCGTATTCCTTACGCAGGAGCCGGGCTGAGACGCCCTTGAGTAAGTTGACCAGCTTGGAGAGCCGGACCTTTGGCGGGTAGTGGACCAGGAGATGCACGTGGTCGTCCTCGCCGTTGAACTGTTTCAGTTCGGCCTCGAAGTCCGTGCGCACCTCCCGCATGATCTCTTCGCACCGCGTCAGCATGGCGTCAGTCATGGCCTTGCGCCGATACTTCGTGACAAAAACCAAGTGAACGTGCAGGTTGTGGACGACGTGATGCCTGTTGCGAACATCAGGATTGGGATTCATCGTGGTGACTTGGACCAAAGGGTAAGTTGATCGGCATGCAGCTTCGGTACGGCTTCCGCGTGTACCCGAGTGCCGGTCAGCGCACGGCGTTGGCGAGGGCGTTCGGGTGTGCTCGGGTCGCCTTCAACGACGCGCTTCGCGTCCGTGAGGACGCCCGCGCCGCCGGGCTGCCGTTCGTCGCCTCCGGCGAGCTGTCCAGGCGGCTCACCGCGTCGAAGAAGACACCGGAACGGGCCTGGCTCGGCGAGGTTTCCTCGGTGATCCTCCAGCAGTCCCTTCGCGACCTGGACGCCGCCTACCGGAGCTTCTTCGACGGCCTCAAGGGCAAGCGGCCCAGGATGGGACCGCCCCGCTTCAAGTCCAAGCGGGACACGCGGCAGGCGATCCGCTTCACCGCGAACGCCGGATGGAAGATCACCCCCGGCGGGAAGCTGCGGCTTCCGAAGGTCGGCGACGTGGCCGTGAAGTGGTCGCGCACCCTGCCGTCCACCCCCGCCACGGTGACCGTGATCAAGGACAGCGCGGGTCGTTACTTCGCGTCGTTCGTCGTGGAGACCGGCCCGGAAGAAGCCCTCGCCCCCGTCGCTTCCGAGGTCGGCATGGACCTCGGGTTGGGGCACTTCGCCGTCCTGAGCGACGGCCGGAAGATCGACAGTCCCCGCTTCCTGCGACGGGCTGAGAAACAGCTCAAGAAGGCTCAGCGCGCCCTCTCCCGAAAGGAGAAGGGCAGCAACAACCGGAACAAGGCCAGGGTTCGCGCCGCACGGGCACATGCCCGCGTCGCGGACGCACGGCGAGAATTCCACCACCAGCTCTCCACGAAGCTGATCCGCGAGAACCAAGCGGTCGCCGTGGAGGACCTGGCGGTGAAAGGGCTCGCCCGCACGCGCCTGGCCAAGTCCGTGCACGACGCCGGATGGTCGGCGTTCGTGAGCATGCTGGAGTACAAGGCCGCCCGGTACGGCCGCATCTTCGTGAGCATCGGCCGTTTCGAGCCGACCTCTCAGGTGTGTTCCGTGTGCGGCGTCAAGGACGGCCCCAAGCCCCTGCACATCCGCGAGTGGACATGCGGGGCCTGCGGGGCCGTCCTTGACCGTGACATCAACGCGGCGGTCAACGTCGCCAAGGCGGCCGGACTGGCCGTGTCAGCCTGCGGAGCGCGGGTAAGACCGGGACTCGTCCCGGCGCAGCGCGGTGAAACAGGAACCCACCCGAAGCCCCAGCCGGTGACCACCGGCAGGCAGGCGGGAATCTCCGTCCTTTAGGGCGGAGAGGACGTCAAGAGAGCAAGTCCTACCCCCACCCCACCTTCACGCCCACCGAGCCCCACCTGGCCCTCCTGGAACCGGAGGACTTCGTCCACCTGCCGGACCTGCGGCTGAGGCTGTCGGTCAACGGCGAGCCGCGCCAGGACCGCACCCTCGCCGACATGATCGTCCGCCCGGCGCGGGCGCGACCCTGCTGGCCCGCTTCCAGGCCCTCGACCCCGGCGACCTGCTCCTGACCGGCACCCCCGGCGGTTCGGTTCTGAAGGCGCCGCCCAAGGCCGTCGAGAAGATCGCCTCCCTCCTGCCGCCCGCCGCGAAGTGGAAGGGGTTCTTCAAGGCCCAGGCCAAGAACCCGCACTACCTGCGCGACGGCGACACGATCAACGCCACCATCGCCACCCCGGACGGCCGGATCGACCTCGGCGAGCAGCTCACTCCTGTGACCGACGGACACTGAGACGACGGAAACGAGCCGCACATGACCGTCCAGCACAGCCCGGCACACGTACCCATTGCCACTCGACTGCACCCCCGTGCCGTTCGACCACCCCCTGTGGGGCGTGTTCTCCTACGGCACCACCGGCCTGCCCAAGGGCATCGTGCACGGCCACGGCGGCGTCCTGCTGGAACACCTCAAGACCCTGGGCCTGCACTCCGACCTCGGTCCCGGCGACCGCCTGCTGTGGTACACCACCACCCACTGGATGATGTGGAACCTGGTCGTGTCGACGCTGCTGACCGGCGCCACCACATGCACCTACGACGGCAGCCCGGCCCCCATCACCCGCTCGGACGTCCTGTGGGAGCTGGCGGCCCGCCACCGCGTCACCCTCTTCGGCACCAGCCCCCAATACCTGCTTGGCATGGCCAAGTTCGGCATCGCCCCGTCCGTGCACGACCTGTCCTCGATCCGCGCCGTCGGCTGCACCGGGTCCACGCTGCCGGCCTCCGCCTACCCCTGGGTGCGCGACCACGTCGGCGACCGGGTGCTGCCGGCCTCGACCAGCGGCGGCACCGACGTGGTGTCCGGGTTCGCCGGCAGCGCGCCCACCACGCCCGTGTGGGCGGGGGAGCTGTCCGCCCCGAGCCTGGGCGTCGCGCTGGCGGCCTACGACACCGAGGGCCGGCCGGTCGTCGACCAGGTCGGCGAACTCGTCGTCACCCGCCCGATGCCGTCCATGCCGCTGTACTTCTGGAACGACCCCGACGACACCCGCTACCGCGACGCCTACTTCTCCGTCTACCCCGGCGTGTGGCGGCACGGCGACTGGATCACCGTCACCTCGCACGGCTCGGTCATCGTGCACGGCCGCTCCGACTCCACCCTCGACCGCAACGGCGTCCGCCTGGGCAGCGCCGACATCCACGACGTCGTCGAACGGCTCCCCGAGATCGCCGAGGCGCTCGTCATCGGCGCCGAGGAACCCGACGGCGGCTACTGGATGCCGCTGTTCGTGGTCCCCGCCGCCGGCGTCGAACTCGACGACGCCCTCCGCGACCGGATCCGCGACGCCATACGCGCCGGCACCTCACCCCGCCACGTCCCCGACGAGATCATCGCGGTTCCGGCCGTCCCGCACACCCGCACCGGCAAGAAGCTCGAGGTCCCCGTCAAATGCCTGCTCCAGGGCGCCCCCGCCGAGCAAGTCGTCAACCCGGCAGCCGTGGACTCCCCCGACCTGATCACCTACTTCGCCCACCTGGGCGCCGCCTGCCGCGCCACCCGCACCGGCAGCAGCACCTGACCGGGCACCGGCGCCGGTGCGGGCGTCGCCACCTCACCCGGCACCGGCGCCTGCCGCGCCCGCACCACCGAACGAACACCCCCCCCGCACCAGAGGAAACCCATGTCCCTGACCGTCGCCCTGGCCTGCCTGGTCGCCCTGACCTACGTCGGCTTCGGGGTGCCCAAGATCCTCGCCCTGCCCCCGATGCGGCGGTTGGCCGCTCACGCGGGCTTCTCCGTCCCGGCCTACCGGGTCATCGGGGTCCTCGAGGTGGCGGGGGCCGCCGGAGTCGCCGCCGGCCCGGCCGTACCGCCACTGGGCACCCTGGCCGGTGCGGGGTTGCTGCTGCTCATGGCCGGCGCCATGCTCACACACGCGCGCCGCGGAGACGGCCCGCGCGCCCTCGCCCCCGCGCTGTTCTGCGCCCTGCTCGTCACCGGCTACCTCACGTCCCTGTGGGTGATGAGGTAGGCGGGGCCTTCGCCGAGGCGGGCGCGTTCGACGGCGTCGAGGCGGGAGAAGGCGCGGGGCGCCATCAACTGCCGCCAACCCTCCAGATCGTGCACGGCCCACATGTCGTGCTCCGCGGGGTCGAGGCGAATCCGGCGGAGCCGGTCGTCGGTGAGGCGCCCTCCGTCGAAGACGAGGCCGACCTTGCCGAGCGGTAGCCGGGGCCCGGCGTGCAGGAAGTGCGTCAGCAGCAACCTCGCTTCGCCGAGGCCGATTTCGAGGCCGGTCTCCTCGACGGCTTCGCGACGGGCGGTCTGCAGCGGGTCCTCCCCCTGGGCGTCGAGATCGCCGCCCGGGAACTGCCAGAGCCGGGAGCCGTAGACCGAGCGCAGCTGTACCGGCCGGTCGTGCGCGTCGCGTACGTACAGGCAGCCGTACACCGTGTGGTGGGGCACGGTCCGCGCGTACTGCGACGGCGTCATCGGCATGGCGCGGCCCGGGCGCGCGGGACGGTGGTCGAACTCGAAGGCCAGCGGGCCGAGCGCTTCCCGGCTCGGCGGGTAGATCCCGCGAAGCGCGACGAGCAGTTCCTCGCGCCCGGCGTCAGGATCGACGCGCGACGGGTCCTCCGCGTCGAGCAGTTCTCCGAACGACGCGTACCGGGTCACCCGTTTCACGACGATGTCGAGTTCCCGGCCGCTGTCGCGGTCGTGGAAGACGATGGTGTCCCCGACCCCGACGGCCGCCTTGGCCGGGGTGGCGACTCGTACCTCGACCGTCTTGCGGCCCGACTCCACCTGGTCGTAGTACCGCCGCTGCAGGTGGAAGCGATGTTCCCGCGGGGACGCGGTCACGGTGGCATCGAGGCTCCGGGGGTCGGACGGCGCTGCCGGCGTCACAGCGCCGGGTGAAGTGTCCTGCGGTGGGCGCTGGCTCTGGTACGGGCCGCGCAGAACCAGGAAGGCCAGCCCTTCGGAGTCGTGGCGCTCGGCGCTGTGCCAGCGGCTTCGCAGCGCTGTGAGTTCGTCCTCGTCGAGTGCGATCCCGCGCCGCTCGGCGGGCGTGTCGGCCGCGAGCGGTGTGATGACCACGAGGGCTCCGCCGCGGCGCAGACGCCGGCCGAGCGCGTGCAGGGTGTGATCGCGGGAGTTGAGGAACGCGGCCACGAACCGCAGGGTGATCAGGTCGTACCCGTCGGCGTGCAGAGGCTCCCAGGTGTCGCCTTCGATGTCGAGGCGGAGCCATCGTGCGGCCTCGCCGTGTCGGGTTCGGGCTTCGGCGAGCGCGGTCTCGGACCAGTCGAGGGCGTCCACGGCGTAGCCGAGGTCGTGCAGGTGGGCCGCGAGCTCACCGACCCCGCATCCGACGTCGAGGGCCCTGCCCGCGTCCGGTGCCGGCACATGGGTGGCCAGCAGTGTGCGCTCACTGTCGCCGAGCCCGCGATAGCGGCGGCCGTCGGCGTATCCGCGGTCCCATTGTTCCTGCGAGGTGAACATGTGTCGGAGTGTGTCCTTTCCGGGGGCGGCGGATTCGAGGAAGACGGCATGGCCGGGGTCATGCGGGATCCGTGACGGAGGGCGCGGTGCGAGGTGCGGTGGGTTTGGGGATGGCGGCGTCGGGGGCGTACTGGGCCGCCTGTGCGGCGAACATGGCGGCGTAGCGGCCCCGGGCGGTCATGAGTTCGTCGTGGGTGCCGTGTTCGGCGAGGCGCCCGTGGTCGAGGACGTAGATGCGGTCGGCGTGCCGGACGCCGGACATGCGGTGGGTGACCAGGACGACGGCCCGGTTCGGGGCGGCGAGGCGGCGGATGCGGTCGAAGGCTTCGATCTCGGCTTCGGGGTCGAGGGCGGAGGTGGGTTCGTCGACGATGAGGACGCTGTCCGCCCGCGATGTCGAGCTGCGCCAGTGGGTGCGGGCGAGCCCCACCTTCTGCCATTCCCCGCCGGAGAGCTCGACGGCGCCGCGGAACACGCGGGCCAGCAGGCTCCGCAGGCCCTCGGGGAGTCTGGCGATGACCGGCCCGGCTCCGGCGTAGTCCACCGAGGGCTGCAGGTCCTGCGGTGTGGCCGCGTGGTCGGGGCGGCCGAGCCGGATGTTCATGGCCGCGGTCACGGGCCAGCGCTGGAAATCCTGCGTCAGCAGGGAGACGCGTTCGAAGACCTGGGCCCGGTCGAGGTCGCTGATGTCCGTCCGGCCCCAGCGTAATGCGCCGTCCTGGGGCAGCAGCAGGCCGGACAGGATCTTCATCAGCGTGCTCTTGCCGGAGCCGTTCTCACCCACCACGGCGGTGACCGAGCCCATCGGCAGGGTGAGGGACACCTGGTCCAGGGCGTTCGTGTCCCGGTCGGGGTAGCGGTAGGTGACGCCGTCGAGGACGATCTCCTCGATCCGCTCGGGGACCGGATCGCCCCCCTCGGGGATGGTGCGCCGCGCCGCCTGGACCAGGAACCGGCCGTGGTCGCGGACGTAGAGGGATTCCTCGTGCAACTGGTTGATGTTCATCACCAGCGCGCCCAGGCTCGCCGACCCGGTCCGCACCGCGATCACGGCGGTGCCGGCGATGGCGAGGCTCATGTGCCCGGCCGTGATCAGCCAGAACATCGCCCCGTACGTCGCCGCCATGGCCAGGCCGGACAGCGCGGAGGCGACCCATTCGGTCAGGGCCTTGCTGGAGGCGAGGCGTTCCTGCTCGGCCTCCGCGCTCTCCGCCATGCGCCGGTAGCGGCTGAGGAGGAAGGCGCCGACGCCGTGGAGGCGGACCTCCTGGGCCGCGCTGCGCTCGGTCAGCAGGTTGCCGATGAGCCGGCCGGCCCGCACATGCTCGATCCAGCTCATCACCGACACGTACCGCTCCTGAGCCACCCGCATGGCGCCCCAGCCGCGCGGGGCGGCGATGAGGATCAGCATGGGCAGCAGGAGCGGGTGGAGAACGGCGAGCACGCCGGCGGTGGTGATCAGGGAGATGAGGCCGTTCAGCGCGGCGACGCAGGCACCGATCATGCGGCGGGCGGACGCCGGACCGTACTGGGCGACGTCGACGAGCCGCCGGAAGTCGGGGTCGTCGATGGCTTCCAGCTCGACGCTCGTCGCGGCGGCCAGGTACTGGGTGGTGGCGATCCGCTCGACCTTCGGCTCCAGGCGCCCCGCGCGAGAGGTCGACCACGCGGAGAGGGCGGAGTTGACCACCCCGGTGGCGGCGGCGGCCAGCAGGCCGGGCAGCAGGGCGTGCAGCCGCTGGGCGGCGTCGCCGCTCCCGGCGAGCAGGGCATGCATGACGGCGTTGACGGCGAGCAGCCCGACGGCCGCTGCGATGCCCTGGCCGATCTCGCTGACCGCCACGGCGAGCAGGGCGCGCCGGTCGGCGCTCCACGCCAGGCGCATGGTGGCGCCGACGAGGGACGGCATGGAGCGAAGAGCGGACATCATCGTCAGGTCCAGGCCCGCGTGCTCGTGGTGCGACCAGCCCATGTCGTAGCGCAACGGTCCGCCGAACAGCTCCTGTTCGGCGTCGGAGACCCGGGGCTCGGCCATCTTCACCGGACCGAAGAACCTCTTCACCGGGCGCCTCCAGAGGTGGGCCAGTTCAGGGCCCGGTGTGCCGGGCCGGGGGTGAGCGTGCGCGGGACGGCGGCGGTGCGGGGGTGGCAGTCCCACGGGCGTTGTTTCCCCGTCGGCACCCGGAACAGCCCTTCGTGCTCGCCTGGTTGGGGGTTGCGCGGTTCGCCGGTCCAGTAGTGAGCCACGGACATGAGTCTGTTGCAGACCGCTGCCCGGCAGGATCCGTTCGCGGAAGTGTCACGCTTCCGGGGCGGGTTTCGCCCATGCCCGACCGGGCGTTCGAATACGCTTTCCGAGCCGGCCGGCCGGGTGCTGAGCGCGGTCGGTCCGCACCGCTCGCCGGTGGACCTGCGTCGTAGGCCCGGCCCGCTCGCCGGGTGGAGCTGTGTCGTAGGCCCGATGGTTCGGGCATTCCGTCGCGGCTGTCACGCTCGGTTACGCTGTTCCCTCAGGGAACGCAAGCCGAGTGAGTCGAGTGATCTGGGGCCTGGGAGATGCTGAGAGAGGTCACCGCGACCCGTTACGTCGCGCCCCTGCACTCCGGCGGCTCCGTCCCCGCGATCGTCGAGGCCGACGACCTGGGCACCTACGTCGTGAAGTTCACCGGCTCCGCGCAGGGCCACAAGGCGCTGGTCGCCGAGGTGATCGTGGGGGAGCTGGCCCGCGCCCTGGGACTGCGCTTCCCCGAACTCGTGCTGGTCCACTTCGACCCGGCGATCTCCGGGCAGGAGCCGCACCAGGAGGTGCGCGACCTGCACGCCGCCAGCCACGGGCTCAACCTCGGCATGGACTTCCTGCCGGGCGCGCGGGACTTCACGCCCGAGGTCGCCGAGGTGTTCCCGGTCGATCCGCTGGAGGCGGGCAGGATCGTCTGGCTCGACGCGCTGACCACCAACGTGGACCGCACGGTGCACAGCTCCAACCTGATGCTGTGGCCCACGTTCGGCATCGCACCTCCGCGCCTGTGGCTGATCGACCACGGCGCGGCCCTGGTCTTCCACCACCGCTGGGACATCTCCGCCCCGGAGAAGGCGTACGACTTCCGGCACCACGCCCTCGGCCACTACGGCCCCGACACCCGGGCGGCCGACGCCGAACTGGCGCCGAAGGTGACGCCGGAGCTGCTGCGCGAGGTCACCGCCTGCGTGCCGGACGCCTGGCTGGCCCAGGAGGCGGGGTTCGCCGGGCCGGACCAGGTGCGCGAGGCGTACGCGGGCTACCTGCACGCGCGCGTGAGGGCCTCGGCGGCCTGGCTGCCCACCGACTTCCCCGGCCGGGAGGAGCTCGCCGCCGAAGAGGCCCGGCGCGCGGCACGTACCCAGCAGGGCCGCCCGGACTGGCTCAAGCGGGTCCCCGACCTGCACGGGAAACCGGCGGCGGAACAGGACTGGTCGGTCCACCTGGGGTGATGTCTGTCTGAAGGTCCGGCCGCCCGGGCCGGTGAGGCGGGGCGTCAGCCCGTGAGCTGTTCGTACGCCGGCAGGGTCAGGAACTCGGCGTAGTCCTCGTCCAGGGCGACCCGGAGCAGCAGGTCGTGGGCCTGCTGCCAGTGGCCGGCCGCGAAGGCCTCCGCGCCGGTCTCCCGGCGGACGGCGTCGAGTTCACCGGCGGCGATCTCGCGGACCAGTTCCGGCGTCGCCCTGGCGCCGTTCTCGAACTCGACGCCCGCGTTGATCCACTGCCAGATCTGGGAGCGGGAGATCTCCGCGGTGGCCGCGTCCTCCATGAGGTCGAAGATGGCGACCGCGCCGAACCCGCGCAGCCATGCCTCGATGTAACGGATGCCGACCTGGACGGCGTTGACCAGACCGGCGTACGTCGGCCGGGCGTCCAGGGAGTCGACGGCGATCAGGTCGGCCGCCTCGACGTGGACGTCCTCGCGCAGCCGGTCCTTCTGGTTCGGCCGGTCGCCGAGCACCTTGTCGAATGACTCCATGGCGATCGGCACCAGGTCGGGGTGGGCGACCCAGGAGCCGTCGAAGCCGTCGCCCGCCTCGCGGTCCTTGTCGGCCCGGACCTTCTCGAAGGCGACCCTGTTGACCTCGGGGTTCCTGCGGGAGGGGATGAAGGCCGCCATGCCGCCGATCGCGTGCGCGCCGCGCTTGTGGCAGGTGCGCACCAGGAGTTCGGTGTACGCCCGCATGAACGGGGCCGTCATCGTGACCGCGCTCCGGTCCGGCAGCACGAACCGGGGCCCGCAGTCCCGGAAGTTCTTGATCACGGAGAACAGGTAGTCCCAGCGGCCGGCGTTCAACCCGGAGGCGTGGTCGCGGAGTTCGTAGAGGATCTCCTCCATCTCGTACGCGGCCGTGATCGTCTCGATCAGGACGGTGGCCCGGACGGTGCCCTGCGGGACGCCGACGTAGTCCTGCGCGAAGACGAACACGTCGTTCCAGAGGCGGGCCTCCAGGTGCGACTCCGTCTTCGGGAGGTAGAAGTACGGGCCCTTGCCGAGGTCGAGCAGGCGCCGGGCGTTGTGGAAGAAGTAGAGGCCGAAGTCGACGAAGGCGCCGGGGACCTGGGCGCCGTCGGCGTCGACGAGGTGACGCTCGTCCAGGTGCCAGCCGCGCGGGCGCACGACCACGGTCGCCAGTTCCTCGTCCGGGCGCAGGGCGTACGACTTGCCGCTCGCCGGGTCGGTGAAGTCGATGCTGCGCGTGTACGCGTCGATCAGGTTGACCTGGCCCAGGACGACGTTCCCCCAGGTCGGGGCGGAGGCGTCCTCGAAGTCCGCGAGCCACACCTTCGCGCCGGAGTTGAGGGCGTTGACCGTCATCTTGCGGTCGGTGGGGCCGGTGATCTCGACCCGGCGGTCGTCGAGGGCGGGGGGCGCGGGGACCACCCGCCAGGAGTCGTCCGCGCGGATGTGGGCCGTCTCGGGGAGGAAGCCGAGGGTGGCGGTGCGGGCGATCTCGGCGCGGCGCTCGGCACGGCGGGCGAGGAGTTCGTCGCGCCGGGGCGTGAACCGGCGGTGCAGCTCGGCCACGAAGGCGAGCGCCGCGTCGGTGAGGACCTCCTCCTGCCGCGGCAGGGGCTCGGCGTCGACGACGGCCAGCGGGGACGGCGCTGCTGCGGGCATGAGCTGTCACTCCTCGATTCGGCGCTTCTGCTGAACGGATACTAATTTCCTCATCGTGGAACCTCAATGACGCGCTGCCCGCGCCGGGAGGCGCGTACCTACTCCAGGTGGGCCAGATCCTTCTGCGTGTCGATGTCGTACGGCCGCGCCACGTCCGCGCACTCGACGAGGGTGAGCGCCGCCTCGTGCGCCCGGAGGTAGGCGCGCGCCCCCCGGTCCCCGCTCGCGGCCGCCGCGACGCCCGCCCAGTGGGCGGCGCCGAGCAGGACCGGGTGGCCGCGTACGCCGTCGTAGGCGGCCGACGCCAGCGAGGTCTCGTCCCGATAGGCCGCCAGCACGCGGCCCGCCGCCTCGGCCCCGATGCCGGGCTGGTCGACGAGCGAGACGAGGGCCGCCCGGGCGCCCGTGCCGGCCAGCGAGCCGAGCCCGGCCCGCAGCGAACTGCCCATCCCCTCCTCCCAGCCGGGGTTGTCGACGAGCACGCAGCCGGCCAGCCGCGCCCGTGCCCGCACGTCGGCGGCCCGCGCCCCGAGCACCACGTGGACGCGGGAGCAGCCGGCCGCGCGCAGCACACCGGCCGCGTGCTCCACCAGCGGTCGCCCGCGGTGTTCGAGCAGCGCCTTCGGCCGCCCGCCGAGCCGGCGCCCGCCTCCCGCGGCGAGCAGCAGTCCGGCGACCTGGTCGTGGCCGTCGGTGGTGTCGGGGTTGTTGAAGGGGGCGGTGTGGTCGGTCATGTGTCCTGCATACCTGACGTCCCGGCGACCGCCCGGTCTCCTAGGGCTGAATTTCGGCCCGCGCGGTGGCGCCCGGGGTCCCGGGTGGCGTTTACTGGCCCGCATCCCCGGCGCCCGACCAGCGCACGGGGGCGCGGATCAAGCGGATCACGACAGAACGGCGCACGGCGGCGCGCGAGGGCGCGTGAACCGGCGTGTAAGGGCGCGCGAGTACGTGCGAGGGGGAGAACTGTGTTGCGGAGCTTGGGGCAGAAGTCGGTGACCGGCAGCGGCGAGGATCCGAGGGTGACGGGACTGCGGGCCGCGGTGTCCCGGCTGCGTCGTGAACTCGCCGCGCACCCGGCCGAGGTCCCCGACCGGTGCATCGCCGACCAGGAACTGGCGGCGCTGGCCGCGATGATCCTCGACGGCGCGCCCGAGACCCCGCGGCTGCGCCGCTCGCTGCTCGTGATCGCCGGCGCGATCGGCTCCGTGAGCGCGCTCTCCGGCGCGATGTCGCAGGTGCGCGACGCGGTGGACGGGTTCGGGGAGCCGACGCGCGGCTGAGCTCCCGTTCGCGGCGGCCGGGCGGACCGACCGGGTTCAGGCCGGCGTGCCGCCCGTGCTCGCCAGGGACTCCGACAGTTCCCGGGCCACCTGCTGCAGCACCGGCACGATCCGCTCCGTCGCCGTCTCCGTGACCCGGCCCGCCGGGCCGGAGATCGAGATGGCGGCGGCGGTGGGGGAGTCGGGGACCGGGACGGCCAGGCAGCGGACGCCGATCTCCTGCTCGTTGTCGTCCATGGCGTAGCCGAGGCGCCGTACCTCCCGCAGGGCGGTGAGGAAACCGTCCGGCGTGGTGATCGTCCGGTCGGTCAGGGCCGGCATCCCGGTGCGGGCGAGCAGGGCGCGCACCTCGTCGTCCGGGACGGCGGCCAGCAGCGCCTTGCCGACGCCCGTGGAGTGCGGCAGGACGCGCCGGCCGACCTCGGTGAACATGCGCATCGAGTGCTTGGAGGGCGCCTGGGCGACGTACACGACCTCGTCGCCGTCCAGCAGCGCCATGTTCGCCGTCTCGCCGGTCTCCTCGACCAGGCGGGCCAGGTGCGGCCGGGCCCAGGCGCCGAGCAGGCGGGAGGCGGACTCGCCCAGGCGGATCAGCCGGGGGCCGAGCGCGTACCGGCGGTTGGTCTGCTGGCGGACGTACCCGCAGGCCACGAGCGTGCGCATCAGGCGGTGGATGGTGGGCAGCGGCAGCCCGCTGCTCGCGGACAGTTCGCTCAGGCCGACCTCGCCGCCCGCGTCCGCCATCCGTTCGAGCAGGTCGAAGGCGCGCTCCAGGGACTGGACGCCGCCACCGGCCGGGGGCCTGGCGGAGCCGGTGGCGCTGGCGCTGGACGTCGGCACGGCGCGTTCCTTTCGCGACTGGCGGCAAGGGCAGAAGCCTACCCGCAGGCCCCCCGGCCAACGTGCGGAGCCCGCGGGCGAGGGCGCCCTTGACGACGCGGGGGCGGGGAGTGAAGACTCCTTCAACAGAACGTTGAATTCCGTTACGTGGAAGTAAACCCCGTTCCGCGGAAGCAACGCGTCAGACGGCGGCGGAGAGGGGTCCGGGTGTCCGACACAGAGCCCGACACGGGGCTGGTGCTGCGCTCGACGCGCGTGGTCACCCCGGAGGGGACCCGCGCCGCCTCGGTCGCGGTGGCGGCCGGCCGGATCACCGCCGTCCTGCCGTACGACGCGCCCGTCCCGGCCGGCGGCCGGCTCGAGGACCTCGGGGACGACGCCCTGCTGCCCGGCCTGGTCGACACCCACGTGCACGTCAACGAGCCCGGCCGCACCGAGTGGGAGGGCTTCTGGTCCGCCACCCGCGCGGCGGCGGCCGGCGGCATCACCACCCTCGTCGACATGCCCCTCAACTCCCTCCCGCCGACCACCACGGTCGATCACCTCCGCACCAAGCGGGCCGTCGCGGCCGGTCAGGCCCACGTCGACGTCGGCTTCTGGGGCGGCGCCCTGCCGGACAACCTCAAGGACCTGCGCCCGCTGCACGAGGCCGGCGTCTTCGGCTTCAAGGCCTTCCTGTCGCCGTCCGGCGTCGAGGAGTTCCCGCCCCTCGACCAGGAGCAGCTCGCGCGGGCCCTGGCCGAGATCGCCTCCTTCGACGGACTGCTCGTCGTGCACGCCGAGGACCCGCACCACCTCGACGCGGCCCCGCACCACGGCGGCCCGCGGTACGCCGATTTCCTCGCCGGCCGCCCGCGCGACGCCGAGGACAGCGCTGTCGCCCATCTGATCGAGCAGGCCGAACGCCTCCACGCGCGCGTGCACGTCCTGCACCTGTCGTCCTCCGGCGCGCTGCCGCTGATCTCCGCGGCCAGGGCGAGGGGCGTCCGCGTCACCGTCGAGACCTGCCCCCACTACCTCACCCTGACCGCCGAGGAGGTCCCCGACGGCGCAAGCGAGTTCAAGTGCTGCCCGCCCATCCGGGAGGCGGCCAACCAGGACCTGCTGTGGCAGGCGCTCGCCGACGGGACCGTCGACTGCGTGGTCACCGACCACTCCCCGTCCACGGCCGACCTGAAGACCGGCGACTTCGCCACCGCCTGGGGCGGCATCTCCGGCCTCCAGCTGAGCCTGCCGGCGGTGTGGACCGAGGCACGCGTGCGCGGGCACGGCCTCGAGGACGTGGTGCGCTGGATGTCGGCGCGGACGGCGCGCCTGGCCGGCCTGGAGGCCCGCAAGGGCGCCATCGCACCCGGCCGCGACGCCGACTTCGCGGTGCTCGCGCCCGAGGAGACGTTCACCGTGGACCCGGCGGCCCTGCACCACCGCAACCGCGTGACGGCGTACGCGGGCAGGACCCTGTACGGCGTGGTGAGGTCCACCTGGCTGCGCGGCGAGCGCATCGTGGCCGACGGGGAGTTCACCGTCCCGAGGGGCCGGCTGCTCACCCGCCCCCGCTGACCGGGGCACCCCCGACCGGTGCATCCCCCGACCGGCGCACCCCCGACGGCGTATGCCCGACCGCAGCGGCCGACTCCGAAAGGAACCCCTGATCGACGTGACGGCGATTCCGAGCTTCACCGGCGACGCGCGCCCCTACGCCGGCGGTGACCCCTACGCGGACTACCGCACCGCCGACTTCCCCTTCACCCACCACGCCGACCTCGCCGACCGGCGGCTCGGCGCGGGCGTCGTCGCCGCGAACGACGAGTTCTTCGCCGAGCGGGAGAACCTGCTGCTGCCGGGGCGCGCCGAGTTCGACCCGGAGCGCTTCGGGCACAAGGGCAAGATCATGGACGGCTGGGAGACGCGGCGGCGGCGCGGCTCGTCGGCGGGCCGTCCGTGGCCGGCGGCGGACGACCACGACTGGGCACTGGTGCGCCTCGGCGCGCCCGGCGTCGTGCGGGGCATCGTCGTCGACACCGCGCACTTCCGCGGCAACCATCCGCAGGCGGTGTCGGTCGAGGGCACGTCGGTGCCGGGCCACCCGTCCCCGGAGGACCTCCTCGCCGACGACGTGAAGTGGACGACGCTGGTGCCGCGCACACCGGTCGGCGGCCACGCGGCGAACGGTTTCGCCGTCCACGTCGAACAGCGCGTCACCCACCTGCGCCTCAACCAGCACCCCGACGGCGGCATCGCGCGCCTGCGCGTGTACGGCGAGGTCGTGCCCGACCCGGCGTGGCTGGCGGCGCTCGGCACCTTCGACGTGGTCGCGCTGGTCAACGGCGGCCGGGTCGAGGACGCCTCCGACCTCTTCTACTCACCCGCCGCCAACACCGTCCTGCCCGGCCGCTCCCGCAGGATGGACGACGGCTGGGAGACCCGCCGGCGCCGCGACCGGGGCCACGACTGGATCCGCTACCGGCTGGCCGCCCGGTCCGCCGTCCGCGCGGTCGAGATCGACACGGCGTACCTGAAGGGCAACAGCGCCGGCTGGGCGTCGGTCTCCGTCAAGGACGGCGAGGACGGCGACTGGCGCGAGATCCTCCCGCGCACCCGCCTCCAGCCCGACACCGACCACCGCTTCGCCCTGCCGGAGCCCGCGGTCGGCACCCACGCGCGCGTGGACATATACCCCGACGGCGGCATCTCCCGCCTGCGCCTGTTCGGCTCCCTGACACAGGACGGGGCGACGGAACTGGCGACACGCCACCGGGCGTCTGCCGGTTGACGGGGCGGGCCCGGCCCCGCGTACCGCCGACCGGCGCGACGCCACCACACGGCGCACGGCGCGCCGACGTCCCCCGGGCCGTCATGACCGCGTCCCGTGCCCGGCCGATGCGGGCCGTGATGGCCGCGCGCCCGCTTCCGCCCTGGGCCGTGATGGCCGCGTGTGCCCGGTTCCGTCCCGGGCCGTGATGGCCGCGTGCCGCGCCGGCTCCCGTGCCGGGCTGTCACGGTCGTGCGCCGCGCCCGCTTCTGTCCCGGGGCGTGATGGCCGCGTGCCGCGCCTGCTCCCACGCCGGGCCGTCGCGGCCGTGTGCCGCGCGCGGTTTCGATGCGGGCCGTGATGGCCGCGTGCCGCGTCCGCTCCCGCGCCGGGCTGTCAGGCCCGGGTCCCGCGCCCGCTTCCGACGCGGGCCGTCACGGCCGGGTCCGTCCCGCGCGGGGCAGGCGGCGGCGCGCTCCGTTCAGGGTGCGACGACGCCCAGCAGCGCCCGACCGGCGTCGACTACAACGGTCCCCGGAACGGCGACAAGCCCGCTCCCGCGCCATGGCGCGCGTCGCCCCGGCCGTCACTGCAGCGCGCCGTGGCGCGCCCGGTCAACGCCGCGGGTGCCGTGGCGCGTCCGGTCACGCCGCGTGTCCTCCGTCCACGGACAGTTCGGTGCCGGTGATGTAGGCCGCGTCCGGGCCGGCGAGGTACGCCACCGCCGCCGCGATCTCGTCGGGGTCGCCGAAGCGGCCGAGCGCGGTCAGTTCCTTCTGGGCAGCGGCGTACGGTCCGTCGGCGGGGTTCATGTCGGTGTCCGTGGGGCCCGGGTGCACGATGTTCGCGGTGATCCCGCGCGGGCCCAGCTCCCGCGCCAACGCTTTCGTCAGGCCCGTCAGGGCCGACTTGCTCATCGTGTACAGCGTCGCGCCGGGCCCCGCCACGCGCTGGCTCAGGCAGGTGCCGACGGTGATGATGCGGCCGCCCGTCGCAAGGTGCGCGGCCGCCGCCCGGCAGGCCAGGAAGACCCCGCGCACGTTCACGGCGAGCACTCGGTCGACGTCCGCCGGGGTGAGCGTGCCGAGGGGGCCGAGGACTCCGATGCCGGCGTTGTTCACCAGCACGTCGAGCCCGCCCAGTTCCCTCGCCGCGCGCGCCACCGCCTCCGCCGCCTCCCGCGCGTCCGCGGCGTCCGCCCGCAGGGCCACCGCCCGCCGCCCGAGGCCCTCGACGCGCCGGACGACGTCCTCGGCCGCCTCCTTGCCGTCGACGTAGGTGACGGCCACGTCCGCCCCCTCCCGGGCCAGCCGTACCGCGGTCGCCGCGCCGATGCCGCGGCTGCCGCCGGTCACCAGGGCCGCTTTGCCGGCCAGGGGAGCCGAGGAGGCCGTCGCGGGGTCGGGGGACGTGGTCAGGGAGTGCTGAGAAGTAGTCATGGGCCCATCCCAGCGGCCGCCGCACCGCGGCGCTGGCGGCCGGCGGACACCGACCTCGGCTCGCATGCCGACCGGGGCGACGAGTTGCGAGGGCCGGCACGGTACGGCGCGTACGAACTCCCGGAGCCGGAGGCGGAGGCGTAGCGGCGACACCGTGTCCGGGCAGGGGCCCGGACACGGTGTCCGGCATGGTCTCCGGCATCGGCCGGCCGGCCTCAGCAGCCGAAGTCGACGAGGTCGAACGTGGCGTAGTGGTCGGCGGTGTAGTAGTCCTCCTGGTACTCCTCGCCGGTGACGATGCGGCGCGCGCCGCGTGTGGAGGAGCCCGGGGTGATCACGGTGTACTCGTGGTAGTAGCCGGACGGCTGGCTGGGCAGGACGCCTTCACGGTTCTGGAAGACGGTGCCGTCCTGCGAGTACGGGAACGGGCCGTCCGACGCGATCAGGTCGAGCGTGTCGTGGGCCTGGGACGGCAGGTCGCTGTAACAGATGCTCCCGACGGAGGTGGCGGCGGCGTCCGCGGTGCCGGCGGAGACGGCGCCGCCCACGAGGAGGGCGGACAGGAGGGTGGCTGCTGCGCCGATCCGGGTGGCGCGTGGGGGGAATCTCATGGCCCTATGATGACGCGCGTAGAAGGTGGCATGTCAATGACAACTTCGGGCGATTTCCCGGCCCGGGCCGTACGTCGCCCGCCGTTCATCCGAACGCCGACCGGACTCCGCCGGGGATCTCCGCCAGCGCCACCGGTCTGCGCTCCCGCCGGGACACCTCGCAGGCCTCGGCCACGCGCAGCGCCTGCAGCGCCTCCCGGCCGTCGCACGGGTTCGCCCGCTGGCCGAGCACCACGTCGACGAACGCGGCCAGCTCCGCCTCGTAGGCGGGTCCGAAACGCTCCAGGAACCCGGGCCACGGCTTGTCCGCGGCCGGCGGCCCGGTCGGCTCGGTGGAGGCGATGGGCGTGCGGTCGTCCAGGCCGACGACGATCTGGTCGAGCTCCCCGGCCAGTTCCATGCGTACGTCGTACCCGGCGCCGTTCAGCCGGGTCGCGGTGGCCGTGGCGAGCGTGCCGTCGTCGAGGGTGAGCAGGGCGGCGCCGGTGTCGACGTCGCCCGCCGCGCGGAACATCGCGGGTCCGGCGTCCGACCCGGCCGCGTACACGTCGACGATCTCGCGCCCCGTCACCCAGCGCAGGACGTCGAAGTCGTGGATGAGCGTGTCGCGGAACAGTCCGCCGGACAGCGGCAGCCACTCCGGGGGCGGAGGCCCTTGGTCGGAGGTGAGCGCCCGCACGGTGTGCAGCCGTCCCAGCCGGCCGGAACCGACCGCCTCGCGCGCGCCCAGGTAACCGGCGTCGAAACGGCGCTGGAAACCCATCTGCAGAATCGTCCCCGCGGCCTCCACCTCGGCGATCGCGTTCAGGGTGCCGGGCAGGTCGAGGGCGATGGGCTTCTCGCAGAACACCGGCAGTCCCGAGCGTGCCGCCCGGCCGATCAGTTCGGCGTGGGCCGACGTGGCCGTCGTGATCACCACCGCGTCCACGCCCCAGGTGAAGATCTCGTCCACTCCCGGAGCCGCCGTCTCGCCGAGCCGGTGCGCGAGCTCCTGGGCCCGTGCCGGATCCGTGTCCGTGAGGATCAGGGAGCCGACCTCACGGTGACGGCTGAGCGTGTTCGCATGAATGGTGCCGATGCGGCCCGTACCGATGACCCCGATGCGCATGGAAACAAAAGTGCGACGTGAACACGGAAACTGTCAATGCGTATGTCCGGACAATCGAACTACACAACTTCCCGTCAACAGCGCACGGAGTTACGCTCGGCCCCGTGCCGAAACCACAAGTGGACCCGACCGTGTCGCTCGACCTGCGGGTGGACCGCAGCTCTCCGGTGCCGCTGTACTTCCAGCTCTCCCAGCAGCTGGAGGCGGCGATCGAGCACGGAGAGCTCACCCCGGGCAGCCTGCTGGGCAACGAGATCGAGCTGGCCGCGCGCCTGGGCCTGTCCCGGCCCACCGTCCGCCAGGCCATCCAGTCCCTGGTCGACAAGGGCCTTCTGGTGCGCCGCCGCGGCGTCGGCACCCAGGTGGTGCACAGCCAGGTCAAGCGCCCGCTGGAACTCAGCAGCCTCTACGACGACCTGGAGACGGCCGGCCAGCGCCCCGCCACGAAAGTACTGGTCAACACCATGGAACCGGCTACGGCGGAGATCGCGGCCGCGCTCGGCGTGGCGGAGGGCAGCGACGTGCACCGGGTGGAGCGGCTGCGGCTCGCGCACGGGGAGCCGATGGCGTGCCTGTGCAACCACATCCCGCCCGGCCTGCTGGACCTGGACACCGGGCAGCTGGAGACGACCGGCCTGTACCGCATGATGCGCGCGGCCGGCATCACGCTGCACAGCGCCCGACAGTCCATCGGCGCCCGCGCCGCCACCGCCGAGGAGGCCGGGCGGCTCGGCGAGACCGAGGGCGCCCCGCTGCTCACCATGCAGCGCGTCACCTTCGACGACACCGGCCGCCCGGTGGAGTTCGGCAGCCACACCTACCGGCCCTCGCGCTACTCCTTCGAGTTCCAGCTGCTCGTACGGCCGTGACCCCCGCGCTGGTCGCATTGTCAGGACAAAGGCGCGGGTGACTCGTCCTCGCCTTTTCTCCCCTGCACGGCACCCACAGTCACGGTGAGGCAGAATCGGGCCTTGATGAGCACCTACCGCGACTTCACCGCCCCCATAGGCTCCCGCCGCGCCCCGGTCCTGAGAACCGTGGGCACCCGGGAGCGCCGCTCGCACCTCACGGCGCCCCGCGTCCCGACGGTGGGCATCGACATCGGCGGCACGAAGGTCATGGCGGGCGTCGTCGACGCGGACGGCAACATCCTGGAAAAGGTCCGCACGGAGACGCCGGACAAGTCCAAGAGCCCCAAGGTCGTCGAGGACACCATCGTCGAACTGGTCCTCGACCTGTCCGACCGGCACGACGTGCACGCCGTCGGCATCGGCGCGGCCGGCTGGGTCGACGCCGACCGCAACCGCGTCCTGTTCGCGCCCCACCTGTCCTGGCGCAACGAGCCACTGCGCGACCGCATCGCCGGCCGCCTCGCGGTCCCCGTCCTGGTCGACAACGACGCCAACACCGCCGCCTGGGCCGAGTGGCGCTTCGGCGCCGGCCGCGGCGAGGACCACCTCGTCATGATCACGCTCGGCACCGGCATAGGCGGCGCGATCCTGGAGGACGGCCAGGTCAAGCGCGGCAAATACGGCGTCGCCGGCGAGTTCGGCCACATGCAGGTCGTGCCCGGCGGCCACCGCTGCCCGTGCGGCAACCGCGGCTGCTGGGAGCAGTACAGCTCCGGCAACGCGCTGGTGCGCGAGGCGCGCGAGCTGGCCGCCGCCGACTCCCCGGTGGCCTACGGGATCATCGAGCACGTCAAGGGCAACATCTCCGACATCACCGGCCCGATGATCACCGAGCTGGCCCGCGAGGGCGACGCCATGTGCATCGAGCTGCTGCAGGACATCGGCCAGTGGCTCGGGGTCGGCATCGCCAACCTCGCCGCCGCCCTCGACCCCTCCTGCTTCGTCATCGGCGGCGGCGTGTCGGCCGCGGACGACCTGCTGATCGGCCCCGCACGCGACGCCTTCAAGCGCCATCTCACCGGCCGCGGCTACCGCCCCGAGGCCCGCATCACCCGCGCCCAGCTGGGCCCCGAGGCCGGCATGGTGGGCGCCGCCGACCTGGCCCGCCTGGTCGCCCGCCGCTTCCGCCGCGCCAAGCGTCGCCGGGTCGAGCGGTACGAGCGCTACGAGCGGTACACGTCCTCCCGCCGCGAGGACACCGCATGACGGCCTCGCTGCCGCGCCAGGCGGAGCCCACCGACGAGCGGCCCGGCCACGCCGAGGACCGCCGCCACATGATCCGCCGCAGGGCGCTCACCCTCCTGATCATCGTGCTGCTCATCGGCGTACCGGCCGGCTACCTGGTGATCTCGGCCAACCAGAGCCGCAACGCCGGCAAGGACAAGGAGGCGAAGTACTCCGCCACCGGCCTGACCAAGGGCTGGCCGTCCAAGGTGCAGCGCCGCCTCTACCAGGTCCCGATGCCGCACCCCTCCGGCAAGGTCGCGTACTACGAGACGAACAACTGGAAGACCAGCCGCCTCTACGTCCAGTTCCAGACGCCGAACGCCAACCTCGACGTCTTCCTGCACGACATGGGCGTCAAGCGGTCGGACCTCAAGCGGGGCGACATCACCATCGGCGCCCGCGACCAGAGGATCACCGGCTGGCGGTTCACCGGCCACGGCCCCTGGTACGGCCTGGTCCACAAGCAGCAGGACCCCAAGCCGACCCAGGACGTCGTGGTCAGCCTCGCCGACCCGAAGAACCCGTTCATCTACGTCGTCTCCCGCACCGTGCCCTGACGAGGGCGGCCGCCGGAGCCGATTGTCAGACCCCGCCCGTAGAGTCGAAGACGTCTGATCCGACACGACGGGGCGGGAGGTGACAGTCGTATGAGCGACACGGCCACGGTGGCCGGGCGTGAGGGGGAGCGGGTGCCGCTCCGGCTGGCGGCCGTCTACCTCCCCGCGCCGCTGCCCCGCGACGGGCGGATCGCCTTCTGGGACCCGCGGGGCGCGCCGCTGCCCGACGCGGGAGACACCGAGCTCACCGTCGTACGACAGCACGGCGCGGGCGTACGGCGCCGCACCACGCCCGCCCTCGCGCTCCCCGTCGGCGAGGCGCTTCCCCTGCTCGTGCGCGCCCGCCGCGACCCGGCCGCCCACCCTGCCACCGCCGCCTGGGGCGCGGCCGCGCTGCACGCCCTGCGGCTCGTCGCCCGGGGCCGCCTGCTGCCCGGCCTGACGCCCGGCGGCCACGACGCCTGGCGGGCCGGCCCCCTCGACCCCGACGACATCGCGCACCTCAGGGCGATCGCCGCGGCCCTGCCGTACGAGGGACACGCCGTCCCGCTGCCCGGATCCGGCCCGCTGCGGCTGCCCGAGCCGGAGGCGCTGATGCGCTCCTTCCTGGACGCGGTCGCCGACACGCTGCCCCGTACCCCCGCCGCACCGCACGCCGCCGGCCGGCCCTTCGCCGACCGCCGCCCCCAGCGCCTGCCCGACGCCCACGACTGGGCCGCCGAGGTCGCCGCCGGCATGGACGCGGGCGTACGCCTCTCGCTCCGCCTGGACCTGTCGGCGTACGCGCTGTTCGACGGCGGCGAGGGAGTGCGCACCGCGGGCGCGGCGATCGTCCAGGTGCACAGCCTGGCCGACCCCACCCTCGTCGTCGACGCGGCGGCGCTGTGGGCGGGCGAGGCGGACGCGGCGTTCGGCCCACGCGCACGCGTGGACGCGGCACTCGCCGTGCGCCGGGCGGCCCGTGTCTGGGCCCCGCTCGACCGGCTCTGCGAGCAGGACGTGCCCGACGTCCTCGCCCTGTCCGACGAGGAACTGGGCGACCTGCTCGGCGTGGCGGGCGTACGGCTCGCGGCCGCCGGGGTCGCCGTGCACTGGCCCCGGGACCTGGCCCGGGACCTCACCGCCGCCGCGGTGGTCCGCCCCGCGCCCGGCTCGGCCACCGACGGCACCGGCTTCTTCGAGAGCGAGGAACTGCTTCAGTTCCGCTGGCAGTTGGCGCTCGGCGGCGATCCGCTGAGCGAGTCCGAGATGGACGCGCTCGCCGAGGCCCACCGCCCGGTCGTCCGGCTGCGCGACCGCTGGGTGCTCGTCGACCCGGCACTGGTCCGCAAGGCCCGCAAACGCGAACTGGGCCTGCTGGACCCGGTCGACGCGCTGTCCGCCGCCCTCACCGGCAGCGCCGAGGTCGACGGCGAGACGGTTCAGGCCGTGCCGGTCGGCGCCCTGGCCGCCCTGCGCGACCGCCTGACGGCCGGGCTGCGCCCCGCCGAACCGCCGCCGGGCCTGCACGCCACCCTGCGCGACTACCAGCTCAGGGGCCTGGCCTGGCTGGACCTCATGACCTCCCTCGGCCTCGGCGGCTGCCTCGCCGACGACATGGGCCTCGGGAAGACGATCACCGTCATCGCCCTGCACCTCGCACGCGCCCGCACCGAACCGACCCTGGTGGTCTGCCCGGCCTCCCTGCTCGGCAACTGGCAGCGCGAGATCACCCGGTTCGCGCCCGGCGTCCCGGTCCGCCGCTTCCACGGCCCCGACCGCACCCTGGAGGACCTGTCCGGCGGCTTCGTCCTCACGACGTACGGCACGATGCGCACCACGGCGCCGCTGCTGGCCGGGCAGCGCTGGGGCATGGTCGTCGCGGACGAGGCGCAGCACGTCAAGAACCCCTACTCGGCCACCGCGAAGGCGCTGCGCCTGATCCCGTCCACGGCACGCGTCGCCCTCACCGGCACGCCGGTCGAGAACAACCTCTCCGAGCTGTGGGCGCTGCTCGACTGGACGACGCCGGGACTCCTCGGCCCCCTGAAGTCCTTCCGCGCCCGGCACGCGCGCGCGGTGGAGAACGGCGAGGACGAGGAGGCGGTGGCCCGCCTCTCCCGCCTGGTGCGCCCCTTCCTGCTGCGCCGCAAGAAGTCCGACCCCGGCATCGTCCCCGAACTGCCGCCCAAGACGGAGACGGACCATCCGGTGCCGCTCACCCGCGAACAGGCGGCCCTGTACGAGGCGGTGGTGCGGGAGTCGCTGCTGGCCATCGAGACCGCCGAGGGCATCGCGCGCCGGGGCCTGGTGCTGAAGCTGCTGGGGGCGCTGAAGCAGATCTGCGACCATCCCGCGCTGTACCTGAAGGAGACCGCGGCGCAGACGCACGGCGAACGCCTGGTCGCCCGCTCCGGGAAGCTGGCCCTCCTCGACGAACTGCTGGACACGCTGCTGGCCGAGGACGGCTCCGCGCTCGTCTTCACCCAGTACGTCGGCATGGCCCGCCTGATCATGTCCCACCTCGCCTCCCGCGCGGTCCCCGCCGAATTCCTGCACGGCGGCACGCCGGTCGTGGAGCGCGAGCGCATGGTGGACCGCTTCCAGAGCGGGGCGACACCCGTCCTGGTGCTGTCGCTGAAGGCCGCGGGCACCGGCCTCAACCTCACCCGCGCCGGTCATGTCATCCACTTCGACCGCTGGTGGAACCCGGCCGTCGAGGAACAGGCCACCGACCGCGCCTACCGCATCGGCCAGACCCAGCCGGTCCAGGTCCACCGCCTGATCACCGAGGGCACGGTCGAGGACCGCATCGCCGAGATGCTCCAGGCCAAGCGCGCCCTGGCCGACGCGATCCTCGGCTCCGGCGAGTCGGCGCTCACCGAACTGACGGACCGTGAGCTGTCCGACCTGGTGTCCCTGCGGAGGCCGTCATGACCCCCGGCCCGGCCGACGAGGCCCGCCGCGCCCTACGACAGGCCCGGGAACGCCGGGCGGGCGACCCCGACGCGGGGTCCGACGCGGGGGAGGACCCGCCGGTGGACGCAGCCGAGGGGACTGCGGGCCGAGCTGCGGACCGGGCTTCGGTGGCTGAGGAGAGCGCGGGGCGGACGCCGGTGGCGGAGGACGCAGGCGGCCGGTCGCCGGGGCCCGGGACGGCCGGCCCCGGCCCCCGCGAGTCGCGGCGACCGGCCGACGCCGCCCGCGCCGCGCTGCGGCAGGCGGTCTCCGCCCGGCGCAGCCTGGGAAGCGCATCCGCCGGAGGGTTCCCGGAGGAGCCGGAGGCCGACCCGGCGCCGGGCGACGCGGCTGGGGGGAAACCGGCGGGGGAGACCCCGGCGGGCGGTCACTCCGTCAACTCGCCCGGAATCCAAGGGGCTTCGCCTGTCGGCAGGGGAGCGGGCCGGTCCGCCGACGGGGAGACAGACCCGGTGGGTGTCGGGAGAGCGGGCCGGAGCGTCCGGGAGGCCGAGTCCGCTTCCGGCGTCAGCCCGAGCCCGCCCGGCGAAGCCGGGACGCGCGGACCGCGCCCCGCCGACGTCGCGCGCGAGGCGCTGCGAGCGGCGTTGCGGCAGAGGCAAGCGCAGGCGGGCGCCGAACACGCGGACCCCGAACGCACGGACCCCGAACGCACGGACACCGGCCGCCGGAACGACGACCGTACGGACGCGGAGACCGAGCGGCGGCAGGCCGCCCGCGTGGATACCGGCCGCCGGAACTCGGAGCATCGTGGCCCGGAGCACCTGAACGCCGTGCCCACGCGCGACCCCCGTCGCGCCGGTGGGCCGCACGCCCGTAGCGTGGGGGAGTTGCTCGCCGGGGCCTTCAGCGTGCCTCGCGAGGAAGTAACGACCCGGCCGAAGGCGGCTCCCGCCGACAGGGATCACGGCGCCGACAGTCACGGTGACGACGCTCACGACGACGGCGTGGGCGGAGCCACCCCGGCGTCCCAGGCGGCCCCCACCGTGCCCCGTTCCATGGCCGCCCCGTCCCGCGACGGCGACCTTCGCCGTACCTTCGCCGCCTTTCCGCCCCGCTCGTCGGGCGAGGACGCGCGCTTCGCCGAGACCTGGTGGGGCAACGCGTGGGTGACGGCGCTGGAGGAGGGCGCGCTGGACGCCAAGCGGCTGGCCCGGGGCCGGGGTTACGCCCAGCAGGGCCATGTGGACGCCATCACGGTGACCCCCGGCCTGGTGCTCGCCTACGTGCAGGGCAGCCGCCCGCGCCCCTACCGTGTACAGGTGCGGCTGCGCACGCTGGACGACGCGGACTGGGACCGGTTCCTGGACGCCGCCGTCGAGCGGCCCGGGCACATCGCCGCGCTGCTGGACAAGGAGTTGCCGCACTCCCTCGCCGACTGCGGGGTGCCGCTGCTGCCGGGCCCGGGCGACCTGGAGCCGCACTGCAGCTGCCCCGACCGGGGGCACCCGTGCAAGCACGCCGCGGCCCTGTGCTACCAGACGGCCCGTCTGCTCGACGCCGACCCCTTCGTGCTGCTCCTGCTGCGCGGCCGCGGCGAACGCGAACTGCTCGACGCCCTCTCCCGCCTCAGCGCCGCGCGTGCGGCCCGCGCCGCCCGGGAGCGGGAACCGGCGCCGCTGCCCGGCATACGCGCCACCGACGAGGTCGCCCGACAGCAACTCCCGTCGCTGCCAACGCCGTTGCCCGTGCCGCCACACCCCGGACAGCCGCCGGTCTATCCGGCGGCGCCGGGCGGCCCGGACCCCTTCGCGCTGGACCAGCTGGCGACGGACGCCGCCGCCCGCGCGCACGCCCTGCTCGTCACCGGCCACGACCCGGTGGCCGAGCTGACGCTCTGGCAGGACGCGGTCCGGCTCGCCGCCGCCCGCCCCGGCTCGGGCCTCACCGTGGCAACCCGCGCGCTGTACTCCTCGCTCGCCACGGCCGCCGGACGCACCCCGGCGGAGCTGGCGCGCGCCGTGGCGGCCTGGCGGCAGGGCGGCCAGGAGGGGCTGGCCGTCCTGGAGGAACCCTGGGATCCGCCGGCCGGGCGCTTCGACCGCGCCCGCCCCCTGCTCCTCGCCGCCGACCTGCCGGCGTTCCGGCCCTGGCACAACCGACTCACGCACCCACGCGGCCACGTCCAGCTCCGCCTCGGCCGCGACGGGCTGTGGTACGCGTACGAGTCGGAGCCCGGCCACGACGACTGGTGGCCCCGCGGCACCCCCGACCCGGACCCGGTGGGCGCGCTGACAGGCCTAGGCGCGTCGAGCGGCGCGTGAGGCGTCAGGCCCCTCCGGTTCGCGGACCGGCGGCCCTTCGCCCCCAAGACACGCCCCACAGCCGAACCCCGGCCTGGCGGCCTGGGTGCAGACCTTCTCAGGGTGCCTCGGCGGGGTGATTCGCAGAGGTTCGGGGTGTGGCCGGTTGTGCCGACTCTTACCGTCGCTGGGGTCGAGCCCGCCGTGAGGCGTGCGGGTGCTGAGCGAGGACGGGTGTGGTGTGCCGTCGTTGATGGAGGCGTCGGAGGCCAGGCGGGCTGAGGCGCTGGGCCAGGCCGAGCGTCGGTTTCGACGGCCCTGCCGGTCAAGCGGCAGGAACCCGTCCGTCAGCGGACGATCGCGCTCGCCAGCTCCCACAGGCGCTCGGCGTTGCCCGGGTCGAGGGCGTACCCCGCGACTCCTGGGACCCCCAGCCGACTGGGCCTGCTCTGCACTACCGGCGCCTCGTTGACGTCCTCGAAGTAGCGGCCGCCGATGCCCGCCACGAGCGGAGAGCCCGCGAGGAAGACGGTGGTGGCGGCGCCCTGCTCGATCGACTTGCGGTAGGGCTCGGGCGTCCTCAGACCGCCGGTGTGCCGCTGCAGGTTCGTGGCGATGGCACCCGGGTGCAGGGCGTTGGCCGTGATGCCGTCGTCGGCCCAGCGGCGGTCGGCCTCGACGGCCAAGAGCACTTCGGCGGTCTTGGACTGGCCGTAGGCGGTCAGCGCG
Source organism: Streptomyces sp. NPDC031340 (assembly GCF_055569945.1). NCBI lineage: Bacteria > Bacillati > Actinomycetota > Actinomycetes > Kitasatosporales > Streptomycetaceae > Streptomyces > Streptomyces sp. NPDC031340. Next base: position 43,937 of record NZ_JBVIIE010000019.1, read on the forward strand.
TCGTACGGGCGGAAGCGGAAGTCGAGATCGTCGAAGACGACCGGGGAGAACAGGTGTCCGCTGGAGGAGACCGACACCAGCCGGGCACCGTCGGCGGCGGCGAGCGCGCGGTGCAGTCCCAGAGCCAGCGCGAAGTGCCCCAGATAGTTCGTGGAGAATTGCAGTTCGTGACCGCCGATGCCGCGCTTGAGCTCCGGCGGCATCATGATGCCGGCGTTGTTGACCAGCACGTGCAGGGGACCCTGCCAGGCGGAGCTGAACGCGCGCACCGACTCAAGGTCGGAGACGTCCAGGACGGCGACATGGATCGCGTCGTTGCCGGTGGCCTTGCGCAGCTGCGTGGCGACCTGCTCGCCCGCGTCGGGCCGCCGTACGGCGAGCGTGACCTCGGCACCCTGGGCGGCCAGGGCCCGGGCCGTCTCCACTCCGATACCCGACGTGGCGCCCGTGACGATCACCCGCCTGCCCGAGAGGTCGGCGCCCGCGATCACCTCCGACGCTGTGCTGTTGCGGTCGAACGGGATGGTGAACAGTGGGGACATGGGGTGTTCTCCTTCGGTTGAGCGCGCTGCGTCGCCATCGTTCGCCGCACCGGGCGCGGCGGCCAGGCTCCGCTGAGACTGGGACTGACAGAGCCACCCACCTGCGGCGCAGCGGACGTACGCTCTGACATGTGTCAGCCACCGGAGAACCCAGCCCGCTGGGCCGCTACCTGCGCGCCCGCAGGGAACTGGTCCGGCCCGAAGAAGCGGGGGTGCCCGACCAAGGCAACCGGCGCGTGCCGGGCCTTCGCCGGGAGGAGGTCGCCTTCCTCGCCGGGATCAGCTCCGACTACTACAACCGTCTGGAACAGGGCCGTGACAAGAACCCGTCGGAACAGGTGTTGCGGAGTATCGCCCGCGTCCTGCAGCTCGACGACGAGGCCACGGCCTACCTCCTGCGCATAGCCGTGGCAAAGGGCCCGCGGCGCAGACGCTCGCGCAAGCCCGAGGTGGTGCACGAGGGCATCCGTACACTCATCGGTACCTGGGATCTCACCCCGGCGTACGTCCACGGCGCCTGCATGGACGTCCTCGCCGCCAACGCCCTCGCCGTCGCCCTGTCGCCGTTCAACGCTCCGGGCCACAACAGCATCCTCAGTGCGTTCCTGGAGCCGGAGGCGCGGGAGCTGCACCGGGACTGGGACGAGATGACGGCACGCATCGTGCCCTATGTCCGCTCCGTGGCCGGGGCGGACGTCGACGACCCACGTCTGGTGGAGATCGTCGGGGAGCTGTCCCTGCGCAGCGAGCGTTTCCGCACCCTCTGGGCCCGGCAGGACGTCAAGCACAAGAGCTCGGGCATCAGCCTGTTCCAGCATCCCCAGGTCGGTCCTCTGGAACTGCGCTACGAGAAGCTGCTGGTGCCAGGCGCCCACCGGCAGACTCTCGTCACTTACCACGCGCTGCCGGGCAGTGCCTCGGAGGAGTGCCTGCGCCTGCTCGCCGGTATGACGCCAGGGCCCCGCGGCCCGGGTGCCGAAGTGCCGACGCCGCAGCGGGACGTGCGGCGCGGTGAAGCGAGCCGATGAGCACGGCCACCGGGCGATCGGTCGGTTCGTGGTGGCAGGGACTCGGTCGGCTCCGCGACACCCGTGCGGCTTCGCGGCGGGTGTCGCGGCCGTCGCACACCCGGGTATGACGGGCGCGCCTTCCGCCCGCCCACGGACGGCACGCGGGACCGCCCCTCTGCCGGCACAGGCGTCCCACCGCCAGGCACGGAGCGGCCCGGCGCCTCGGCCGTCAGCCCTGGGCGGTGGGGCGCACGATCAGTTCGTTGACGTCGACGTTCGCCGGCTGGTCGATGGCGAAGGCGATCGCGTCGGCGATGGCCGAGGCGGGGATCGCCAGTTGCTCAGCCGCCGTACGGGCGGCACCCTGGGCTTCCGGCGATCCACCGCGGTGCGTCAACTCGCTCTGTGTGAATCCGGGGCTGACGACGGTGACCCGGATGTCCCGGCTCTCCTGCCGCAGCCCCTCCGACACGGCAGCCACGGCGAACTTGGTGGCACTGTAGACGGCGGCGGTCGGATCCACCCGGTGCCCCGACACCGACGACACGTTGACGACGTGGCCGCCTGCCTGCCGCCGCATCTGAGGCAGCACGGCGGCGATCCCGTGGAGCACCCCGCGCAGGTTGACGTCGATCATCTGTTCCCACTCGGCGATGCGCAGGTCCTCGATCGGTGACAACGGCATCACGCCGGCGTTGTTGATCAGCACGTCGATACCGCCGTACTCCTCCACGCCGGCGGCGGCGAAGGCGCGCACGGAGTCCAGGCTGGTCACGTCGAGTTCGCGGTGGGCGACCGAGGCGCCGGCCGCACGAAGCTCTCCGGCGAGGGCAGCCAGGCGGTCGGTCCGGCGGGCGCCGAGGAGCACCCGGTGGCCGAGCCCGGCGAGCCGGCGCGCGGTGGCCTCGCCGATGCCGCTGCTGGCGCCGGTGATCAGGACGGTCTTCGATTCTGCTGGCGTGGGCATGCGTGCTCCTTCAGATGTGCCAAGACGGCGGCTGTCGCGCCTTCGACTTCACCGCATCGGCGGAGGTCGGGGAAGAGACCATGAGCCTGGGTGCCGCACACCCAGGCTCCCGCGCCCTTCTTCGCCGTGGGGCGCGGGTGGAGGCTGGGGGGAACCGGTGAGAGACGCCGGCCGGATCCCGGACGGGTCTCCCGGTACGACAAGAGAGGGCCGCCATGAGCGACGAGCGCGAGATCCAGGAGGTTCTGGCGCGCTACGTACGGGCCACGGACCAGCGCGACGGCAAGACCCAGGGGGCGCTGTTCACCGACGACGCGGTCGTGCAGAGCTTCTCCAGGACGGGCCCCGGCAGCCACACGCCGGTCGCGCCGCCCATGATCGGCGGGGCGGCCGTGGAGTACGCGGTGGACCACTACATGGCCCCGCACCCCGTGGGCGGCTCCAGCCACCATGTGACCGCCGACCACATCATCGAGGTGGACGGTGACCGCGCCCACATGAACGCCCAGTTCATCGTCTTCCGCGTCCAGGCCGCCGCGCGCCCCGAGGGCGGCTGGGCGGAGGGCACCTTCGGCTCCCAGGGCACCGTGCAACCCATCGAGTCCGGGTACTACGACACCGACCTGCGCCGGATCGACGGCGAGTGGAAGATCGTGGGGCACCGGATCCTGCTGGACATGCCGTATGTCATTCCGGGAGTCTGACCGGGGCGCCGCGAGGGCGGGGGGCGGGAGAGCGTCCGTGATCAGGCGGCTGACGGTCCCGAACCAGCGGATCGCCGACCCGGCGGGCGGGGCTAGCATCGGTGACATGACCCCACGTGACAACGAGCTCGGTGCCTTCCTCCGCGCGAGCCGCTCGCGTGTGGAGCCGGGCGACGCGGGGCTGGCCGGCGGGGTCTCCGGGCGACGCGTCCGCGGCCTGCGGCGCGAGGAGGTCGCCGTGCTCGCCGGGGTCAGCGCGGACTACTACGCCCGTCTCGAGCAGGGACGCGAGCGCAACCCCTCCGCCCAGGTGATCGATGCCCTCGGGCACGCCCTGCGCCTCGCGCCCGAGGCACGCGAGCACCTGTTCCGGCTGGCGGGGCTCAATCCCCGGCTGGGCCCCGACAGTCCCCGGGACCTCGTGCACCCGTCGCTGCTGCGGCTGCTGGAGACCTTCGCCCAGGCGGCGGCATACGTGCTCGGCCCGGCCCTCGACGTGCTCGCGGCGAACCCGATCGCCGACGCGCTGCTGTCGCCGTTCGGCACCGAGCGGAACATGCCGCGTGTCCTCTTCACCGACCCCCGGGCCAAGGAGGTGTTCGCCGACTGGGAGCTGCAGCTGAGCAGCAGCGTGTACGCGCTGCGCCTGAACGCGGGACGCTTCCCGGACGACGCGGAGATCACCGACCTCGTCGCCGAACTCAGTGCGGCCTCGCCCCAGTTCAGAGCGCTGTGGGCCGACCACGACGTCGCGGGCCTCACCCGGAAGTTCAAGGTGTTCGTGCACCCCGAGGTGGGCCGGGTCGAGCTGACCTACCAGACGTTCGAAGTGGTCGACGCTCCCGGTCAGCAACTGCTCGTCGGCACCCCCGAGCCCGGTAGCCGCAGCGAGGAGGCCCTGACGTATCTGGCCTCGATGGCGGAGCCGGCCTGAGCGTCCCGTCACCCCGCCCGGACCGCGGCCCCTTCCTGGGCGCCGTACACCCGGGCGGGCCCTGCCTTCCCCCCACCGGGCGGCACGCACGCTGGAGAAACCGCGGGCGGACGGCATCCGCCGAGCCGCAACCGCCACCCCGTCGGAAAGGACACCCTGTTATGTCCGAGATCCTGGAAGTGACCACCCTCCGCCCCGCGCCCGGCCTCACGCCGGAGGACTTCGTCGCGGCGAACGCGGACATCAACGAGTACCTCAAGGGCCGGCCCGGCTTCCAGTGGCGCCGGATCGTCGTGCGCGACGACGGCACGGTCCTCGACATCGTCGCCTACGACAGCATCGAGCACGCCCGCTCGGGAGCCGCCGGGATCACCGGCGAGATGGGCGGCTCGCCCGTGCACGAGGCGATCGACCACGCCACCGTCGACTGGCAGTTCACGACCGTGCTCCAGCACGTCGCGCCCTGACCGCCTGGAGGAGACGACCATGCCCTTCTCCGACGAACTCGTCAACGGCCACACCGCGCGGTTGCTGACCCGGGCCGTCCGCACCGCGCTGCCCGGTGAGGTCCGTTTAGCTCGATCGTGTGATGGTCGGCTCGCGGGGTTGCGGCGCCGCGTGGGGAACGCGATAGCGTTTTCCGCACGATCTGGGACGCCGGGTGCGGCGCCAGTGTGCGAGGCCCCTGCTCCACCGGAGTGATGGTCCAGGGCCTCCTCGCCACCTCTGGCCGTAGCCATATGGCCAGGTCGTACAGGGAACCGGCCTGCCGGGAACGGACCACGCGCAGGATGCGTGCCGCCGCCCCGGGGCTGAGTACGCCGGGGACCAGTGCGCCCAAGACCGTTCGGGGCGTGCGGTTGACTGGGATCACTCCTGCTCAGTCCCGAGGAACGGTTTCCCGCCGTACATCCCTGTCGCTTCCCCGTTGCCGGGGTAGGTGCGGCGGGCCGGGCGGCGCCAGGCCGCCACTGTCAGTTCCTGAGCGCCGGGCGGCGGTACACGCCGTGCCAGTAGCCGTGGGCGAGTTCCCGGGCCACGTCGGCGTCGTCGCTGCCGTCGCCGCCGACCACCTGCCGGGTGATGACCTCGCCGCCCCCTTGGACGATCAACCGCGCGGCGAGCCGCGGATCGATGTCCGCGGGCGTGCGGCCGGCCCGCTGCTCCCCCTCCAGCACCGCCACCGTGTTGTCGACGAAGCGGTCCTGGTGCGCCGACCACGAGTCGCGGACCGCGGGGTCGTAGGCGGCCACCTCGTGGATGGCCGACAGCAGGGCCGCGTGCTCGCGGTAGTGACGCATGATCTGTTCGTAGGTGCGGGCCAGCCCGTCGGCGCCGCCGTCGGGCCCGCAGGGTTCCCACGCCTCCGCGATCTCGTAGCTCCGGGTCCTGAGCGAACCGCTCACCCGCAGCAGGACGTCGACCTTGTCGCGGAAGTACAGATAGAAGGTCGACCGCGAGATGCCTGCCGCGTGCGCGATCTGTTCGACGCTCAGTTCGGTGTAGGTCAGACCGCCCCGCAGGAGTTCCTCGAGCGCGGACACCATGCGCTCCTCGAGTGCGGCCCGCCGGTCGGCCGCGGTGGAACGTCGTCGCGTGGTGGAAGCCATGCCGCCATCCTACGGAGCTGCGGAAACGGCCCCCGTGGGGGAGGAGGCACGGCTCGCGGCCGGTCGGGCCATGGGGGTCACACCCCCGTCGGCGTCCAGGAGACGGCTCAGTCGGCCGACCCGGACGCGATCTTCGCGAGAAGGCGGGCGAACTCCCCGGGCATCGACAGGAACGGAGAGTGACCGCTCGCGATGCGGTGCACGGAGCCGGACCTGACGGCGAGCTGCTCCTGGTCGCCCGGCGGCAGCGCCCGGTCCTGCTCGCAGACGACGTACGTCGAGGGGACGGTGTGCCACCCGGCCGCGGTCAGCGTGTCGCTGAAGGATCTCGTGCTCTGGGGTACCAGGCGCCCGGCGGCCGCCTCCGCGTCGGCCGCGGGGACGTCCGCATAGAAAAGCGGGACCGGATGGTCCGGCACGGCCTGGAATCCGCCGGGATCCGCCGGCGGGGGCGCGCCATGGTGGCTGAGCAGGCTCTCGCCGACGTCGAGTTGGTAGGCCGCCAGGTACACGAGGTGCGAGACGTGGGCGGCCTCGGCGACGGCCTGGGTGGCCGGCACACCGCCGTAGGAGTGGGCGACCACGACCACCGGGCCGTCGATCCGGGCCAGAGCCTGCAGCACCACGCGCGCGTCGTCCCGTACGCCGGCCCCCGAGCCGGCGCTGGGGAGGTCCACGGTCCGGGTCGTCCAGCCGTCGGCTTCGAGTATCGGGGTCAGTCTCTCCCAGCACCACGAGCCGTGCCACGCCCCGTGCACCAGGAGGAGGGTCGGACGGGTCGTTCCACCAGCACTCACTGCGATTCCACTCTCGAGTCCGGATGAAGAAGGCGCTGAACTGCGCTGTCGTCGGAGCCTAAGCAAGATTGGACTCATTGTCCAACGACATGTCTAGAATTGCCGTCGGCGCACGGTCGCCGTGCCCGGGCCCGAACACCGGGGACTCCCGCCGGGGCCCACGGATGCGGGCGGCCCGGCGCCGGAACAGGCTTGCCGCATGCCCGCGCAGATGAAGAGGAGCCGGCCATGAGCATCACCACGACCGCCTCGGCCGAGCCGACGATCGTGTTCGGCACGGAGCGTTCGCCGAGTCGTCGAACGGGAACGGCGTCATCACCGCACTGCTCGACGGAGGAGGCGAAGGCCGCGGCACGCCTGCTCGTCGCCGGCCGCACCTGAGCGCACCCGGTGCACGCGCCGGCCCATATCCACCCGGTACGACAGGAAAGAGGCGCAGTCATGCGCGCAGTGATATTGCACGAGTTCGGCACCCCGCTGGTCCTCGGCGAGATCGACAAGCCCGCGCCCGGCCCGGGGCAGGCGCTGGTCAAGGTCGGAGCCAGCGGCGTCAACCCGCTGGACACCAAGATCCGGGCCGGCAAGGCCGCCCACGCCCGGCGTACGCTGCCGGCCGTCCTCGGCCTGGATCTGGCCGGTGTGGTCGAGGAGGTCGGCCCCGGCGTCCACGGCTTCGCGCCCGGTGACGAGGTCTTCGGCATGACCGGGGGCGTCGGTGACGTGCAGGGCTCGCTCGCCGAGTACGCGGCCGTCGACGCCCGCCTGATCGCCCGCAAGCCGGCCGCCCTCACCCTGCGCGAGGCCGCGGCCCTCCCCCTGGTCTTCATCACGGCCTGGGAGGGCCTGGTCGACAGGGCACGGGTACACGCGGGGCAGAAGGTCCTCGTCCACGGCGGGGCCGGCGGGATCGGGCATGTGGCCGTGCAGATCGCCCGGGCCCGCGGTGCCGAGGTCTTCGCCACCGCGTCGCCCGCGCGACGGGAGGTCGTCGAGCGCCTGGGGGCCACGCCGATCGACTACACCTCCTCCTCCGTCGACGAGTACGTCGCCAAGTACACCGGTGGCGAGGGCTTCGACGTCGTCTTCGACACCGTCGGAGGGTCCGTGCTCGACGACTCCTTCGCGGCGGTGCGCACCTACACGGGCCACGTGGTCAGCGCCCTGGGCTGGGGAACCCACAGCATCGCGCCGCTGTCCTTCCGCGGGGCGACCTACTCCGGCGTCTTCACCCTGCTGCCGCTGCTGACCGGGCACGGCCGGGAGCACCACGGCGAGATCATGGGCGAGGCCGCCGCCCTCGCCGACGCCGGGGCGCTCAGGCCGCTGCTCGACCCGCGGCACTTCACGCTCGCCGACGTCGCCGACGCCCACGCGGCCGTGGAGAGCGGCACCACCCAGGGCAAGATCGTGATCGACGTCGGCTGATGTGCGGCGCGACCGGCCGCGGAAAGTCACTCGAGAGCGCCCACAAGTTGTCCGGGCCCGTGCCGTACAGCTTCTCCGGGCGCGTGCTGACGAGCCCGAGACGCACCTCGCAGTTTCTGCCGGCATCCGCGGGGCGCAGGACGAACGGCCGTCGAACGGGCCGTTCCACCCTTCCGCCCTTCCGGCCTCCCCGTCGCCGCCCGGCGTGGGCTCGGCGGGTCGGACATGCGCAGGGCACCGGCCGTGGTGGCCGGTGCCCTGTCGCCCGCGCGGCGGCGTACGGAGATGCGCGGTGACGTGCGGTGACGTGCGGTGAGTCTCCGGGCCCCGGGGTGGTACGCCTCGCGCCGGAGACCCGGTCGCCTGGTGGGTCAGCGGGTGAGGGCTGTTTCCTGCCTGCCGTCGCCCTCGGGGGCGGTGGAGGGGATTTCCTCGTGGTCGTCGGAGCGGTGCGTGTGGGTTCCGATCATGCCGAAGGCGGTCAGCAGCGCGGCGACCGCCGCAGCCACACCGCACACCAGGAACGCGGTGGTGAAGCCGCTGCCCAGGGATTCGAGGGCCACCCCGTGCGCCGCGGACCCGGGGACGCCGGACGGCAGGCTGTTCACCGCGATGGGTCCGCCGGCCTCGGCGATCTGGCGGGCCGCCGCCTCCTGGGCGGCCGGCAGGTGCGCGCCGGGCAGGTTCGAGGCGAACGCCGACCCGGCGTTGCTCAGGGCGACCGCGCCGACGACGACGGGGCCGAGGGCGAAGCCGAGGTCCCGCAGCATGTTGGTGGTGGCGCTGGCCATGCCCGCCAGGTTCAGGGGCACGCTGTTGAGCGCCACGGCCGTCACCGAGCTGACGGTCAGCGCGAAGCCGATGCCGATCAGCAGGGCGGGCGCGAGGAACGGCCCGAGGTCCGGGTCGGTGACATCCAGCCGGGTGCACAGCAGGCAGCCGATCGCCATCAGGACGAAACCACTGGTCAGCAGCCAGGACGGGGCGACCCGGTGGAGCAGGCGGGAGACGATCGGGATGAGCAGGAAGGCGGGCCCCTGCAGGAGCAGGAAGGGGATCGCGACGCGGATCGGGTCCTGGTGCTGCACCGGACCCAGCCACATGCTGGTGGCGAAGCAGGCGCCGAGGAAGGCGATCATGCCGATGACCGCGACGACGGACGACACCGCGAAGGCCCGGTTGCGGAACAGCTTCAGGTCGAAGATCGGTGACTCGGCGCCCAGTTCCACGACGACGAACCCGGCGAGGAAGCAGATGCCGATGGCGAAGGCGAGCAGGACGGGAAGCGTGGTCCAGCCCGACTCGGGCCCCTCGACGGCGCCGAACAGGACCAGGGTGAGACCGATGGCGAAGGCGATCTGACCGGGCACGTCGAGTTTGCGGCCCTCGGGCGCCTTCGACTCGGTGGCCAGCACCAGGGTGAGCACCGCGCTGACCAGGGCGAGCCCGACGAGGACCCAGAAGGAACCGCGCCACGACCCGATCTTGGCGAACATGCCGCCGAGCAACGGCGAGACGGCGGCGCCCGCGGACAGGAAGCCGCTCCAGACGGCCACGGAGTGCGCCCGTGCCCGCATGGTGCGGGTGACGGCGGTGATCGCGGTGAGCGAGCCGGGGAACATGGCGCCGGCGCCCAGTCCGTTCAGGGCGGCGCCGATCCACAGCACCTGCACGGTCGGGGCGAGCGCGGCCACGCTGCTGCCCGCGGCGACCAGGAGCGTGCCGGCCACGACCAGCCGTCGCCGTCCGAACAGGTCGCCGAGGACGCCGAAGGTGAACTCGAAGCAGACCACGGCGATCATGAACGCCGCGGTGATCCAGGTGAGCTGGGATCCGTGGGTGTGCAGGTCCTCCTGGAAGAGCCCGTTGAGCGAGGCCGGCAGCGCGTTCGCGACCTGGGCCACGAAGACCGCGCTGCAGGCGGCAGCCAGTGTTCCCGCGTAGCCCGGTGTCCGGGCGGCCCCCGCGGTTGGGCCCTGGGACGTCGTCGTCCCGTTGTCGAGCGTCATTGCTGTTTTTCTCCCTGGCTGGGGAAGGCGCGGGCGCCCCGCGGGGGGAGCCTCGAGCGTGTGGAACGGTTCGGCTCCGCGTGCGTGGTGGGGGAGGGAGGGCACGACGCGATTCCGGCGCGATGCCGTGGAGAATGACACTCGCTTTACGCGACGTCAATGATTTGTTCGTAACCTAAGCCGAACAAGCATCATGTAAAGAGACCCTGCTTGGCCCCCTCCTGCGTCCGCTCCGGTGCCCGCTCCGCGTCCGGTTCGCCATAAGGCGAGGTCAGGTCCTTCTCCAGGGCGCGCGCCGTGGCGTCCAGGGTCGCGACCAGGGACTGGAGGCGGTGGGGGTCGTAGCGCACGCTGGGCATGGACACCGACAGGCCGGCCACCGCGGTGCCGTCCCGGTCGCGCACCGGCACGCCGACGGCGACGAGGCCGCGTTCGGAGCGCTCCCTGTTCACCGCGAACCCGTTGCGGCGCAGACGCCTCAGCTCGGTGCGCAGCCGGGCGAGGTCCGGGCGGTCGGCCGGACGGTCGCGGTAGCGCTCGGGGGCGTAGACCTCCTCCAGCTCCCCGTCGGTCAGGTCGGCGAGCAGCAGCAGCCCCGCCGTCGTGCGGTGGGCCGGGAACACCATGCCCTCCCGGGAGCCGACCCGCAGCGCCTGCCGGCACTCGACGCTGGCGATGAAGCGGGCCGTGTCCCCGGTGCGCACGGTCAGGTTCGTCGTCTCGTCCAGCAGGTCGACGACCCGGTGCAGGTGGGGCAGTGCCGCGGCGCGCAGCCTCGACACGAGCGACTGGGAGTGTGCGGCCAGTTCCAGCACCGGCCCCGCCCGGTAGACGCGGTCCTCGTCCTGCACGGCGAAGTCCCGGTAGACGAGCATCGCCAGCACCCGGTGGGCGGTCGACCGGGCCACGCCCAGCCGCTCGGCGATCTGCGACACCGTCGCGCCGCCCTCCATCTGCAGGATGGTCGCCGCCCGCAGCGCGTGGTCCACGCTGGCGATGGGATACGGCGGCGGCGTCTTGAGCGGCTTGTCCATCGCTGGTCCTCCGGGGTGATACGGGCGTGCTGGATCCTGCTGTGGCCTGCGGGATTCTGTCGAGATTCTGCTCTCCAGAATCTATACGTCCCTCCTGGAGGACACACTGCACCCTGCGGTGTGTGACTCAGTCCTCCATCGCCCAAGACAACGCAACGGGTTCCCCGGTCCGGCTCCAGGCCGTCACCGCCGAGGGGCAGCCCGAGGTCACCCCGGCGCTCGAAGAGCTGTACCGGGGCTTCGAGAGCGAGTTGCTCGTACCGCTGTGGACCGAGATCGGCGACCTGATGCCGGCCCACCCGCGCTCCCGCGCCGTGCCGCACCTGTGGCGCTGGCAGCGGCTGCGGGAACTGGCCGCCCGGGCCGGCGGCCTGGTCCCGGTCGGCCGCGGCGGTGAGCGCCGGGCCATCGCGCTGGCCAACCCCTCCCTCGGCGGCAGGCCGTTCGCCACCCCGACGCTGTGGGCGGCGATCCAGTACCTGATGCCAGGCGAGGACGCCCCCGAGCACCGCCACACCCAGCACGCCTTCCGCTTCGTCGTCGAGGGCGAGGGCGTGTGGACGGTCGTCGGGCGCGACCCGGTGGCCATGCGGCGCGGCGACTTCCTCCCGCAGGCGGGCTGGAACTGGCACGCCCACCACAACGCCACCGCCGAACCGATGGCCTGGATCGACGGACTGGACATCCCCTTCCAGTACGCCACCGAGACCCAGTTCTTCGAGTTCGGCCGGGACGAGATCACCGACGCGGAACGGATCACCCCCGACCGTTCCCGCTCCGAGCGCCTGTGGGGCCACCCCGGACTGCGCCCGCTCTCCGTCGGCGCCACCGCCCCCGGCTCGCCACTGCTGGCCTACCGCTGGGAGCACACCGACCGCGCCCTGGCCGACCAGCTCGCCCTGGAGGCAGAGGGCTTCGCCGGCACCGTCGAGCCCGGTCACGCGGCCGTCCGCTTCACCGACCCGGCCACCGGCGCCGACGTGCTGCCCACCATCCGCGCCGAGATGCACCGGATCGCCCGCGGCGCCGAGACCGCGCCGGCGCGCGAGACCGGCTCGTCGGTCTACCAGGTCTTCGACGGCTCCGGCACCGTCACCGTCGGCGACATCTCCTGGTCGGTCACCCGCGGCGACCTGTTCGTCGTGCCGTCCTGGCAGCCGCTCTCCGTGCGCTCCGAGGCCGGCGCCACCGACTCCGACTCCGGTGCCCTGGACCTGTTCCGGTTCAGCGACGCCCCCATCTTCGAGGCCCTCCGGCTCGACCGCACCCACCTGGAAGGAACCACCCGATGAAGCTCGCCACCCTCCGCACCGGCGGCACCACCCGCGCCGTCCGGCTCGACGGCGACACCCTGGTCGACCTCGGCGTCCCCGACCTGGGCGCCCTGCTCGCCGAGGAAGGCTGGGCCGAGCGCGCCGCCACGGCCACCGGGGAGACGTACGACGTGGCCGGCGCCGACTTCGCGCCGCTGGTCCCGCGGCCGTCCAAGGTGGTCTGCGTCGGCCTGAACTACCGTAACCACATCCAGGAGATGGGCCGCGACCTGCCCGAGCAACCCACCCTCTTCGCCAAGTTCGCCGACTCGCTGATCGGCGCGGGCGACGACATCGTGCGCCCCGGAGAGACCGGCCAGTTCGACTGGGAGGTCGAGCTCGCCGTCGTCGTCGGAGCGCCGGTGCGCCGGGCCCGGGGCGAGCAGGCCGAGCGCGCCATCGCCGGCTTCACCGTGCTGAACGACATCACCTGCCGCGACTGGCAGTTCCGCACCCGCGAGTGGCTCCAGGGCAAGACATGGGACTCCACCACGCCCGTCGGCCCGTACCTCGTCACGCCCGACGAGCTGCCGGGCGGGGTCCGTCCGTCGCTGGACGTGCGGCTGCTCGTCGACGGCGAGGTCATGCAGTCCGACTCCACCGGCGACCTGCTCTTCGACCCGGTCCACCTGGTCGAGTACGTCTCCACGATCGTCCGGCTCAACCCCGGCGACATCATCGCCACCGGCACCCCCGGCGGCGTCGGCCACGCCCGTAGGCCCGAGCGCTACCTCCTCGGCGGCGAGACGGTCGTCGCCGAGATCGACGGCATCGGCCGCCTGGAGAACCGGGTCGTCGAGGAGGACGCCTCCTGATGTCCCGGACCTTCGACGACGCCCGCCGCTGGGCCCGCCTCGGCACCGAGCTGGTGCTGAAGGCCGCCGCCGGGCTGGACGACGACGCCTTCGCCGCGCCGAGTGCCCTGCCCGGCTGGAGCCGGGCGCACGTGGCGGCGCACGTCGCCGCCAACGCCGAGGCGCTGTCCAACCTGGTGCACTGGGCCGCCACCGGCGAACCCACACCGATGTACGCCTCGCCCGAGGAACGCGCCGTCGGCATCGAACGGGGCCGCGCCCTGCCTTCCGTCGAACTGGCCGCGTGGCTGCGCGGCTCCGCCGACGCGCTGGAGCAGGGGATGGCCGCCCTCGGCGAGGAGCAGTGGCGCGCCCGGGTGGTCACCGCGCAGGGCCGGACCGTGCCGGCCACCGAAGTGCCCTGGCTGCGCTCCCGCGAGGTGTGCGTGCACGCCGTCGACCTGGCGAACGGCGTGACGTTCGCCGACCTGCCGGACGACTTCCTCACCGCCCTGTGCGACGACGTCGTCACCAAACGCGCCGCGGCCCCCGGCCCGGCCGTGACGCTGCGCGCCCCGGCCACCGGAGCCGCGTGGGACCTGCCGGGCGACGGCGAAGCCGTCCCGGTCACCGGAGAGCTGCACGAGATCGCGGCCTACCTGACCGGGCGGGACGCCGGACCGCTCACCGCGGGCGGAACGCCCGCCCCCGCGCTGGGCGCCTGGCTCTGACCCGGGGCCCGTCCGCCCCGCGACCGAAGGAACAGATCATGAAACCCCAATCCACTCCCGCCGGGCGGCCCGACGTCCTCGTGGTCGGCGGCGGCATCGGCGGCCTCAGCTCCGCCTTCGCCCTGGCCCGCCAGGGACTGCGCGTGCGCGTCCTCGAACGGGCCCCGCAGTTCGGCGAGGTGGGCGCCGGCCTGCAGATCGCCCCGAACTGCACCCGCATCCTCGACCAGTACGGCCTGCTCGACGAGGCCAAGGAGCTCGGCGTCGTCCCCGAGAACATGGTCATGCGCGACGCGCTCGACGCCCGGGAGCTGACCCGGCTCGACCTGCGCGACCTGGAACGCCGCTACGGCTTCCCGTACATGGTCATCCACCGCAGCGACCTGCACGGCATCTTCCTGCGCGCCTGCGAGCGCGCCGGCGTCGAACTGGTGACCGACCAGACCGTCATCGGCTACGAGAACACCGGGGACGGCGCCCGGGTCCTCCTCGACAGCGGCCGCGTCGAGGCCGCCGAGCTGGTCATCGCGGCCGACGGACTGAACTCCGTGGCCCGCCGCCTGCTGGTCGGCGACGACGTGGTCAGCTCGAACTACGTCGCCTACCGCGCCGCCGTCCCGATCGAGCAGGTCCGGGACAACGGCGTCGCCGAGAAGGACGTCACCGTCCACATCGGCCCCCGCTGCCACTTCGTCCAGTACGCCCTGCGCGGCGGCGACATGTTCAACCAGGTCGCCGTGTTCGAGTCGCCCAAGGCCCTGGCCGGCCAGGAGGACTGGGGCACTCCCGACGAGCTGGACGCGGCCTTCGAGGCCACCTGCGACACCGTGCGCAAGGGCATCCCGCTGATGTGGCGGGACCGCTGGTGGCGGATGTTCGACCGCGACCCCGTCGAGACCTGGGTGCACGGGCGCATCGCCCTGCTCGGCGACGCCGCCCACCCGCCGCTGCAGTACATGGCGCAGGGCGCGATCATGGCGATCGAGGACGGCTGGGTTCTCGCCGAGCACTACGCCCGGCTGGCCCGGTCCGCCGAAGCGGGCGCCCGGCCCGACTGGGACGCCGCGCTCGTGGCGTACGAGGCGGTCCGGGTGGAGCACTGCCGCCGGGTGCAGAGCACCGGCCGGGTGTGGGGCGAACTGTGGCACCTCGACGGCCTGCGACGCGAGCAGCGCAACGCGATCATGCGGGCCCGGGACACCTACGACTACTCGTTCACCGACTGGGTCTACGGCCCGACCGCGCTGACGCCGGACGAGGAACCCCCCATGTTCACGCCGATCCCGCTGTCCTCCGCGGTGGTCGACGCCCCGGAGGGCGCACCGCTGACGGCGACGGGCGGCGGCGCGTCCTGAGCGGCGTGCACCGAGCGTCCGCCTCCCCTGTCCCGGCCCCGGCCGGAGGCGGGGGAGGCGGACGCTTCGGCGCGGTCGGCGGTCGTGTGGTCGACACCAGCCCCCGAGGATATATTTACCGAAACGGGAATTCCCGGCGTATGTAGCCGGATTCCCTGTATGTGCCGTTGCATCGCGCCGCATCCGGAAATCCCGGCCGCGCGGTCGGACTTCCCGAGGGGCTGGGAGTGCGATATGGGCATCATGCCCCTTCCCCCGAGACGGGCCCGGTTCATCCCGGGAGTGCGTGGCGCCGTTCCGCCGTACCGTTCCGTCCGGCGTGAACGCCGGCCGAGGCCGGGGGGCGGCCGGCGCACGGCGATCCTCTTCGCGTCGGCGGCCGTGCTGTACCTGGCCGTCTTAGTCGCGGTGCTCACCCCTTCCCCCCTGCTTGAGTTCGACTGGCGCATGGCCATGTGGCGGCCCTACCGCCAGTGGCCGCAGCCGGCCGGGCTGCTGGGCGTCCTCGTCGTCGCCGGGCAGCGAGGTCCGACGGCGACGGTGGCGGCGGCCTGGCTGGGGTGGCGTTTCCGGCGGAGCCGGGACCCGCGCCCGCTGCTGGTCCTCCTGGCGGCGCTGGTGCTGCTCAACGTGAGCGTCGGCGCGGTCAAACTCGGCACCGGGCGCCTGGGGCCCGACTACGCGCACGCCTTCGGTTCCCCCGAGTTCTTCCGGGGCGGCGACATGTTCCCGTCCGGGCACACGGCCAACAGCGTCGTCGTGTGGGGGACCCTTGCCCACCTCGCCCCGCGTCGCCGCAGGGTGGCGGGATCGCTGGCCGCGCTGGCCGCGCTCACGGTCGGGTCAACCGCCGTCTACCAGGGCTATCACTGGTTCAGCGACGCCCTGGGCGGCTGGCTCGCCGGGGCGCTGGTGCTGCTGGCGCTGCCGTACTGCGAGCGGTTCGCCGAGTGGGTGACCGTGTGGGCCGGCAGGCTCCGGGAGCGTCCGCGGCCCCGTCCCGTGCCGTGGCCGGCCCCCGTGGCGGCCGCGGCCGGCGGGGCGCCGGGGCCCTGCGGGCGCGGCGGGCGGGGCCGGACCGGGCTGTGTCCCGCCGGTGCGGCGGTCGCCTCGCATCCGCGGGTGTGGAATGAGCGCGGGCCGCCGCGGGTTCCCGGTATGTCCTAGAAATCCGTTCATGTTCCCTTTTGTTCGGGAAGTGGAGGGAATGCAGGGGCGATGCCGACCGTGTCGGCCGCGGGCACGCACCGCGCAGCAGTCGTGGTGACGCCGTGAGCCGGTGCTCGACAACGGAGATCATCAGTGGCAGTGCATGTACTGATCGCGGAGGGCCATGCGGTGGTCCGGCAGGGTTTGCGGGACTTCCTCAGCCTTGACGGTGACATCGCGGTGGCCGGTGAGACGACCAATGGCCGGGAGGCTGTTCGCCTGGCCCGGGAACTGAGCCCGGACGTGGTGCTGATGGACCTGATGCTGCCCGTCATGGACGGCATCGAGGCCACGGAGCAGATCCGCGAGGAACTGCCCGAGGTCAGGGTCGTGGCGCTGACGAGCGCGCTCGACGGGGGCATCGTGATGGCGGCGGTGCGGGCGGGCGCGACGGGTTTCCTGCTGAAGAACGCGGAGGCCGACGAGCTACGGCACGCGGTGAAGGCCGCGGCGGCCGGGAAGACGTACGTCTCCAGCGCGGCGGTCGCCCGCCTGGTGGACCAGGTCAACGGCGCGGGCGGGCCGGAGCGTCTCACCGAGCGCGAGTCCGAGGTACTGGTCATGCTGGCCCGCGGCAAGGCGAACAAGGAGATCGCGCGCGACCTGGGCATCGGGCAGCAGACCGTGAAGACGTACGTCAGCCACATCTTCGACAAGCTCGGCGTGCACAGCCGGACCCAGGCGGTCGCCCACGCCCTGCGGCTGGGGCTCGTGCCGTCCGCAGAGCTCGCCCAGGGTCTCGTCGCGGTGGACGACTACCCGTGGTCGGCGTGACGGACCTCACGCCCTGCGCGTCCGGGCGCGGGCTTCGACGCCGGCGGATCCGCCGTGGGCGGGCGGTCACGGCCGAGAGGTCGCGGGCACGAATGCCCGCGACCTCTCATCGGTCACCCCGTTGTGTGCGATGGACTACTGCTTCGAGGAGTCCGCCGTCTTCTTCGCCTCCGGCAGCCGCTCCTGGTACACCGAGAGCAGGTCCTTCTTGCCCTGGTCCAGGGTCTTCCAGTCGTTCTGGAGGACGCCGCCGGTGTCACCCGAGTCCGGGTTCCAGCACCAGTAGGTGTAGCTCATGCCGTTCTTCTTCAGGTACTGCATCAGGCTCTGCTGCCAGACGGCCTCGGTGCTCTTGCCCGCGCTCTTCCTGCCGCCGAACTCGCCGAGCAGCACGGGAGCGATGTTCTCCTTCTTGACGAAGCCCCAGTGCTTGTCCCAGAAGGCGGGCATGTTGTTCGGGAAGCTCTTGTCCATGAACCAGTTCTGGTTGTAGACGCCCGGCCCGTAGTCGTGCGCGGAGTACACGACCTTATTGGCTTCCTTGAGCTTGACCGGGTGGTCCTTGACGCCCCGCAGTTCGCCGCCCCACCAGGTGGTCTCGTTCTTGTAATTGTCGTTGCCCTCGACGAAGACCAGCCAGTCGGGGTTGACCGAGTGGATGGTGTTGCCGGCCTTCTCGGCGGCAATCTTCCAGTCGGTCTTCGGGTTGCCGTCGCCCCAGGTGGCCTGGCCGCGCGGCTCATTGTGCAGGTCCGCGCCGATGACCTTGTCGTTGTTCTTGTAGCGCTCGGCGAGCATCTTCCAGTCGGACAGCCACTTGCTCTCCGGGACCTTCTCGGTGTACCAGAGCTCGCTCTGGCCGTACTGGTCCGGGCGGTGCTGGTCGAGGATGACCATCATCCCGCGCTTGGTGGCAGCGTCGACGACCTTGTCCATGATCTGCAGGCCGTTGAGGCCCTTGAGCTCGGGGTTCTGCTTGAAGTCGATGCCGTTGGGCTTGCTCTTGGCGTCGAAGAGCTCGTTGGAGTACGGCAGCCGGAGGGTGTTGAACCCGGTGTCGACCATCTGCTCGACCATGGAGTCGAGGTTGCGGGTCCACAGCCCGTGCGGCGCGAACGTGCCGGTCTCCAGGCCGAACCAGTTGACGCCGGTCAGCACGACCTTCTTGCCGTTGGCGTCGACGATGTCGCCGCCCTTGGTGTGCAGCGCGCCGTGCACCCCGGAAACGGAGTTCTTCTCGGTGGGGGAGCCGCTCACGGAATCCACTGTAAACGCGGTGACGGTTCCACCGATCGCGGCGGCGGTGACGGCCGCTGCCGTGACACTCAGTATCAGCCGCCGCCGACCACGACCCGGCTTCTTCTCAGTGGCCGCGGATTCGGTCATGGGATTGGTCGAGTCGTTGTTCTTTCCCAGGGGGGAATTCATGAGGTGAGACTCCTGAGGAATTCGATTACATCGGACTTGAGGATGCCGATGCCGGCTGTTTTTGCCGACGGCTCCGGGCACTCCTCGCACGGCTCGGTGGCGGTCGAAATAAAGACCAGAAGTGCCGTGGGAAGGAGTTCGCCGAGTCGTTGGGCCTGCCGGTCCGGCGTGTCCGCGTCGATCAGGACCACGTCCGGCGTTAGCTCACTGACCAGTGGCATTGCCTCGGCGATGGTGGTGAAGGCCCCCGCGAGTTCACATCCGGGCTCGTCCTCTACGAGGTCGGAAATGGCCGCCCGTACATGCGGATGAGGCTCCACGACGAGAACTCTTTTCATGGGCGGTGGGCTCCTTCAGAACTTTCTCTGCGTTGCCCACGACATTAGGGAAAGAGTTCTGGTCAAATCTTCCTGCGACCGATCGAATTCCATGCACACTAAACGGCCGAATTCGGTCTACCTCAATTGAAGTAGACCGAATTCGGCCGTTTGGTTCTTATGTGGGTTATGTCTGGAAGGTGGCGATGTGGGGTTTATGTCCGATCAGTGGCTGAGCCGGTAGGCGTACCGCGCGTCGAAGGTCCCCGGGGCCGCCGCGCACCCGTCGGCCTGGCCCGGCGGCTTCACCCACAGGTAGGCGTCCACGCCGCGCACGCCGGTGTCGGTCGTCGGGGCCAGCCCCAGGCGCCGGCCCGCCGGATCGCAGGAGTGGTGGCCCCGGGCCGGACCGGCGCCGTTGCGGCTGGTGTCGATCACCATGCTCAGGCGGGTGCTGCCCAGTTCCCGGAGCACCGAGCGGCCGTAGCGGATCTCGTCACGGGTCCGGTTGAAGTTCGACACGTTCAGCGCGATGCCGTCCGCGTAGCGGGTGGCGCCGGCGCGCCTGAGCCGGTCGGCCATGGTCCGGGCGGGCTGCCAGCCGGAGTTGCCCGCGTCGTAGTAGACCGCGGAGCTCGGGGCGTCGCGGCGGAGCACCTGGCCCGCATAGGACAGGGACGCGTAACGGATCTTCCGTTCCCGGGCGTTGAGGCAGTCGGCGAGCGCGAGCGCGTCCGGTTCGAGGACCACCAGCGCCGGCGTCGAGCCGATCCCCCGGGCGAAGCCCTTGATCCAGTCACGGTAGGCGGCCAGATCGCCGGTGCCGCCGCTGCTGTGCCCGGAGCAGTCGCGGCGGTGCACGGCGTAGGCGACCAGCACCGGCAGCTCGCCGCGCGCCCGGGCCCCGTCGGCCACGGCGCGCACCTGGCTCTCCACCTGCGACGGATCCGCGTCGGTGAACCAGGACCCCTGCGGCCGCGAGGCGATGCGCTTGCGGATGACCGCCGCCCGGGGGTCATCGGAGTTTTCACGCACCCAGCCGGCGGCCGGGGTGTCGGGGGCGGTGTAGAGGCGGACCTTGCCGGGGAAACGCGGCTTCGGCAGGACCGGAGACCGGGCGGCGTCGCTGCCCGGGGCCGCGGGGAACGGGGCCTCGACCGTTGCCGCGACCACCGCCATGAGCAGGCCGAGAGCGGCCAGCAGAGCCGTCAGCCGCACCCGCAGCGGACGGAGAAGCGCGCGCCCCGGGGCCGGTGTTTCGGGGCGCGCGCGCTCGGGGGCGGTGTCGCTCAACCGGGTCGTCATTCGTCGTCCGACGCGGTGACGCTGCGCCGAATGAGGAACCAGGCGACGACGGCCAGGACGAACGTCGTCGCGGCCACGGCCAGGACGACCAGGATCGGCCCGGTGTCGGAGGCGTGACGGACGCCGATGCCCGCCGCCTGGGCGTTCGGCGACGCGCCCGCGGCCGCCCCCGCGTCGGAGCCGGAGCCGGAGCCGGAGCCGGACGAGGCGGCGCGGTGCGACAGCGCCGCCGCGGGGGAGACGGCCCCCCAGCCGTACCGCGCGTTCCAGTCCGCCTTGCCCCGCTCCGTGGCCGTCTCGGTCAGTGACCGGGTGACCTGCTTGACGGTCCACTTCGGGTGGTCGGAACGCAGCAGCGCGGCCGAGCCCGCCACCCAGGCCGCCGCGAACCCGGTGCCGGTGCCGGTCCAGTAGTCGTTGTTCCTGGCGGTGGTCAGGATGTCGACCCCCGGCGCGGCCAGGTCCACGTCCTTGCCGTGGTGCGAGTCCGGCCAGACCGTGCCCTTCTTGTCGACGGCCGTGACCGACAGGACCTCCGGATAGGCGGCCGGGTAGGTCACCGCGTTCCCCGTCCCGCCGGTGTCGCCCGCGCCGGCCACGACGAGGGCGTCCCGGCCGGCCGCGAACTTGACGGCCGACCGGAGGTCGTCGCTCGGGCGGCGGAAGCCGACGGTGACGTCGATGACCTTGGCCCCCTGGCGCGCGGCGTCCATGATCGCCCTGGCGGTCGCGGCGGTCAGGGCCGTGTTGTCGCGGTAGACCCGGAAGGGGAGTATGCGTGCCCGCGGAGCCAGCCCGAACAGGCCGTCGCCGCCGTAGTTGCGGCCGGTTCCGGCGATCACGCCCGCCGCCTGGGTGCCCTGCATCGGGGCGGAGCCCTCGTCGTGCGTGGCGTGGACGTCCTTGCTCCTGATGACGCGGCCCGCCAGGTCGGGATGGGAGGCGTCGACGCCGGTGCCGATCACCGCGACCGTCACGCCCTCCCCCTTGGAGGTCTCCCAGGCCCGGTCGGCCTTGAGGGCGTGCAACGCCCATTCGGAATCGCGGAGGGACCCGGAGCCCGCCGAAACGGCTGTGCCCGGGAGTCCGACGGTCAGCGCCGTCGCCGCGACGGCTGCTCCGGCGCGCGCGGCTAGCCTGGAACGTGACGTGGAACCGGCCATATGAGGCACCTACCTCTGCTGCTGGGCCATGGGCCGGGCTGCCGAGACTGGGCCGGCGGCCCGGTGGCCCCGGTCCCGCCACTCCCACCGGGAGCCGGGCCGGGACATCCCTGCGCGCTCCACTCTCCGCAGGGGGAGAAGGGCGTTGCACCCGCCAACGGGTGAGGAGGCCCTCCCCCCTTCGGGGGAGGGCCTCCCCTCCCCCTTCTTTCGGTGGACAGCGGTAGATCCCCCGAACGGGGGACCCGAGCGTCCCCAGAAGGGGGCTTCGGCGCTCCCCCGTTTATGTGATGTACGCGCCTGCTCCTGAGCGCACGCTGGTGGTGACGTCCCGCCGAGCGGAGTCGGGGCGTCTCCCGCTTGGAGGAGCCGATATGCGCTGTTTCCGGACGGCACCCGTGCACACGGACGAACCGGAGGCGGAACTGTCCACGAAAACTGCCGCATCCACCGCCTTGGCCGCTCGGGTCAGAGCGCTGCTGGAGAGCCGGATCCTTCGGTTCGCGGTGGTCGGCGGTGTGGGCACGGCCGTGAACACCGTGGTGCTGTACGTGCTGCACGGCCCCTTGGGGGTGCCGCTCCTCGCGGCCTCGGCCATCGCCGTCGAAGTCGCCGTGGTGAACAACTACCTGCTCAACGACTGGTGGACGTTCGCCATGCGGGCACCGTCGCTCAAGAGGTTCGGCAAGTTCAACGTGTCCATGCTCACCGGGCTCGGGGTCAACGTGCTGGTGCTGTGGATCCTGGTGCACGGCGGATTCCCCCTGGTTCCGGCGAATCTGCTCGCCATCGGCGCCGCCTTCGCCGTCAACTACGCCTCCAGCGCCCTGTGGGTCTGGGACGGGGCACGGGGGAGCACCCGGTGACCGCCGTCCTGTACACCGTGCTGGTCACGGTCTCCGTCCTGCTCACGGCGCAGTCGGCGCACGTCCTCTACCTGATGCTCTACACCTGGGACCAGAAGGACGCCGAGGACAGGGCCAGGGCGCCGGCGGAGTTCCTGCCGCCCCGGCTGTCCTTCAGTGTGCTGCTGCCGGCCCGGCACGAAGAGGACGTCATCCAGACCACCATCGAGCGGGTGGTGCGCGCCGACTACCCGGCCGAACTGCTGGAGGTCTTCGTGATCTGCTCGGCGGACGACACCGGCACGATCGACATGGCCGAGGAGAAGATCGCCGAACTGGGCCGGGAGGGGGTGCACAACGTCGGGGTCGTCGTCTTCGACGACCAGCCCGTCAACAAGCCCCACGGCCTCAACGCGGCCCTGCCGCAGGCGCGGCACGACGTGGTGACCATCTTCGACGCCGAGGACGACATCCACCCCGCGATCTTCAGCCTGGTCAACACGGTGATGCTCCAGGACCGGGTCAACGTCGTCCAGGCCGGCGTGCAGCTGATGAACTTCCAGTCCACCTGGTACTCCTCCCTGAACGTCCTGGAGTACTTCTTCTGGTTCAAGAGCCGTCTGCACTACCACGCCCTCGAAGGGTCCATCCCGCTCGGCGGCAACACGGTGTTCTTCACACGCGAGTTGCTGGTGCGCCTGGGCGGCTGGGACGACCACAACCTCACCGAGGACGCGGACCTGGGGCTGCGGGTGTCCGCCGCGGGGGAGCGCGTGCGCGTGGTCTACGACGACCGCTACGTCACCAAGGAGGAGACCCCGCCCACGCTCGGTCACTTCGTCCGGCAGCGCACCCGGTGGAGCCAGGGGTTCATGCAGACCCTGAGCAAGGGGACCTGGAAGCAGATGCCCACCCGCAAACAGCGCTGGCTCGCCTTCTACGTACTGGCGTTCCCGCACGGACAGGCGATGCTGGGCGTGTACCTGGTGGTCTCCCTCGGCATGATGTTCTTCCTGAAGGTGCCGGTGCTGGTGGCGCTCATCTCCTGGCTGCCCGTACTGATGCTGGTGGCGCACTTCGTGACGCAGGCCGTCGGCCTGTACGAGTTCACCGACGCCCACGGACTGCGCGGATCACCGATGGCCGTCCTGAAGATGGCCGTCGCCTGGTACCCGTACCAGCTCGTCCTCGCCTATGCCGCGATCCGCGCCATGCGGCGCCAGATGGCCGGCCGCAGCGACTGGGAGAAGACGCAGCACGTCGGCGCCCACCGGGCCGATTCAGCGGAGGCGGACTCCCATGTCGCGTGAACCGGGACGAGGTTCGAGGACGAGGCCCCGGCTGGTCCTGGTCCCCGACAAGGGACGCGGAGCCGGCGGACAGGCCGCCGCACAGGCCGCCGGGCAGGCGACCGAACAGGCCGCCGGGCAGGCCCCGGCGCCCCGTCGGAGCACCCCGCAGTCGGTCGTCACACCGGGCCGGTTCCCCCCGCTGGGGGCCGGAGGGAAGATCGCGCTGGGCGCCGCCGTGCTCACCGGCCTCGCCACGCACGGCTGGCACCTGTTCGAGTATCCGCTGTACCTCACCGACGAGGGCATCTACATGCAGCGCGCGTGGTCGCTGGTACGGCAGACCAGTCTGTCGCCGTACACCTACGACTACGACCACGCGCCCGGCGGCTGGATCCAGCTCGCCGGCTGGGCGTTCCCGCTGCCGAACCAGTTCGAGACGTTCGGCAACGCGATCAACACCGGCCGGGTCCTGATGCTGCTGGTCCACCTCGCCGGCGTCGTGCTTCTCTTCGAGATCGTCCGGCGGCTGTCCGGCAGCCTCCTGGCGGCTTCCGTGACCGCCTTCTTCTACAACGTCTCGCCGATCGCGGTCTACTACCAGCGGCAGGTCCTGCTGGACAACCTGATGATGTTCTGGGTGCTGTTGAGCCTGTACCTGCTGCTTGGCCGTGACATGCGGATCCGTCACGCGCTGGGCGCCGGGACCGCGCTGGGGATGGCGCTGATCACCAAGGAGAACGCGATCTTCTTCGTGCCCACCCTGGTGTACCTGCTGCACCGCAGGGTGACGGGTTCCACCCAGCGCCGGTTCGCCAAATCGCTGTGGCCGTTCGCGGTGGCGGTCCCGATCAGCGGCTACGTCCTGTACGCCGTGCTGAAGAACGAGCTCATGCCCAGCGGCTTCGACTTCGACCTGAACAACCCGCCGGCCGACCACGTGTCCCTGGTCTACACCCTGTGGTGGCAGCTCAACCGCAACCAGGGCTCGCTGCTCGGCCAGGGCAGCTTCCTGTACAGCAGCTGGATGCCCCGGGACGGGCTGTTCCTGATCCTCGGCCTGTTCTCCATGCTGGCCGCGGTGTACTGGGGATTCCGGGACCGGGAGCGGAAACTGGGCTTCCTGGTGATCGGCACGCTCGCCCTCGCCTACACCTTCTACCTGGTGCGCGGCAGCGTGCTGCTGGACTTCTACATCGTCCCCCTGATCCCGCTGTTCTCGGCGTCCATCGGCATGGTGACGGACCGGCTGCTGCGTCGCTTCCGTCCGGCGGTGCGGGTGGCGTTGCCCGCCCTGGCCGCCGCGGTACTGCTGATCGCCCCGGTCAGCAACTACCTGCTGACGATCAACGACCAGGGACGGGTGGCCGTCGCGGACCAGTACCAGCCCAAGCTGAACCTGACGCGTATGCAGGACGAGCAGGTCGCCTGGATACGCAAGCACGTCCCGGCGAACGCGCGGATCATCATGGACGACGACCTGTGGAGCGAACTCCACGACGTCGCTCCCTTCTACCCGTACGCGCATTCCCACTGGAATGCCTCGTCCGACCCCGATGTGCGCGACAAGCTCTTCGCCAAGAAGTGGCAGAACATCGACTACATCGTCATGTCCAACAAGATGCGGCAGTCCATGGTCGGCAACAACGGCGACGGCCGCGAGAACTGGATCCTGACCGCCCTGAAGAACTCCAGGAAGGTCTGGGAGGCAGGTCAGGGCGACATCAAGCTGCAGATCTACCGGGTCGGTTAGTCCCGGGCCGAGGAGGTGAACGTCATGCCCGAAAACTTCCAGGACAGGGAATACAAGGGAATACCGGCGGGCTCCGATGGAACCGAGCAGGCTCCACCTGGAGGAAGCGGATGGCCTGGGGGACCGGAAGGATCCGGTGGACAGGGAGGATCCCGATGGCCTTGGGGACCGGAAGGACCCGGCGGACCGGGAGGATCCGGTGGACCGGGAGGATCCCCGTGGCCCTGGGGGCCGGAAGGACCCGGCGGACCGGGAGGAGCCGGCGGACCGGGAGAACCCGGCGGACCGGGAGGACCCGGACGGCGCGGGGCACCGGAACGACCCGGCGGACCGAATGGATCCGGACGGCGCGGGGGACCGGGAGGACCCGGCGGACCGGGAGGGACCGGATGGCCCGGGGCACCGGAGGGATCCGGTGGACCGGGAGGGACCGGATGGCCCGAGGCGCCGGAAGGACCCGGCGGACCGGAAGAACCCGGCGGACCGGGAGGACCCGGCGGACCCGGGGGCCCCGCGGGGCCCGGAGGGACCAAGCGGCGGTTCACCTTCAAGAAGCTCCTGTTGATCGCCGTGGCGCTGGTGGCCGTGGGCTCCCTCGTGCAGGTCGTGGCCAAGAGCGGGGGTTTCGGCGGAGCGCTCAACACCACCGGAGACAAGTCCGGGCACGGCAAGAGCGAGAAGAAGCTCGAGCCGCCCTCCCAGAAGCCGAAGACGATCAGGCTGGGCGGGCAGAAGATCCCGAGGCAGGCAGGGCCGATCATCGTGGTCAACCCCGGCCTGGTCACCCCCGGCGGCAAGGCCACCGTGGAGGGCGCGGGCTTCGACGCCAGGTCCATGGTGGACGTGTTCCTGAAGACCTCGGCCAAGCAGGACGAGGGAAAGGGCATCGCGTCGGCGAAGACCGACAAGTACGGGTCGATCTACGCCCCGATCACCGTGCCCGAGAACGTCAGCAACGGCGCCGTCGTGGTCGTGCAGCAGCGTGGCGCCGACAAGGCGGCCGAGGCCCAGCTCGTCGCGGGTGGCGTGGCCGGTTCCGTGAAGGCCAGCAAGATGGTCGGCAAGCCCGGTGACACGGTGTCGCTGAACGTCCGCGGTTTCCGGGCCGGTGAAGCCATCGACGTCTACTGGGGCCGCGTCGGCGGCAGGCCGGACACCACGTTGACCGCCGACGGATCCGGCGGCATCGGCCGCGCGGACGTCAAGGTCGGGGTGGCCCCCACCGGCCCCAGCACGCTGATCCTGGTCGGCAGGAAGAGCCACACCACGGCCAGCGCGCCCTTCCAGGTCCTGGGCCTGTACCCGACGATCAAGTCGTCGCCCTGGGCCCTGAAGTCCGGGCAGCGGATCAGTGTCTCCGCCAGCGGGTTCGCCCCCAACGAGCGAATCCTCTACTACATCAACAGCGCCGGCGGGATCCCCGCCTTCACCGCCAACGCGGACGCCAACGGCAGGTCCGGAATCGTCTCCTTCGACGTACCCTTCGGTTTGAAGGGCACGCAGAGCCTCACCGCGATCGGCGACCGGACCCGCGCCGTGGTCCGCTCCGCCTTCCAGGTGATGCCCTACACGCCGTCCGCGGAGCCCAGCACGTACTCCGGCAAGGCCGGTACGGCGGTGAGCTTCTACGTCACCGGGTTCGCCCCCAGGGAGATGGTGACCCTCTACGTCGGCGGCCCGAACGGCGACTCGCGAAGGATGACGACCTTCCAGGTCAACGACAAGGGCGCGGCCGACGCCGTGGGCTCCTACCAGATCACCAAGGCGGACGAGGGAGGCGTGAGCTTCAAGCTCGTCGGCAGCAAGAGCGGCGGTCAGGCCAAGGCGTCCGTCAACTCGGCCCAGAAGGGCGGCCAGCAGCAGAACCAGGGGCAGAACCAAGGCCAGCAGCAGGGACAGCAGGGGCAGGGGCAGTAGGCCGGGCGGGCTGACGAAGTGGCCCGGAGCCGGCGCAGCGACAGACGCGCAAGGAGAGCACCATGAGTGTCGTCTTCGGGCCCAACACCCGAGGGGTCCTGCAGTTTCTCACCCGCATCGAGGATCTGTCGGCGCAGCAGATCGATCGGGTGGCCGGCCTGTGGCGGCAGACCTCCAGCCAGACCCGCGCCGAGGCATGGGCCGAGGTGCGGCGCACCACCACCGAGGAGGAGCGCTACCGCATCCTGGTGGCGGCCTCCGCGGCCCGCCGGGCGGCCCTGGACACGGCGCGGAACCACCAGAGGCACGACTGGGCGTTCTGGGCCGCGGTGTGGGACGCGGTGATGGCGATCGCCGTCTGCGACCGGATCGGCGGTCACTACGACGTTCTGATCGCCCCGGTCGCCGCCGTCATGCCGTCGCTCGAAGCCTGCCGGCCCGACCAGTTCAGTCCCCGTCATCTGCCGGACACCGTTGGCGGAAGGAGCGGACAGCCATGAGCCACCGCATCACCGTCATGGTGGCCGACAACGACGCCGAGGTCCGCGAGGCGCTCGCGGACCTGGTCCGCTCCCACCCCGCCTTCGAGATGGTGGGGCTGGCCGTCGACCACGCGCAGACGGTCGCGGTGGTGAGCCAGACGCACCCGCGCGTGCTGGTTCTGGACGTGCACATGCCCAAGGGGGACGCCCCCGCCACCATACGCACCCTCCGCGAACGCGCACCGGACACCAGGGTGCTGGCCCTGTCCGCGTACGCGGACCGGGAGACCGTGACCGACGTGCTCGCCTCCGGGGCCGTCGGCTACCTGGTCAAAGGCGCGCCCGCGGAGGAGATCCTGGAGGCGATCACCAGGGCCGCCCGCGACCAGTTCAGCATCTCCGCCGAGCTCGCCGAGGTCTGCCTGGTACCCCTGCGGCGCGTCCACCGGCCGCAGGTGCCCGGAGCGGGAACCGCGCCCGTACGCATCGAGGAGAAGGCCTGCCTGGACGTGCTCGAGCAGGCTCCCTGCGGCGTGCTCGTCACCGGGGTCCAGGGCCGGATCGAACTCGCCAACGCGCCGGCCCGGCACATGTTCGGCTACAGCGCGACCGAACTGCGCGGCAAGCGGCTGCGGGACCTGCTGCCCGAGATTCCCGTCACCGGATCGGCCGCCGGGCCGGAACTCACGCCGCCGATACGCGGTCTGCGCCGGGACGGTTCGGAGTTCCCGGCCCGGCTCGGCGGCGGCCGGCTGCGCGGCGGGCGTCCCCGCTACGTGGTGTACGTCACCGATCTGAGCGACGCGGGCGTGACCGGTGACCGGCTGCGCCAGCTCGTCGAGTCGTCGCCCGACGCGATGATGATCGTCGACGCGGCGGGCTGTATCCACCAGGCCAGCCCGCGTGTCGAAACCATGTTCGGCTACGGTCGTGAGCAGTTGCTGGGCATGCGCATCGACGTCCTGCTGCCCGACCAGTCGCTGGCCGTCTCGCTGCGCGACTGGGCCGCCCCGCGCCAGGAGCCGATGGCGCACAGAGTGGAACTGGTCGGCCGGCGCCATGACTCCAAGCAGTTCCCGGCCGATGTGAGCATCAGCCCGCTGCGCACCGCCGAGGGCGTCTTCACCGTGCTGACCGTCCGGGACATCACCGAGGTGCAGCGCGCCCAGTTCGTCCTGGAACGCAGCCTGGAACTCCTGGAAGGCACCGACCGTGACCGGCAGGCGCTGCTCAGCCACCTCATCTACGTCCAGGAGGAGGAACGCAGGCGCATCGCCGCCGACATCCACGACGACACCATCCAGGTCATCACCGCGGCCGCGCTGCGCCTGCAGCAGCTGCGCAGACGGCTGACGGATCCGAAGGACCTGCAGGTGACGGAGCGGCTGGACGAGACCCTGAAACTCTCGCTGAGCCGTCTGCGGCAGCTCATCTTCGACCTGCGGCCCTCCAGCCTGGAGCACGGCAGCCTGTCGACCGCCCTGCGGACCCTTCTCGACCGGATGCGCGCCGAGACCGGCACCCACTACAAGTTCGAGGACCAGATGACGGCCGCCCTGCCCGTCGACACCATGGTGCTGATCTACCGGACCGCGCAGGAAGCCCTGATGAACGTGCGCAAGCACGCCCGGGCCACGATGGTGCGCGTCCAGCTGCTCGGCGTCGAAGAGGGCTGCCTGATGCGGATCGTCGACGACGGCGTGGGCTACGACCCGCGCGAGGTGGAGTCCCGCCCCGGCCATCTCGGGCTCACCCTCATCCACGAACGCGCCCGGATGGCGGGAGGCTGGAGCCGGGTGGAGAGCGAGCCGGGGACGGGCACCACGGTCGAGTTCTGGGTACCGCTCGCGGAGACACTGCCTACGGAAGCGGAGTCCGGGGCGGAGGAGGGCGGTGCTTCCGCACCGGAGGAAACCGAGCGATGAAGCCTCCGCCCGACCTCGTCACGGTGCTGCTGGTCGAGGACCACCGGGCCGTCGCGGAGGGGCTGTGGGCCCTGCTCGACGAGTACGACGACCTGACGGTGGTCGGCTGGGCCGACTCCGTCGCCGAGGCGGTGCCCATGGCGGAGCAGCTCTCCCCGCAGGTGGCGCTGATCGACTACCGGCTCCCCGACGGCACCGGCGCCGATGTCGCGGCCCGCATCCGGGCCCGCGATCCGGCCGTCGTCGCCGTCTTCCTCAGCGCCGACACCAGCGACGCCGCCCTGCTGGCCGCGGCCGAGGCGGGCGCGAGCGGATACCTGCTCAAGTCGGCGGGCGGCGACGAGATCGCCACGGCGATCCGCGGGGCGGCCGCGGGCGAGATCCTCATCCCCGCCCGCACCCTCATGGAGGTCCTCGCCCGTCATCGCGAGACCACCCGTGTCTCCGACCAGCAGGCGGAACGGCTGAGCAGACTCACCGCCCGGGAGGAGGAGATCCTCGTCCTCATGACCCAGGGGCTCGACAACCGGGCCATCGCCGACCGCCTGACGATCAGCTACGCCACCGTACGGACCCACGTACGGGGGATCCTCGAGAAGCTGGAGGCCCGGTCCCAGCTCGAGGCGGTCGCCAAGGCCTTCGAGTGGGGCCTGCGTCCGCCGGCACCCGACCCGGCGCCGGAGCCGGACGGAGCGTGACGGATCCGTTCGGCTCCGGTGTCGCCCCGCGGAAAGGCCGCTGAGGCGGAAACCGCCTAGAGTGAGCGCGCGGTGCGTGCCGCCCGGAAGGCGACGCCGCCGCGGGTGGCGACGACGTCGACCGCACGGCCGGAACGGGCCGGAGAACCGGCGCGGCCGGACAACCGGTGCGGGCCGGAGGGCCGGTGCTGGGCAGCGCCGCCCGGACCGACGTTTCACGAGGTCGCGGCCGGCGCAGGTGGTCCGTCCGGCGGACACCGACGGCGGGCGGACCGGTGCTGGAAGGAGGTGAACGGTGAGCATCTGGGGGAAACGCGGATGCCCCGCCGACCGCGGGATGACCTGCAGGCAGGTGGCCCGGGCCCTGCAGGCGTATCTGGACGGAGAGACCGACGACGCGACCGCCCGCCGGGTGGTGGCCCATCTGGAGGACTGCCGCCGCTGCGGACCGGAGGCCGAGACCTACCGGAAGATCAAGGACGCGCTCGTCCGCCGGCCCGAGCCGGACCCCGACGCGGTCGAGCGGCTGCGCGCGTTCGCCGGGGGACTGCTGCAGGGCGACGCGGACGGGCAGCACCGGCGCAGGACCGGAGTGTGAGACCCGCGAGGACGGCGGGAGCGGGTGGTACCGCCGGAGCCGTCCGGGGCGGCGTCGGCCGCGCCGGGCTTCCGGCACGGCGGCCGCCGGGCACAGCCCGGCGGAGCGCGGTCCGCCCCCCGGTCCGGTCTTCGAGCGCGGTCCGCGTTCGACGGGCAGCGTCACGCGGGCGCACGGCGAGTACCTGCCGCGCACCGGAGGGTGAGCGCGCCGTGCCGACTGCCCGGACCCGGACACCACTGTCCGGCGGCTGCCCGACCGATGGGGCGGGGGCAGCCGGTTCACCCTTTCGGCCGATGGCCGGGAAAACCGTGTGCCGCCTGCCGCGCCGCCGGACCGGATCACCGGGACAGGCCGGATCGTCGCGGGAATCCGGGCGCGACGGCCCGCCCGAGCCGGTCGGTGGCCCGGCCGGTCGCGGCCCGGCGGGGCAGTGCGGACAAGGCCGCCGGCGACCTCGGGCGACCGGACGCCGGCCGCACGGCGCGGTCGCACACGGCACGGCCACGCGCGGCACTCCGCCCGCGACCGGCACCGCCCGCGGTCACCCGGTTCCGTTATGCGTCAAAAGTCCGCGTTACGAGGTTTCTGTCCGCGTGGCATGCTCAGGTTGGCCTGGGGGACACCAGCCCGTGGGAGACAGAGTGGCCGAGCCGTCGAAGGTGCGGGACGAGGCGTTCGTGGAGTTCGTGCTGCCCGAGGTGGAGGTGCTGCTGCGGGTGGCGATGACGCTGACCGCGCAGCCCGCCGACGCCGACGACCTGGTGCAGGAGACGCTGCTGCGCGCCTACCGGGCGATCGACCGGTTCGACGGCGAGCACCCGCGCGCCTGGCTGCTGACCATCATGCGCCGGACGGAGATCAACCGGCACCGCCGCCGCCGGCCCCACCTCCTCGACGACCCGGACACCGACCTCGACCGCGTGCCGTCCGCCCGGGCGGTGGCCTCACCGGAGGACGTGGTGGTCGGTGAGGGCTTCGACGATGCGGTCGGCGCCGCGCTCGCCGCCCTGCCGGACAAGCACCGTGAGGTAGTACGGCTGGTGGACATCGGCGGACTGAGCTACGCGGAGGCCGCCGAGGTGCTCGGCGTACCGGAGGGGACCGTGATGAGCCGGCTGCACCGGGCCCGCAAGCGCATAAGAACCCAACTGGTCGCGGCCGGACTCGCCCCGAAGCCGAACGGCGGGAGGCCGTGACCGGGCGCCGGACTCGCACGCGACGTCCTTGACGCCGGCCCGCTGCCGGCACCCGCCACGGCCCGGATCCTCCGTCCTCCCGCGCGGTCGGATCCGAGTGCCGTGCCTGGACGGGGCCGGCGGCCGGCGGTTCACGGCCCGGCGACCCGTGGTGCGGCGGTGCTGCCGCGCACCACCAGCCGGGGCGTCATGGTGCTGCGCACCGCGCGGTCGCGGCGGCCCTCGACGCGCTCGATGAGCAGGCGTGCCGCGGTGGCGCCCATCGTGTGGCCCGCCTGGTCGACGCTGGTGAGCCGGACCGGGGCGAGCGAGGCCAGCGCGGTGTTGTTGTAGCCGACGAGGGAGAGGTCGTCGGGGATGCGCAGCCCCAGTTCGTGGACGGCGCGGTAGATGCCCAGGGCGGCGACGTCGGCGCCGGTCATGATCGCTGTCGGGCGGCGGTCCGCCGTCAGCAGGGTCATGCCCGCCTTGAAGCCGCCCTCGTCGGAGTACGCGGCGTGGTGCACCCGCGCGTGGTCCGCCAGGCCGTGGCGCCGCATCGCCTCGAGGTAGCCGTCGGTCAGCACGATCTCGGGTGTGCGCTGCCAGCGGTTGGACCTGGTGCCGGGAGCCGAGACCAGGGCGATGTCGCGGTGCCCGAGCGAGACGAGGTGGTCCACGACCAGGCCGGCGCCGATGTCGTCGGCGTCCACGACCGAGTCGTGGCTGTCCGCGGCGTCGTGGTGGCCGATGACCACGGTCGGAGTGGAGGCGGCTGTGGAGAGGATCTCGTCGCGCGGAGTGCCGGGAGCGATGAGGATCAGCCCGTCCATCTGGCGATCGACCATCGCCCGGACGGTCCGGGCCTGCTCGTCCGGCTCGAACCCGGCCGCGCCGACGAGCACCGTGTACTCGCTGGTGCGCAGTTCGTCCCGGACGCCGTCGAGGATGTCCGCGAAGAACGCGTTGCGGACGTTGTCCAGCAGGACCCCGATCGTGTACGTCCGGCCGCGCATGCCGCGCGCCGCCGCGTGCGGGCGGTAGCCCAGCTCGGCGATGGCCGCCTGCACCTTCTCCCGCATCGCGGGACTCACGCCGTAGGCGCTGCGCAGCACCTTGGAGACCGCGGCCGTGGACACGCCGGCGTGCCGGGCGACGTCGCTGATGGTCACGCGCTTGTTCTGCTTGGGTGCGACAGCCCCGTCCATCGTCAGCACTCCGGATTCGTAGAGGTGTGTGTAACGGTCTACAGGATGACACCCGGGCTTCGTCAAGCCCTTTGCAGGTAACTTGCTCGTTACCGGGATGTGCCTTGACGGAAGCACGGTCGAGGTGCAGGGTGTTGCCCAATCGCCGTAGAGAACGTTTTACAAACTCTCCCGCACGGCGCTCCGTCGCCCGGCCCGGGCCCGCTCCTCGCCACCGGCGTCCTTCCCCGCCCCGCACTTCCCCGATGATCCATGGGAGTCCTCCGTGTCCTCTCGTATGCCCCGTGCCCGCCGCACCCGCCCGAGTCTCGTCGTGGCCGGCACCGCTTCGCTGGCCCTGCTCGCCACCGCCTGCGGCGGCAGCGGCGGCGGCACCGCGGCCGCGCCCAAGGAGTTCAGCTACCTCAGCGTGACGGAGAACACGACCGTCAAGAGCACCCTGACCACCCTGTCGGCAGGCGCGTGCAAGACCGCGAACGCCGCTCTGCCGCTGAAGGTGGAGACCGTTCCCCAGGCGAGCCTGGACCAGAAGCTGCAACTGCTGGCCGGCCAGAACGCCCTGCCGGTCCAGTTCGCGGCGGGCAACGCCCCGGCCCTCACCCAACGGCTGGCGAAGTCGGGCAAGGTCGCCGACCTGGAGGCGAAGCTGAAGGAACTGGGCGTCTACGACCAGCTGGAGCCGGCCGCCGTTTCCACGATCAAGGCGCTGTACGGCGGCAAGCTGGAGGTGCTGCCCTACGAGTACAACATCGAGGGCATCTTCTACAACAAGAAGATCTTCACCGACAACGGGCTGAAGGTGCCGGGTACCTGGGACGAGCTCGTCGCGGCCGCGGCGAAGCTGGAGGCCAAGGGCATCCAGCCGTTCTCCGCCTCCGGTCAGCAGGGCTGGCCGCTGACCCGTCTGATCAGCGGCTACCTCTACCGCAGCCTCGGCCCCGACGCGCTGCAGAAGGTGGCCGACGGCAAGGCGAAGCTGACCGACCCGCAGTACCTGAAGGCCGCCGAGGAGGTGGCGGCGCTCGGCAAGAAGGGCTACTTCGGCAAGGGCGTCGGCTCCATCGACTACGACACCGCGATGAACCAGTTCCTCACCGGCAAGGCCGCCATGTTCTACATGGGCAGCTGGGCCCTGGCGAACATCTCCGACGCGAAGCAGGACAAGATCGGCGCGGACAACGTCGGCTTCATGCCGTTCCCGGCCGTCACGGGCGGCAAGGGCTCCGCCGGCCAGTACCCCTCCAACGTCGGCCTCGGCATCACCCTCGGCGCCAAGTCCTTCGACAAGAAGACCGGCGACTGGGTCGGCTGCATCGCCGAGAACTACGGCAGCACCGCCCTGAAGGACCACGGGTCCATCTCCGGCTTCAAGGTCAACACCGAGGTCGAGGACGCCAACGCGGTCACCACCCAGGTCCGCGACACCATCAGCACCTCGAAGCAGAACGTGCTCTGGTTCGAGGCCCTGTTCGGCACCAAGGCCACCACCGTCAGCCAGACCAACGCGGCGAGCCTGGTCAGCGGCAGCATGAGCCCGAAGCAGTTCATGCAGACCGTTCAGGACGCTCTGGCCGCCCAGTGACCGGCCGGGGGCGGCGCGCCCGCCTCCCCGCGCGCACTCCGTGCCGCCCCCGCCGCCGTCGGCAGACACCCTCCACGCGAACGAAGTGGACACCACCCATGCACCGCGTACTCGGTGACCGCAGGGCCGTCGCCCTCCTGCTCGGTCCCGCCCTCCTCGTCTACTCACTGATCATGCTCGTGCCCATGGTGTGGTCGCTCGGCTACTCCTTCACCAAGGGCAACACCATCGACGGCTTCACCGGGAACGGCGTCGCCAACTTCTCCCGGCTGCTGGACGACCCGGCCGTCCACAGCGCCCTGTGGTTCACCCTGAAGTACGCCGTGGTCGTCACCGTCGG
The DNA here is from genome assembly GCF_055569945.1 of Streptomyces sp. NPDC031340. Lineage (NCBI taxonomy): Bacteria > Bacillati > Actinomycetota > Actinomycetes > Kitasatosporales > Streptomycetaceae > Streptomyces > Streptomyces sp. NPDC031340. The sequence goes on from NZ_JBVIIE010000019.1 coordinate 79,173, forward strand.
GCAGGTCGTCGCCGGCTACCTGCTGGCTCTGCTGTACGTGTTCTTCCTCAAGCGGGCCTCGGCGCTCATCCGCACCCTGGTGTTCTTCCCCGTGGTGCTCCCCACGGTCGCCGTCGGTCTGCTCTTCCAGAAGTTCTTCCAGGTCGCGCCGCAGACCGGCCCGGTCAACTCCCTGCTCAACGCCGTCGGCCTGGAGTCGGTCGACTTCTTCGGCAGCGCGGGCCACGCCTTCTGGGTCCTGGTCGTCATGGACATCTGGCGGTCCATGGGCTTCTACGCCGTGCTGCTCTTCGCCGGCCTCGTCGACATCCCCGACGAGGTCCTCGAATCGGCCCGCCTGGACGGAGCGACGGGCCTGCGGCTGGTGCGCCACATCGTGCTGCCCCTGTCGCTCCCGGTGCTGATGTCCTCGTTGATCTTCAGCATCAACGGCACGCTGAAGGTCTTCGACTCGATCGTCGCCCTCACCGGCGGCGGGCCGGGCAACGGCACCACCCCGCTGACCCTGTACATGTTCCAGACGTCGTTCACCTACAGCGACTACGGCTACGGCAGCACCATCGCCCTGCTGCTCACGGTCGTGTGCCTGCTGGTGAGCCTGGCCGTCTACCGCGTCTCACGGCGCGACCTCACGGAGGGCTGAGAAGGATGGCCATCGACACCACTGTGCGGACCTCCGCCAGCCGCCCGGGCCGGCAGCCGTCCGGTCGCGACGCCCGGCGGCGCCCCCGCAAGGGAAGCCGGCTCTGGGTGAAGATCGTCGTCGGCCTGCTGCTGATAGTCGAGATCTACCCGCTGCTGTGGATGTTCCTGACATCGCTGAAGTCCAACGACGACTACCTCAACCACTCCACCTGGAGCCTCCCGACGCACTGGGAGTGGGGCAACTACGCCGAGGCGTGGACGACGGGCAACATCGGCCTGTACGTGCAGAACAGCCTGCTGGCGGTCGTCCCGGCCCTGGCGCTCATGCTGCTGCTGGGAACGGCGGCCGGATTCGCCCTCCAGATCATGGTGTGGAAGGGCCGCAGCCTGACCCTGCTGGTCTTCCTCGTGGGCATGATGGTGCCGCCGCAGCTGATCCTGCTGCCGCTGTTCACCGTCTACTTCCGAACCGGCCTGTCCGGCACCCTGTGGCCGCTCGTCCTCACCTACACCGGCACCGGCCTGCCGCTGACCGTCTTCATGATGGCCACCTACTACCGGACCGTCCCGCGCGAGTTGTTCGAGGCGGCCACCATCGACGGCGCCGGCATCCTGCGCGCCTTCTGGACCATCAGCGTGCCCCTGGTCCGCAACGCTCTGCTGACCGTCGGCCTGGTGCAGTTCTTCTTCATCTGGAACGACCTGCTCATCGCGCTGACCTTCACCAACAACCAGGACCTGCGCACCATCCAGGTCGGCCTGCTCAACTTCACCGGTGATTTCGGCGCCACCCAGTACGGCCCGCTCTTCGCCGCCATCTGCATCAACGTCTTCGGCACCCTCCTGATCTACCTGTTCCTCAACCAGAAGGTCATGAAGGGCCTCACCTCGGGAGCGGTCAAGGGCTGACCCCGGCCCCGTCCCGCCGACCGCTCCCGCGCATGTGACGAAAGGTTTGTCTTGCTCCCCCCTCAGCCTTCCCCGGTGTCCTTCGAGCACCTCACGGACGGCCTCGGCGCCGGCGTCCCCGCCCCCCGCCTGTCGTGGACCCTGCCTCCCGGCTGCGGCGCCCAGGAGGCGTACGAACTCGAACTGGACCGCGCCGGCCGCACCGAACGCACCGGCCGGGTGGAAAGCCCCGACCAGGTCCTGGTGGCCTGGCCCGGCGGTCCGCTCACCTCACGCGAACGCGTCACCGTCCGCGTCCGTGTCTGGGCCCCGGGCGCCGCCGAGCCGTCCGCCTGGAGCAGGCCGAGCGCGGTGGAGGCCGGACTGCTGGACCCCGCCGACTGGGCGGCGGTCCCGGTCGGGGCGGGCTGGGACGAGAACCCGCTCGCGGCCCGCCGCCCGGCCCGGGTGCGCAAGGACTTCCGTCTCGGCCGTCCTGTCACCCGCGCCCGCCTCTACGTCACCGCCCACGGCCTGTACGAGGTCGAGATCAACGGCCGCCGCGTCGGCGACGAGGCGCTCGCCCCGGGCTGGACGGTCTACCCGCACCGGCTCCGCTACCGCACCCACGACGTCACCGGCCACCTCACCGAAGGCGCCAACACCATCGGGGCATGGCTCGGCGACGGCTGGTACCGCGGCAAGTACGGCTTCGACGGCGGCACCCGCAACATCTACGGCACCGACCAGTCCCTCATCGCCCAACTGGAGGTCACCTGCGACGACGGCACCACGCACGTCGTCGCCACCGACGGAACCTGGCGCGCGGCACCCGGGCCGATCCTCACCAGCGGCCTGTACGAGGGTGAGACCTTCGACGCCCGGCTGCACGATCCGGACTGGGCGACACCCTCGCGCGCCGACACAGGCGAGTGGGAGGCCGTACGCACGGGCGGACGCGACCCGCGCACCCTGGTCGCCCCGCAGGGCCCGCCGGTGCGCTGCACCGAGGAGATCCCGCCGGTGTCCATCACCCGCACGGACGACGGCCGCCACCTCCTCGACTTCGGCCAGAACCTCGTCGGCCGGCTGCGCCTCACCGTCGACGGCCCGGCCGGCACCACCCTCACCCTCCGGCACGCCGAAGTCCTGCAGGCCGGCGAGCCGGCCACCGGCCCGCTGCGCGAGGCGTACGCCACCGACACCCTGACGCTCTCCGGGCAGGGGCCCCTCAGCTGGGAGCCCCGCTTCACCCTGCACGGCTTTCGGTACGCCGAAATCACCGGCTGGCCGGGCGAGTTGACCCCCGAAGCGGTCACGGCCCGCGTCTACCACACCGACATGCGGCGCACGGGGTGGTTCGAGTGCAGCGACCCGATGATCAACCGTCTGCACGAGAACGTGGTCTGGAGCATGCGCGGCAACTTCGTCGACATCCCCACCGACTGCCCGCAGCGCGACGAACGCCTCGGCTGGACGGGCGACATCCAGGTCTTCGCCCCCACCGCCGCTTTCCTGTACGACTGTGCCGGCATGCTGGACTCCTGGCTCACCGACGTGGGCCTGGAACAGCTCCCGGACGGCACGATCCCCTGGTACGTGCCCGTCATCCCCGGCGAGCCGATGTGGACACCGATCCAGCCCGGGGCCGCCTGGGGCGATGTGGCGGTCCTCACCCCCTGGACGCTCTACCGGCGCTTCGGCGACCTCGACCAGCTCCGCCGCCATCTTCCGATGGCCAAGGCGTGGGTCGACCTCGTGGAGCGGCTGGCCGGCCCGAGCCGGCTGTGGGACACCGGCTTCCAACTGGGCGACTGGCTCGATCCCGCCGCGCCGCCCGACGACCCGGCGGCCGGGCGCACCGACCGCTACCTGGTCGCGACGGCGTACTTCGCCCACTCCGCCCGCCACCTCTCCCTCGCCGCGGCGGAGCTGGGGGAGCGGAAGGAGGCGGAGCGGTACGCCCGGCTGGCCGACGACGTCGCGGACGCCTTCCGCCGCCGTCACGTCACCGCCTCCGGCCGCATGACCAGCGACAGTCCGACCGCCTACGCCCTCGGCATCGCCTTCGGACTGCTCACCCCGCACCAGCGTCAGGCAGCGGGGGACCGGCTGGCCGAGCTGGTCCTCGCCGACGACGCCCGCATCGCCACCGGCTTCGTCGGCACCCCGCTGATCTGCGACGCGCTCACCGACACCGGCCACCTCGACGTGGCCTACCGGCTGTTGACCCAGACCGAGTGCCCCTCCTGGCTGTACCCGGTGACGATGGGGGCCACGACCATCTGGGAGCGGTGGGACAGCATGCGCCCGGACGGCAGCCTCAACCCGGGCGGCATGACGTCCTTCAACCACTACGCCCTGGGCGCTGTCGCCGACTGGCTGCACCGGGTCGTCGGCGGCATCGACGCCACGGCTCCCGGCTACCGCGAGATCGTCCTCCGCCCCCGCCCGGGCGGCGGCATCACCTGGGCCCGCACCCGCCACGACACCCCCTACGGCACGGTCTCACTGGCCTGGGAGCTGACGGGGGCGGGGCTCACCGCGCACATCTCCGTGCCGGACGGCTGCAGGGCCACGGCCGAGCTGCCCGGCTGCCTTCCGGTCGTCCTGGGGCCCGGTGAGCACGTGCTGGACACCGCGAGTCCGGCCGCCGAGGTCGCCTGACGGCGATGCGGACCGGGGCCGGCCGAGAACCTGACCCCTCGGCCGGCCCCTCCTTCACACCCGGGTCCACTTCTGGCCGGCCCGCCCGTCGCAGGTCCACAGGACCAGGCGGGTCCCGGCGGCGGTGCCGGACCCCTCGGCGTCCAGGCACAGCCCGGCGTGGACGTTGCGGATCGAACCGTCGGAGCCGAGGGTCCACTTCTGGTTGTCCTGGCCGTTGCAGGGCCAGGTGATCACACGGGTGCCGTTGGCGGTGCCCTGGTCGTAGGCGTCCAGGCACTTGTCGCCGTAGACGCGGATCTCACCGCCGGCCCAGGTGGTCCACAGCTGGTTGGCGGCCGTTTGGCAGTCCCAGAGCAGGACGGTGGCTCCGGCGGCGGTCGAGGCGTTGTCCACATCCGCGCAGCGGCCGGACGCGCCGCCCCGCAGCCGCGAGGTGGTCGCGGCCAGCGGGGTGCCACCGGTGACCCGGAACACGGCCACACCGTGCGCGGGGACGCTCGCGGAGATCTGCCCGGACGTGCTCGACGTGCCCCCGGTCCACAGGTCGGTGAGGGTGAACGGCCCACCGGACAGGCCGACTTGACCGGCCGTCGTGGTGATCGTCGTGGTCGCGGCGCCCCGGTTGAACAGGCCCACCGCTACCGAGCCGTCCGACAGCGCCTTGGCGAACACCTCGGTGGCGCCGTCGTCGCGCACCCTGCGGCCGCCCGCGCCCAGCGCATCCTGGTCCACCGCCAGCAGGCGGGGATTGCGCAGGATCGCGCTCACGTCGGCGGACATGGTCCGGATGTCGTTGCCGGCCATGAGCGGGGCGCCCAGCAGCGCCCACAGGGCGAAGTGCGAACGGGACTCGGTCAGCGACAGGCCGGGGCGGCCGACGACCAGCATGTCGGGGTCGTTCCAGTGTCCCGGGCCGTTCTGCGCGGCCAGCGGCGCGGTGACGTCCAGGACGTTGCCGACGCCCATCGGGTAGCTGTTGGTGTTGCCGTTCTGCCAGATGTCGAGCAGGTCCTCGGTCGTCCGCCACAGGTCGGCGACCTCGCCCCAGTCGTAGGTGGAGCCGGTGATGGCGTGCAGGCTGTTGGGGTTGATGCTGTAGACGATCGGGCGCCCGGTGGCGCGCAGGGCGTCGCGCATCAGCGTGAACCGGGCGACCTGCTCGTCGCGGGTACCGCTGGAGGAACACCAGTCGTACTTCAGGTAGTCGACGCCCCAGGAGGCGAACGTCGCGGCGTCCTGGGTCTCGTGGCCCTTGCTGCCGGTGGACCCGGAGTAGCCGCCCGTGGCCTGCGCGCAGGTGCGCTCGTTCGGCACCTGGTAGATGCCGAACTTCAGTCCCTTGCTGTGGATGTACTCCCCGAGGGCCTTCATCCCGCTCGGGAACTTGGCCGGATCGGCACGCAGGTTGCCCGCCGCGTCGCGCTGCGGGTCGAACCAGCAGTCGTCGACAACGACGTAGCGGTAGCCGGCGTCCCGCATGCCCGAGGACACCATCGCGTCGGCGGCCTGACGGACCTGCGTCTCGGTGACGCCGCACCCGAAGCTGTTCCAGCTGTTCCAGCCCAGCGGCGGGGTGAGCGCCGGGCTGCCCGGCGCGGCCGTGGCGGGGGAGTGGGCGGAGGCCGTCACGGACGCGGTGACCGTCAGCACGGCGGTCGCGAGGAGGCGGAGCAGCCGTCCACCTGATCGTCTGGGCACCTGGAACTCCTCTTCCCGTGGATCACTGAAGTGGTCGAAATTTCGGACGCCGTTCGGAAATCTGGGTGCCACGGATACTAGAGAGGCGGCCGGTCATGTCAACACCGTCGGCCGAACGGGCCCGAATCCGGCCCTGATCCGGCGCCGGAAGGTCGTCGATCCGGACGGTTCGGGCGGTCGGCCCGCCTGGCCTGCGGCGATTCCGCCTCCCTCGGCTGCGAATGTTTCGATAGCGCTGGCGAATCATGCGAGAGGTATTGACGTCGTTCGTCGGCTCTCTATCATCCGGGTTGCTCGACTCTTCGACCCTTGTTCGGAATCACGAACGTGTCATGACCGTGGCAACCGGGAAACCGTCCCGGCCGGCCCCGGCCACCCCCCACCCGCATCCGACCGTACGAGGAGAAACATGAACCCGCTCGAACGCCTGGGCCGTCGCCGGGCCTCGGTCCTGGGCCTGCTGGCCGCGACCGCCCTGGTGACGGTGACACCCGGGACCGCGACGGGCTTACCCGGCGCAGACCGGGCCCCCACGATCAAGGCCTCCACGCTGGGCGCCCAAGCGGCCCAGACGGGACGGTACTTCGGGGCCGCCGTGGCTGCCGGCCGGCTGGGCGACGGCACCTACGCCTCGATCCTGGACCGCGAGTTCAACTCCGTCACGCCCGAGAACGAGATGAAGTGGGACACCACCGAGCGGTCCCGCGGCTCGTTCAACTTCGGCCCCGCGGACCAGATCGTCAACCACGCGGCGTCCCACGGCCAGCGCGTACGCGGCCACACGCTGGTCTGGCACTCCCAACTGCCCGGCTGGGTCAGCTCCATCACGGACGCGGGCACGCTGCGCAGCGTGATGGACAACCACATCACCACCGTGATGAACCACTACAAGGGCCGTATCCACTCCTGGGACGTGGTCAACGAGGCGTTCGCCGACGGCGGCAGCGGCCAGCACCGCTCCTCGGTCTTCCAGAACCTGCTGGGCGACGGCTTCATCGAGCAGGCGTTCCGCACGGCCCGCACGGCCGACCCGGCGGCCAAGCTCTGCTACAACGACTACAACATCGAGGACTGGAACGCCGCGAAGACCCAGGGCGTCTACCGCATGGTGCGCGACTTCAAGGCGCGGGGCGTGCCCATCGACTGCGTGGGCTTCCAGTCCCACTTCGGCACCGGCGGGCCGCCCTCGACGTTCCAGACGACGCTGGCCAACTTCGCCGCTCTCGGCGTGGACGTGCAGATCACCGAGCTGGACATCGCGCAGGCACCGTCGACCGCGTACGCGAACACGGTCAGGGCCTGCATGAACGTCCCGCGCTGCAACGGCATCACCGTCTGGGGCATCCGCGACAGCGACTCCTGGCGCAGCGGCGAGAACCCCCTGCTGTTCGACGGCTCCGGCAACAAGAAGGCGGCGTACCAGGCGGTGCTCACCGCGCTCGGCGGATAGGCGGCGCCGCCCGCCCCCGCGGCGGCTCGGTCCCCTCGCCAGGGACCGGCTCCACCCGCCGACCGCCTGCGGGCCCCCGACGCCGACCGGGGGCCCGCGGGAGCGGCCGGTGCCGGTCAGGCCGGGCTCTGCGCCGGGACGGCGGCGGCCACCCGGTCGCGGACCTCGGCCAGGCCGGGCAGGGCGGCCAGCACGTCCGCGTCCGGGACACCGAAGTCGATCAGGCAGGCGACCTCGTCCGCGCCCGCATCCGCCAGGGCCCGCGCCGCGGCCACCCCGTCGTCGACCGTGCCGAAGAGTCCGGCCGTCTCGAAGTAGCGTTCGAAGGCGTTGTCGAGCAGGAACTCCTCGTTGGCCGCGGACAGGCGCGGCGGCGCCCCGCCGCCCGCGGCCGGGCCCGCGGCGGAGCCGAGGATCAGATCGAGGGAGCTGCGCAGGTACTCCCGCAGCGGTGTGCGCACCAGCGCGCGGACGGAGTCGCGCGAGGCGCCGGTCAGGGTGTGCACCATGACCGCCACGTGTCCCCGGGCCCCGGCCCCGTGACAGGCCGTCAGCTCCTCGCGGTACGCGGCCACGTTGCGGGCCAGAGCCGCGTGGTCCTGGCTGAGCATGTGGGTGAGCAGGCCCGCGCCGAGCCGCCCGGCCAGGCGGAAGGTGTCCGGGGAGCCGGCCGCCGTGATCCACACCGGCAGCTCCGGCCGCACCGGGCGCGGGTAGCTGCGGACCTCGTGCGCCCCGCCGTCGGGGCCGGGCAGCGTCACGGCCTCGCCGCGCCACAGCGCCCGCACCGTCGCCAACGCCTCGACCATGACCGTCTTCCGCTCCTGGTACGCCTCGGGCCGCAGCGTGAAGTCCACCGGGTGCCAGCCGGAGGCGAACGAGATCCCCGCCCGGCCACCGGAGAGGTTGTCCACCACCGCCCACTCCTCGGCGATCCGCGCGGCATGGTGCAGCGGCGCGACCACGCTTCCGGCACGGATCTCCAGGTGGCGGGTGACGGTGGCCAGCGCCGCGCCCACCACGGCGGGGTTCGGGTACTGCCCGCCGAAGGCGTGGAAGTGGCGCTCCGGGGTCCATACGGCGGCGAAGCCGTGCTGGTCCGCGAAGGCCGCGCTCCGCAGGAGCAGGTCGTAGCAGCCGCCGCTCTCGGCGGGCTGGGCCGGGCGGTCCGCGAAGAAGAAGAGGCTGAGGTCCATGACGGGGCCTTCCGAGGGGATGCGCGGGCGAGGTACGGGGCGAGGCGACGGGCTCAGCGGTCAGGGGTTCGGGGCGGAGGCGGGGGCGGGGGGCCGGGTGGGGCAGGCGGTATCGGCACCGGCTCCCGCACCGGCTTCCGTACCGGCCCCGGGGCCGACGCCGGGGGCGGGCAGGGCGATGGCCGCGGCGACGACCCAGCCGCCCTGGTGACTGAGCGACACCGTGATCTCCCCCACCCCCTGCCGCTCGGCGACCGCCCGCGCGCCGCCGCCGAGCCTGACCCGGGGGGCGCCGAACTCGTCCCTGAGCACCTCGATGTCGCGCCAGCCGAGGCCCTGCCCGAGGCCCCGGCCGAGCGCCTTCGCGGTGGCCTCCTTGGCACAGAAGCGCCCGGCCAGGAACTCGGCGGCGCGTTCCGCGGCCAGGCCCTCCGCCTCCGCCAGCTCGGCCGCGGTGAAGACCATGCGCCTGCCGCGCGGATGGGCGGCGATCCGGCCGAACCGCGCCACGTCGAGCAGGTCCACGCCGAGCCTCATCGGGCCTCCTCCCCGCGCGACCGGGGCCCGTCCGGGCCGGTGCGGTGCAGGGCGTAGCGGCCCTTGGCGTACGCCGTGGCGATGTGCTGGCGCTGGATGTCGGAGGTGCCCTCCATGAACTCGAAGGCGGCCACGTCCCGGGTCCACTTCTCCAGCAGCGGCAGGTCCACCAGGGCCTCGGGGCCGAGCGAGCGCACCGCCCAGCGTGCGGCCTCCCGGGCCAGGCCGGTGGCGGCGTACTTGGCCAGGCTCGACTGATGGCCGGCGTCCCGGTCGGCGTCGACGGCCGCGCCCGCCGCGTGCACCAGGCTCCGGCACGCCTCGGTCCGCGCGGCGAAGGTCTCCGCGCCGGGGGCGTCCGGGCGCTCCGCGTCCACCAGTTCCACCAGTGCCGCGGCGGTGCCCACGGCGAGCGCGCCGACCTGGGCGCGCATCTGGTTGAAGACGCGCACGGCCGCCAGCAGACCCTGCCGGGTGGGCCGGAGATGACGGCCCAGCAGCCGCTCCTCCGGCACCGGTACGCCGTCCAGGCGCAGCTCGGCCAGGCAGGTGCCGCGCAGGCCGAGCATGTCGAGCTCCTCGGCGGCGAAGCCGGGGGACGCGGCGTCGACGAGTGCGGCCCGCAGCGACAGCGGGCCGCGCCCGGTCCGGGCGAAGACCACACCGAGCGCGCCGCGCGCCCCGCTGCCGATGTAGCGCTTGACACCGTTCAGCCGGTAGCCGCCGGGACAGCCTGCGCGGGTGGCGTGGTCCGTGCCGTCGGGGGCGCGGTCCAGGCGGGTCTCCATGGAGCTCGCGTCGCTGCCGTGGCCCGGCTCGGTCACGGCGAAGAACGTCCAGGCCGTGCCGGAGGCGAGCGTGCCGTAGAAGTGGTCGCGCTGTGCGCGGTCGCCCATCTGGTCCACCAGCACGCCCGACAGGCTCGGTGCGGGACAGGCGAGGAGCATGCCCGCGTCCCCGCGCGCCAGTTCCGCGAGCATCACCACCTGGTCCAGACAGCTACCCGACGGATAGCTGAAACGGCCCAGCCGCAGCGGTCCTCCGCGGTACTCCGGCGGTGTGGTGGTGGCCCGGATCAGGTCGTAGGCGGCGACGCCGAGATGGGGGCCCATGTCGTACGGGTCGGCGTCCACGGCGAGGGCGTGCGCGCGCAGTTCGGGCGCCATGTCGGCGGCCTGGCCGCGCAGCGCCGTGAGGCGCTCGTCGAGACCGAGGCCGAGACCGGGAGCGGGGGAGTACCCGGGGCCGGGTGCGGTCGTGGTCATCGGCCTCCCCTCCCGGACGCCGTACGGGGCGCCCAGACGTCGGCCGTCAGCGCGGACAGGTGCAGTGCCCGCACCGGATGGGCGGACAGGAAGCCCTCCGCGCCGAAGAACCGGGCCACCGTCCACGCCGCCTCGGTGAGCTGCTCGTGCACGGCGGCGAGTGCGGCCGCAGACGCGTCCGGCGCGTCCGGCGCGTCTGGTGCTCCCGGGGCGTCCGGTGCTCCCGGGGCGGTGGCGGCGGCCGTGTGCAGCGCCGTGTGCAGCACGGTGACCACGTCCGCCGTCGCCCCTTGGACCAACTGCTGCTCGGCGAGCGGCACTCCGCCGAAGCCGCGCCCGGCCAGCCGGTGCGCCGCCGCGTCCAGCAGCCGCTCCAGCACCCCGCAGCGCACCGCGGCCAGCGCCGCCGAGCGGGAGGCCGGCAGTCCGCCGCCCCCCGGGGCCGGCAGCCGGACCAGGGCCAGGCCCTCCCGGTGCGCGAAGACGTGCGGGACGATACGCGCGTCGGCGGGCACGTCGGCCACCGGCAGCACCGCCCGTCCCCCGGGGGCGACGGCGTACGGGTCGAGTCCGGTCAGGACCGCGGCGAGCCCGGCGGCCAGCCCCGACTCGCGTCCCAGACGCCGCAGTTCGGCCTGGTCCGGGAAAGGCGGGGTGGACAGCGGGGTCACTCTGCCGCTCCCAGCAGTCCGGCCCGGAAGAGGCGTCCGGCGTGCGGGTCGTAGTCGGCCACCACGGTCGGCCGGTCGGCGGGCAGTCCCCGCTCCGGCCAGGACGCGTCGAGCGCGGCCCAGGCGCTGGCGCAGATCAGGCGCCGTGGCCCGGTGACGACACCGGGGTCCGGGGCGCGGGTGAGCAGCGAGGCCAGGGTGGCGCCGAGGACCAGCCGGGCGGAGCGCTGCCGCTCCAGCACGGCGAGCGCCTCCCGCGCGTCCTCCACCGGGCGCTCGTCGGTGAAGACCAGCCGGGCGGATCCGGGCCCCGGCACCACGTCGGTGCGCAGCAGCACCGCGCAGTCCTCGCGGTCGTGGCCGTGCACGTCCGGTTCCGGGTACGGGAGCGTGGTCTGGTCGAACGTCAGCAGCGCGCTGTGCTCGGCGCGTCCCGTGGCGTGCAGGGCGGCCAGGGTGCGCAGAGCGGTGAACGCGGCGCCCACGCCCTGCCCGGAGACGGCGAAGACGTCGGGACGCCCCGCGCACTGCTCGGCCAGCGCGCACCCGGCGACGTCGACGAAGTCCAGATCCGGGGTGTGGAACGCGAGGGCGAGCACGTCGAGCCGGGGCAGCGGCCGGTCCAGGGCGTGCAGCAGCTCGGTGCCCATCGCGCGGAACGAGTTGCCGCCGCCGGCGGCGACGAGTCCCTCGTCCCGGGGGATCCCGAACACGGAGAGCAGGTCGGTCATGAACCGGTGGGCCGTCTCCGTGCCGGGCGGCTGGGCGCGCGGCACGAAGGAGCGCACCACCGGCCGGGCCAGCGGCAGGGGCTTCGGAAGAGCCGGCGGTTCCCCGGTCTCCGCCCGGGAATGGGGTGGCGCGGCGAACGTCACGGGTCAGCCCACCGACTCCTGCGCACCGGCCAGGCAGTCGCGGACGTACGCCGCGAGCGTGCCGATGGTGTCGAAGACCTCGGGCGTCAGCTCGTCCGGGTCCACCTCCAGGCCGAGCGAGTCCTCCAGGGTCATCAGCAGTTCGATCACGCCGGTCGAGTCGAGCGAGAGGTCGCCGAACAGGCGCATGTCGTCGCGGAGTTCGGGCACCTCCTTGCGCAGGACCTCGGACAGGCCCTCCTGGAGGGCGGTGCGGATCGCGGCGGCGTCGGTCGCGTCGGTGGCGGGCATGGGTCCTTCTCCTGGGGTCGGTGCGGTCACGGCGGGTACGGGGTTCAGCGGGCGTCCGGCGTCCCGGACAGGTCCGGGTGCGTGGCCTGGCGGGACAGCAGGTCGTCGACGGTGTCCCGGCGCCGGACCAGGTACGCCGTCCCCGCGCGGACCAGCACCTCGGCGGGGTAGCCGTGGCTGAGGAAGTAGGACGGCGAGGCGGAGGGCCCGTAGGCGCCGGAGCGGCGGATGCCCAGCAGGTCGCCCACCCGCAGCTCGGGCAGGTGCACGGCCTTGGCGACGGTGTCGTTGGGGGTGCACAGTGGGCCGGCCACGGTCCAGGGCGCCGACGGCGCGTCCGGCGGCACGGCGCGCGAGAGCAGTTCGACGGGGAAGTTGCGCTTGACGAAGGAGCCGATGCCGACCGCCGCCATGTGGTGGTGCGTGCCGCCGTCCGCGACGGCGAACCGCTCGCCCATCGACTCCTTGAGGTAGCGCACGCCCATCAGGTAGGTACCGCCCGGCGCGGTCAGATAGCGGCCGGACTCCATGATCAGACGGGTCCCGGGGTGCTTGCGGAGGAACTCCTCCAGCAGCGGGTTGACGCCCTCGGCCAGCGCGGCCAGGTCGAGATCGTGCTCGCCGTCGAAGTACGCCACCCCGAGCCCGCCGCCGATGTCCACCGCGTCCAGCGGGACGCCGACGGCCTCGGCCACCCGCTCGGCGAGATCGAGGACGTAGGCGGTGTTCTTCCGGATCACCTCAGCGTCGAGGATGCGGGTGCCCATGTAGACCTGGACGCCAGCGACGTACGCGTGCCGGTGGGCGCGGACCAGCGCGCCCGAGGCCGTCACGGCGGCCTCGTCGATGCCGAACTGCCGGGGCTTGCCCCCCATGGTGAGCCGTGAACCGGCGACGGAGTAAGCCGGGTTGACCCGGAGCAGGACGCGCTGGCGCACCCCCAGCCGGGCCGCGGCGGCGTCGATCAGGGCGAGTTCGGCGAAGGACTCGCAGACCACCGCGTACAGGCCCGCCTTGACGCACGCCTCGATCTCGGCCCCGCTCTTGCCGGGTCCGAGGAAGACCACGTCGGCGGGGTCGGTGCCGGCGTTGAGGACCGTGCACAGCTCGGCGAGCGAGGAGACCTCGGCCCGCGCGCCCGCCGAGCGCAGCACCTCGTAGACGGCGCGGTTGGGGTTGGACTTGAGGGAGAAGAAGACCTCCAGCGCCGGGTGGAGCGCGGCGCGCAGGGTGCGCAGGTTGTCCGCGAGCCAGTCGCCGTCGTAGACGTAGAGCGGTGTGCCGAAGCGTTCGGCCAGGTCCCGCCAGCCGCTCGGCCCGCTCAGGTCCGCGGGGGCGGTCCGGGCCCGCGCCCAGCCCTGTCCCGAGAGTTCTTCGAGTGCGTCAGGTCCGGGACCGCTCATGCCTGTTCCACCATCTTCTCCAGGGCCCGAGCCGCTGCCGATCTCAGGGCGTTGACGTCTTGCGGGCCGTCGCCGACGCAGACCGCGTACAGACGGCCCGGGAACCGGCGGCCGGGGGTCGCGCCCGCGCGCAGCGTCGCCGTGTTGCTGACCAGGACGCCGCGGGCGCGCTCCGGGGAGGCCGTGGCGTCGGGGGCGAACAGCAGCCCGCCCAGCGCCTCGCGCACCTCCGCGAAGCCGTGCACGCGCCGCGGCTGGAGGTCGAACACCGTCGCCAGGGCGTGCCGGCCGGGGACCACGAACCGTTCGGCCAGACGGTTCTGGAAGGTCGCCATGTTGAACCGGGCGTTGATCTCCAGACACGGGTAGAGCGTCCCGTCGCGCCCGAGCATCGCGTCCACGCCGACGACGCCGAAGTAGCCCGCCTCCGCCAGCCCCTTGCCCAGGGTCTGCGCCGCCGTCTCCAGCTCCGCGGTCTGCGTCCGCGTCAGCGGGGGCGGGAAGAGGTGGCCGCGGTGGACGCCGTTCTCGGTGAGCGCCGCCTTGACGGTCTCGAACGACACCGAGCCGTCCCGGCCCACCAGGAACTGGTAGTTGAGGTCGCACTCCTTGTCGATCCACCGCTCCACGACGACGTCGAGCCGCTCGCCGCGCCGCGCCGCCATCCGCACCAGCCGCTCGCCGCGCCGGGCGCTGTCCAGGACCACCAGGCCGCGCCCGGAGACGCCGAGCGACTCCTTGACCACCACCGGCCCCGCACCGCAGGACAGGTGTTCCTTGAGCGCGGCGGCCAGCTCGTCGACGGTCCGGCAGCCGGTGCCCGGGACCTGCCGCAGTCCGGACCGGTCCACCAGCGCCCGGCTGAAGAGCTTGCCGTTGACGTGCTTGCAGACGGCGGCGGACGGCCCCGCGAGCGGCAGGCCGGTGGCCGCGGCCAGCCGCTCCTCGTGCGCGGAGACGCCCATCGGCATCAGGTGGGTGCGCCCGTCGGCCATCGCGGCCAGCTCGGCGAGCAGGCGCGGGGAGTCCAGCGCGTCGACGGCGACCGGGCGCTCGGGGGCGTTCCGGTCCACCGTCAGCACCCGGCCCGCCGCCAGACCGAGGCCGCGCAGATACTCCTCCAGGGCGGGTTCGACGGCGTCCTTGAGGATCACCGCGTCGCCCTCGTCGACGAGCAGGACGCCGACCTCCTCCATCCGGTTGACGGTGGGGGAGTTGAAGGAGAGCCCGGCGCCGGGCAGGCCCGGCTCACCGTCTCCCCACACCCGCTCCACCTCGAAGTTGTTGAGGTGGACGAAGCGCGCGTCGGGATCGCCGGTGACCGCGGCCTTGAGCCGGCGGACGAAGCCGGGCCGGGCGCCGGGCCCGGGGACCGTGCCGTCGCGGGTGGCCGGGGCCATGTCAGTCTCCCTCCGTGCGGGGCGGGGGCGTCGCGTGGCCGGCGCCGGCGGGCAGGTCGTCGAGGCGGAGCAGCACGGCCGAGAAGGTCCCGCTCGACCCCGCAGACAGCAGTGCCACCGCGTCGCCGGGACGGACCGCGGACTCGGCGCGCGCGCTGACCAGGTTGACGAAGGGGTCCGCACCGAAGCAGTGGCCGGTCCTGGGCACGTTCTCCAGGTAGAAGCGCTCGACGGGCAGGCCCAGTTGCTGCGCGGCCATCACCCACGAGCGCCGGTTGACGTTGTGCGGGAGGATCCGGTCCACCTCGTCGAGGGTGAGCCCGGCGTCCGCCACCGCGTCCCGGAGCACCTCCAGCATGGCCGGCAGATAGCGCTGGGAGTAGTGGCGCCTGACCTCGGCCGGCATGTCGAGGGAGGCGTGGTATTCGCCCAGCGTGCGGTGCGCCTGGCCGATCACCTCGTCGCCCGGCCCGTCGAGGCCGACCAGGACGGCGGCCGCGGCCTCGCCCAGGATCGTGGTGCCGACGATCTTCTGCGCCAGCGGCGAGGTGATCTTGTCGGCGACCAGCAGCAGCCCCTGCGCGCCCGGCGGGTCGGTCCGCAACAGGGCCTCCAGCACGTTGAGCCCGAACAGGCCGCTGGTGCAGTTCTGGTGGGACAGTTCGAAGGCCGAGGCCGCGGGCAGCCGCAGCTTCTCCCGCAGCGTCATCATCCAGCGGTGCGCGGGCGGGGCGATGTGCAGCAGGGTGTGCGGGTGCACGAGGTGGCGCACCCGGTCCCGGTCCGCTCCGTCCAGGACCGCCTCGCCGGTCCTCAGCAGCATGTCCAGGCCGGTCATCCCCTCGGCCATCGGCACCCGGTCGAGCCCCAGGAACCCGGTGAAGAGGCGGATCTCGGCCCGGGTCAGGCCCAGCCGGTCCTGGAGGTCGCCGATCGCCACCGTCGTACCGGGCACGAACGGCGCGACCCGCTGGAGCCGCAGCCGGGGCGGCCCGCTCGCCCCCGGCCGCCCGGTCGGTGAGGCCGGTGGGGTCGGTGCGGTCTGCCCGGCCGGTGTGGTCGGTGGGGTCGGTGGGGTCTGCGCGGCGGGAGCCGCGCGGTCAGCCGAGGCCATGGCACCACTCCAGTACCGCCATCGCGCTGTGCATCTTGTTCTCCGCCTGGGTGAAGGCGATGCTGTCCGGCCCGTCCAGCACCTCCGCCGCGACCTCCTCGCCGCGATGCGCCGGCAGGTCGTGCAGGAAGAGGGCCTTGGGGGCGCGGGCCATCAGCTCGGGACCGACGTGGAAGGGCGCGAAGACGGTGCGCCAGTCGGGGTCCGGCTTGGTGGTGCCGGTGGTCTGCCAGCGCGTGGTGTAGACGGCGTCCAGGTCCTTCGGCAGCTCCGCCAGGTCATGACGTTCCGTCAGCTCGGCTCCGGAGGCGGCCGCCTGGGCCTCGGCGAGGGCGCGGACGCGCGGCTCAAGGCCGTAGCCGGGCGGGGTGCGCAGGTCGAGCAGCACGCCGCGGAAGCGGGTCAGGCCGAGCGCGAGCGCGGCGGCGGTGTTGTTGCCCTCGCCGGCATAGAGCACGCGCAGCCCGTCCACCGAGCCGAAGTGCAGGGTGAGCGTGGTCAGATCGGCGAGCGCCTGGGTCGGGTGCTCGTCCGAGCTCATCGCGTTGACCACCGCCATCCGCCGCTGCCCCGCCGCCCATCCGCGCATCTCCCCGGGATCGTCGGCGGTCCGGGCGACCAGGACGTCGAGCATTCCCGCCAGCACCCGCCCGGTGTCCTCGGTGGTCTCTCCGGTGTTGGTCTGGAGGTCCTGCGGCCCGTACGCGATCACGCCCGCGCCCAGGCGCAGCGCGGCGGCGGAGAAGGCGGTGCGGGTGCGCGTCGAGGTGCGCCGGAAGTAGACGCCGACCACGGCCCCGGCCAGGGGCGTCGCCGCGGGCAGGCCCAGGGCCGCCCGGCGCGCGTGTTCGGCGCCGCGCTCGACGACGGCCCGGAGCTGGTCGTCCGGCAGGTCCGTGAGCGAGATCAGGTGCCGTGCCCGGTTCACCACCGCGCCTCCTCGGGTTCGGGGAAGAAGTCGGGGAACGCCTGCGCCGTGCCGTCCGCGAGCCCGTCGGCCAGCACCAGGCCGCCGACCGCGAGGTCCAGCACGCCCAGGCCGAACGGGGAGAAGATCACCGGTTTGGCGAGGGTGAGCGCGTACTCGTCCAGCAGCAGCCCGGCCAGGGTGCCGTCGATGAACTCGCGCGTCCGGTACCGCTCCACCGCCAGGTGCGGCGAGGTGCCCGCCTTCAGGCAGTGCTCCACGTCGTCGAGGACGTTGTGGGCCCGCGCGACGAGCTCGGGGCCGATGTCCCGCAGCGAGATGTTGAGCACCGTCTGCCCGGCCGCGAAGAAGTCCGGCTCGGTGATGTGGGGGACGGCCGCGGTGGTGGCCAGCACCACCAGGTCCGCGTCCGCGACCGCGCCGCGCAGGCTCTCCTCGGCGCGGGCGCGGAAGCCGAGGGCGCGCGCGTGGCGCGCGGACCGCTCCGCGTGGGCGGCGACGGTGTCGTGCACCACGACCTCGCCCACCGACCACTCCAGGTCGCGCAGGAACTCCAGCACGGTGCGGGAGATGACGCCCGCGCCCACCACCCCGACCCGGTCCGCCCGCGGGCCGCCCCGGAGGCGTTCGGCGGCCAGGGCGGCTGAGGCCGCGGTACGGGCGGCGCTGATCTGCGACGCTTCCAGGCAGGCGAAGGGGTGCCCGGTGTCGTAGTCGTTGAGGACCAGCACGGCGGAGGCGCGCGGGAGGCCGCGGTCCAGGTTGCCGGGGAAGCTGCTGATCCACTTGATCCCGGCCACCGTCGGCTCGCCGCGCAGCAGCGCGGGCAGGGCGATGATGCGCGCCTCCGGTTTGTCGGGGAAGCGCAGGAAGTAGCTGTCGGGATTGATGGTCCCGCCGCGGTGGTGCGCCAGGTAGGCGTCCCGGACGGCCGCGCGGATCCGCGGCCGGGAGCGGTCGACGACCGCGCGGACCGCCTTTCCGCCCATGACGTGGAAGGGCAGCACTGTGTCAGCTCCTCGCTGCGGAAAGGCGGTCGGCGACAGGGCGGACCGGGTCCGCGGCCAGCGCCCCCGGGCCGAAGGTCTCGGCCACCCAGGAGTCCTGGTAGACGGTCCGGGAGTAGCGGTCGCCCAGGTCCGGTGAGATGGCCACCACCCGCGAGCCCTGGGGCAGTGCGGGCGCCCGCTGGAGCACCGCGGCCATCACCGAGCCGGTGGAGCCGCCCAGGAAGAGCCCGCGCCCGCGCGCCAGCCAGCGGCAGGTGCGCACCGCGTCGGTCTCGGCCACCAGCATCAGCTCGTCCACCAGCTCGGGCCGGAACAGCTCGGGCCGCCGGCTCGCCCCGATGCCGGGGATGTGGCGCGGGCCGGGCGGTGTGCCGAAGCTGACCGAGCCCGCCGTGTCCACGGCGACGATCCGGGTCGCGGGGGAGACCCGGCGGAAGTGGCTGACGCAGCCCATCAGCGTCCCGGCGGAGCCGGTGCCGACGAACAGGTAGTCCACGGACGGGACCTCGGCGGTGATCGCCGCGGCGGTGCACCGGTCGTGCACGTCACGGTTGGCCGGGTTGGCGTACTGGTTGAGCCAGACCAGGTCCGGCTCGGCGGCGATGCGCTGCTCGATGTAGGAGATCCGGCTGCCCAGGTAGCCGCCGCTCGCGTCGCGCCGGTCGATCTGGATCGTGTGCGCGCCCAGGGCGCGCATCACGTCCAGGCTCTGCGGGGAGGTGTTGGCGTCGGTGACGCAGATGAAGGTGTAGCCCTTCTCCGCCGCGACCATGGCCAGCGCGATGCCGAGGCTCCCGGAGGAGGACTCGATCAGCCGGCTGCCCGGCCGCAGCAGGCCGCGCGCCTCGGCGTCCTCGACCATGGCGACGGCCGTCTTCAGCTTGACGGATCCCGCTGGGTTGAGTCCCTCCAGCTTGAGGTAGACGTCGACGTTCTCGACCGCGTCCCCGAGATGCAGGAAGACGTTGTCGAGAACCATTTCGTAGGCGTGCTCGAATATCACGGTCCTGACCCCAGGTGAGTGCCAGTGCAACCCGGCCGACGAGGGACGAGCGTAGGCAGCGCCGTACCCCCCGCAACAGGCAACAGCGGAGGCAGTTTCCCGGGCCGGAACCCTGCCGCTGCCTGTGCCCGGCGGCCGGAGTTGCCCCCCGCGCTGCCTGTCCGGAGCGCTGCTTCGGTGCCTTACTGGGCCGCACGGAGTCCGCGACCGCGCGGACCTGACGACGCACCGGGAGCGCGCATCAGCGATGGCCCACAGCACTGTGACGGCGGCGGAAGGCCACCCCCTGAGCGTCGGCCAGGAGGCGCTGTGGTTCCTGCACGCCCTGGCGCCCGAGAGCAGCGCCTACAACACCTCCGCCGCGGTGGAGCTGCAGTTCGACGTCGACGTGGCCGCCCTGCGCACCGCGACGCTCGCCGTCGTCGCGGCGGACTCGATGCTCAACTGCCTCTTCCGGTCGACGTCTTCGGGTCCGCGCCGGCTGCCCGGGGCGGCCGCTCCCTACCCGTCCGTCTTCGAGGTGGTCCGGACCGGGGACGATGACGGCGCGCTGCGCGCGGCCGCGCTGACGGCGTCCCGGCGCCCGTTCCGACTGGACCGGGAGCCGCCGGTGCGGGTCTCCCTGCTGCTTCGTGCGGAGGGCGGCGCACTGCTGGTGGTGACGGCCCACCACATCGCCGTGGACAACCTCTCCCAGGGGCGGCTCTGCCGCGACCTGCTCGCCGCGTACGGGCGGGCCGTGCGCGGCGAGCCGCCGGCCGGAGCGGGTGACGACCAGGGAGCGTCCTACGCCGACTTCGTCGCCCGCGAACAGGACTTCCTGGCGTCGCCGCGCGGCACGTCCGCGGCGCGGTTCTGGCGGGACGTGCTGGAGGCGGCGCCCCACGACCCGCCGCTGGTGGGCGACCTGCCCCGGCCGGAGGTCTACCGCTTCGCCGGCGACCAGACGGAGCGGCCGGTCCCGGCCCGGCTCGTCGAGCGGGTCCAGGAACTGGCCGCCGAGGCCAACACCACACCGTTCGCCGTGCTGCTGGCCGGGTTCCAGCTGCTGCTCTACGCCCTCAGCGGGGAACGGGACCGGCTGCTCGGCTACCCGGCCTCCGTCCGCTCGGGCCGCGCGTCCCGCACCGCGACCGGACACTACGTCAACACCCTGCCGCTGGCGGCGCGTGTCGAGACCGACGACGATTTCGCCGGCCTGCTGCGCCGGACCGCCGCCGCGCTCCGGTCCGCGCTGGTCCACCGCGCCTACCCGTTCGCCCTGATGCCCCGCCTGGTCGACCGGCCGCGCTCCGCGGACCGGGCGGGCCTGATCGGCCTGCTGTTCGTGGTGGCCGTGGAGGACGACGGGGCGCCGCCCGGGGCCTGGCTGCCGCCGGGCCACACCGTGCGGGCGCGTCCGCTGCCGCAGCAGCAGGGCCAGTTCGACCTCACCCTCCAGCTGTCCCACCGCGGGACGGAGACCGTGCTCGTGCTCCGGTACAACACCTCGCTGCTCACCCCCGCGGCGGCCGGCACCCTCGCCGACGGCTACCTCGGCCTGCTCACCGCGGCCGTGGACGGCACCCTGCCGGAACGCCTGGGCGACCTCGCCCGCACCCTGCGCCTCTGACTCCGGGCCCGTCCGCCGAGGCCGGGCGCGTCTCCACACCATCCAAGGAGCTGATCCCTGTGACCTCGCCCGCCCCGACGGCGTCCGCCGCCGCTCCGGCCGGATCCGCGGACGAGCCGGACCGGCCGCTCGCCCGGCTCGTCGCCGCCGGCTGGCTGCTGCCGACCGGCGTCGCCGGCGTGCTCGGCTTCACCGCCAGGTTCGAGTCGGTGCTGACCGCCCTCCAGGCCGCGCTCACCGCGCTCCACCCGACCGGCACCCCGGGTCCCTCCTGGCACCCCCCGGTCGTCCCGCGCCGGCACATCGAGCGCGCCGAGTACGCCGAGTCCTTCCCCCATCTCCTCGGCTCCGTACACGCGTTGACGCCGGACGGCCGAGAAGGCAGCGCCCCGGACGGCCCGCTCGGCGAGGAGGAGAGGACCGCCACCGACACCGTGCTCGCCCCGGCGGTCTGCTACAGCGTCTACCCGGCCCTGGCCGACCGGGTCCTGGACGCGCCGCGCCACTTCGACGTGGCCGGCTCCTGCTACCGGCACGAGGCCACCAGCGAGGTCGGCCGGTTCCGCTCGTTCCGGATGCGCGAGTTCGTCGCGGTGGGGAGCGAGCGGGACGCCCTGGACTGGCGCGAGGAGTGGATCGAGCGCAGCCGGACCCTGTTCGCCCGGCTCGGCGTCGAGGTGCGGGTCGAGGCGGCCAGCGACCCCTTCTTCGGGCCGGGGGCGCGCTTCATGCGCTCCAGCCAGCTCCAGCAGAGCCTCAAGTACGAGTTCGTCGCCCCCGTCCGCGACGGCGACGCGGGCACCGCGATCGCCTCGGCCAACCTGCACAAGGAGCACCTGGGACAGCGCTTCGGCATCGGCGCCCCGAACGGCGGCCCGGCGCACAGCAGTTGCGCCGCGTTCGGGATGGAGCGGATCGTCCTCGCCCTGGTGCACGCGCACGGCGACGACCCCGACGACTGGCCGGTGCCCGGCCCCGCCGGGGACTGAGGCCGGCCCCCGGTACGGCGACGGGGCACGACGCGGAGCCGGCGCCGTGCCCTGTGTCGTATTCGTTCAGCAGGCGTCGGCGGTCGGCGTCGTACCCGTTCAGCAGGCGTCGGCGGTCGGCCGCAGCACCTCCGCGACGAACGGCGCGAGCCGGTACCGGTACCGGTCGTCCGGGTCGGCCACCACCAGCGAGGTCTCCAGCAGGTCGGGGAACAGCAGCAGCGCGTTGACCTCCGGAGGGCGCCGCCCGCCGCCGCGGTGCGCCGCCACCTCCCCGGCGGTCCACCAGCGGTGCGCCGCCACGTCCTCGGCGGTGAACCAGCGGTGGGCCAGCGTCATGGAGATCCCGGTGATCAGCGACCGGTGGTGTTCCGTCAGCAGGTCCAGGCTCCACCGGATGCCCTCCGCGACCGACCGCTGGTGCCGCAGCAGCGCGTGGTCGTCCGACGAGAGCAGGGCCGCGCTCGGACCGTCCGCGAGCAGCATCCGCACCGGCAGCGTACGCAGCCGCTCCGCCGCGAACTCCAGATAGCGGGGCAGGCCGCCCAGGCGGCGGCACAACTCGGTGATCAGCGGCAGGTCGCGGCCCAGGTCGGCATGGGCGTCGCCGTGCCGCAGCACCAGTTCCACGGCCGGAGCGGGAGCGCCCGGCCCCGGCTCGTCCACCGGCAGCGGCTTCAGCTCGTGGTTGACGCCGAGCCGCTCGGTGAGCCGGCGGCGCGCGGTGACCAGGACGTGCATGCCCGGGTGGGCCGCGAGCAGGTCCCGCGAGGCCTGCACGGTGGCGGCCGGGACGTGCTCGGCGTTGTCCAGGACGACCAGCACCCGGGCGTCGGCCGCCGCGCGTGCGTCGCCCCGGTCGAGGTGGCGCAGCACCCGCCGGCGGACCATCTCCACGTTGTTGCCGTGGGGCAGGCGCTCGGTCGGCAGGTCGCCCAGCTCGACGACGATCACGCCGTCGGTGAAATGCCCGCCCAGCCGTGCGGCGGTGTCCAGCGCGAGTCTGGTCTTGCCGACCCCGCCGGGACCCAGCACGGTCGTCAGGCGGTTCCCCCGCACCGTGTGCGCGAGCCACTCGCGCTCCGCCGAACCGCCCACCACGGGGCCGGACGGGGGCCGGGGCCCGCGCCAGCGCACGGCGGCGTCCTGGCCGTCGGTCCCGGCGGGCAGCTTCTGCGCCGCCTCCATGCCGAGGGCCTGTGCCAGCAGGTCCATCGAGGAACGCCGGGGGTTGCGCACCTGGCCGAGTTCCAGATTGCGGATGGTGCGCACGCTCAGGCCGGAACGTTCGGCCAGCTCCTCCTGGGTCCAGCCGCGCAGCATGCGCAGCTCGGCGAGCCGACGGGCCGTCAACGCTTGTGTCAGCACGGTCTCTCGACTCCCTTCGGCGATCTGCCCCGGCGGGCCGCGCCCCGGCTCACCGGTAGCCCCGGGACTGAAGGGCGTACAGCTCGGCGTAGATGCCGTCGCGTGCCATCAGCTCGCGGTGGCTGCCCGTCTCGGCGACGCGCCCCTCGTCGAGGACGACGATCAGGTCGGCCATGCTGACGGTGGAGAACCGGTGGGAGACCAGCAAGGTGATCCCGCCGGTCTCGCGCGTCTCGTGGGCCGCCGCCGCGAACCGCTCGAAGAGGGCGTGCTCGGTGTGCGCGTCGAGGGCGGCCGTCGGCTCGTCGAAGACACGCAGCAGGGGCCGCTCGCGCATCAGGCCCCGGGACAGCGCGAGCTTCTGCCACTGGCCGCCCGACAGGTCCACGCCCCCCGGCCGGCGGGTGCCGAGCCGGGTGTCCTGCCCGTCGGGCAGGGCGGCGACCAGGGTGGTCGCGCCGCCGCGGGCCAGCGCCGCGCCCACGGCGGCACGGTCCTCGATCCGGGGCAGGTCGCCCAGGCCCACGGTCTCCTGGACGGTGAACTCCAGCCGGACGTGGTCCTGGAACGCGCCCGCGCAGCGGGCCCGCCAGGCGGCCGGGTCGAAGGCCCCCAGCTCGGTGCCGTCGACCAGGACGGCGCCCTCGTCCGGGCGGTAGAACCCGCAGACCATCTTGACCAGCGTCGACTTGCCGGCGCCGTTCTCCCCGATCAACGCCACCACCGAGCCCGGCGGCACGCTGAGCGTCACCCCGCGCAGCACCTCCCGGTTCCCGTCCCCGCCGGGGTAGCGGAAGCGCACGTCGCGCAGCTCGATGCCCTGCCGCAGCCGCTCGGGGATCGGCGCCGGCGGTCCGGCCGGCGCGGCGGCCCGCCGCTCGTCGGCCGCGTGGCGGCGCAGCCAGGTGAAACGGCGTCCGACGGTGATCACATGGAGGAAGTAGGTGCCGTAGCCGACCGCGGTGCCCACGGTGGCGCTCATCTGCGCGGCCAGTCCCACCACCAGGACGACGTCGCCCGCGCTCGCGTGCCGGTGCACGGCCAGCATCAGCACGAGGGCGATGGCGGCGACATAGCCCAGCGCGTTGAGCGCGCTGTCGAGCGCGGCCAGCCCCGCCGCCTGCCACCCGGCCCGGTTGCGGCGCGCGGCCACCTGCTCGGCGACGGCCCGGTGCCGGTCCCCGAGCACGCCGGTGAGGCCGAAGACGCGCAGTTCCGCGCCGTAGTCGGGGGAGGTGCCGAGTTCGAAGAGGTGCCGGCGCAGCCGCTCGGGCTCGCTGGTCGCCTCGTCGGCCCGGACCCGCAGATCGCGGCTGAGCTTGCCCAGCCAGAACGAGGGCATGGCGAGCAGCGGGAGGAAGAGCAGCAGCGGGTCGACCCGCGCGAGCAGGACCGCGGTGACGGTCAGGGTGGCGATCACCCGGATCACGCCGGCGGTGGCGTTGACCATCCCGGCGAGCTGGCCCTGCTCCTCGCGGATGCGCTGGACCTGGTCGAGATAGTCGGGGTTCTCGTGGTGGGCGAGCCCGTCCGCGCCGCCGATGAGCCGCATCAGCTCCAGGGTGGCGTGGGCTCCGGCCCGCTCCTGGACGGTGAACAGGCAGTGCACGTAGTAGAAGACCGCGGCGAGGGCGGCGGTGACGACGGCGGCGAGCAGCAGCGCGGCCGTCAGCGAGCCGTGCAGGTCACCGTCGAGCGAGGAGTTCACCAGCAGTTTGGCGCCGAGACCGCCGACCGGGACGGAGACCGCGAAGACGATGCCGGTGATCAGCTGCCAGGTGGCGTGCCAGGGCGCGGCGCGAAAGCCTATGGCCATCAGGGCGAGGTAGGAACGCAGGGATTCACGCATGTCCGGCCTCCAGCTCCGCAGCCGCCTCGGCCGCGGCGACCGGCAGGGGCACGAGGGGCGGCGGCCCTGGATCGCCACCGGGTGCGCGGTCGCCGGGCTTCGTGCGATCGCCGGGATTCGTGTGGCCGTCGGTCGGTGTGTGGTCGTAGGTCGGCGTGTGGTCGTCCGCCGCGGTGAAGCGCTCCGCCTGGATGCGGAACATCCGCGCGTAGGTGCCGTCCAGCGCCATCAGTTCGTCGTGGCTGCCGTCCTCGACCACACGCCCCTGCTCCAGCACCACGATCCGGTCCGCCCGGCGCACCGTGGAGAAGCGGTGCGAGATCAGGACGGTGGTCAGCCCCGCCGTCAGTTCCAGGAAGCGGTCGTAGAGCTCGGCCTCCGCGCGGATGTCGAGGGCGGCGGTCGGCTCGTCCAGGACGAGGACCCGCGCGCCCGCGCCGACCGCGAACAGCGCGCGGGCCAGCGCGACGCGCTGCCACTGTCCGCCGGACAGGTCGGTGCCGCCCGTGTACTCGGGGGAGAGCACGGTGTCCCAGCCGTTCGGGAGCGCCTCGATGACGGCCAGCGCACCGGCGCGTTCCGCCGCCGTGCGTAACAGCTCCGCGTCGTCGGCGCGGTCCGGGGCGCCCAGCGTGATGTTGTCGGCGGCGCTGAGGTGGTAGCGGGCGAAGTCCTGGAAGAGGACGCTGACCCGGCGCCGCCACTCGCGCGGGTCCAGGCCGGCGAGATCGTGCCCGTCCACCTCGATCCGGCCCGAGGTCGGCACGTGCAGCCCGCAGAGCAGCTTGACCAGGGAGCTCTTGCCGGCGCCGTTCTCGCCCACGATCGCGAGCGAGCGCCCGGCCCGGATGTCGAGGTCGACCCCGTTCAGCGCGTTCCGCTCGGTGCCGGGGTAGCGCAGCCGGATGTCGCGGAAACGTACCGCCTCGGCGGGCAGCGACTCCGGCGCGGACGCGGGGACGGCGCCCCGCTCCCCGTCGCCTTCGCCCGTCCCGTCACCCGTCCCGTCGTTCGTCCCACCCGGCGCGGCGTGCTCGCGCAGCGCCAGTACGTGCGGCACCGCCACGGCGGCGTAGGCGAGTTGGGCGTTCTGATCGTCGAACGCGGTGTAGGTGTTGGCCAGGGCGAGGGCCTGGACGCAGATCGCCAGCCCGGCCAGGTCGAGGTCGCGGTGGACGGCGGCCCAGCCCAGGACCGCGTACGACACCAGGTTGACCGCGCCGAGCAGTCCGGTGGTCGCGCCGATGACCCGGGCCCGGGGCCGGCGTTGCCGCCACACCGGCTCCAGGGCGCTCCGCCAGGCCGTCTCGAAGCGCGCGGTGAGCCAGTCCAGCATGCCCCACAGCCGCACCTCCTTCCCCGGCCCGGCGGTCAGCGCCAGGTCCCGCACGTACTCCGCCTCCTGGAGCGCCCCGCTCTGACCGAAGCCCAGCTCGCCCACCCGGAAGTACTCCCGCTGCATCCGGTGCACCGCGACGGGCCAGGCGACCAGCCAGAGCAGGCCGAGCCACCAGTGGAAGGCGAGGAGCACGGCCGCGCCGGTCAGCGCCCGCAGCCACGCGGGCAGCACATAGGCGAGCGCGGCGACCGCCTGGCTCGGGCGGCCGCCCTCCGCGACGCCGAGACCGCGTACGACCCGCAGCGCGGCGAGCACCTCCGGATCCGACAGGTGGTCCACCCGGTCCGGACGGCCGACCGCCGCCATCGCCTCCTGCTGGAGATACCGGTCGACGTCCCGGCCGAAGGCGTCGGCCAGCGCGGTCAGCAGCGGCGGCACGCCCTGCTGGACGACCACCAGCACACCGACGGCACCGAGCAGGACGAAGAGGTGGCGGCCGGCGGAGGACGACACCCCGTGCTCCAGCGCGCCGGGGACGGCGCCGACGAGCAGGCCGGTGGCGACCGCGACGGCGGTCGGCAGCACCGAGACGGCGAACACCCCGGCCAGGCCCCAGGCGGTCCTGGCCCGGCTGATCCGGGGCAGCAGGCGCACCAGGGCGAGGGTTCCGGCGATGGTGGGCGGGATGCGCAGCCTTCGGCGCGCATCCCGACGTTTCCGTGCAGACGGCATGGTGGAAGTCCTCGCGAGGTGTCGGGGCGACGCGCCTGTGGATAGCGGCCCGGCTGTGCGCGGACGGTCCCTCGAACGCCTGGTGACACGGCGGCGCGGACCGGTTGAGCGGAGGACTGCGGCCGGACGGGGCAGGTTTCCGGGCGCAGTAGTCGAAGCGCTTCGACTGCTCAACATATGAACGTGGCAACATTGCGTCAAGAGGTGTGCACGCAGCGGGAACGCGGAGGCGGTGTCGACGGCCCGACCTCACGGCCAGTCAACTTCGCTTCATACGGGCGGCGTTGCGCTCATCCGTGAGCGGAATACCGGGGACAGGGCCGCCGGGCTGTACGGCGCGGTGCAGGGATCTTGACGTGCCGGTTCCGGGCTGGATATTGATGGTCCGGTCGAAGCGTTGTAGCGCTTCGAAGGCGCGAATCTCATCCCGTTGTGGTTCCTCCTCACCCCCCAAGAGGTCGCCGACATGGTCGACGAAACGCGCACCGGCCCGCTCGGCGGCGCCCAGGAACACGAGTGGGACAACCTGTGCCGCGGCACCGGCACCACCATCACCGTCCGCGTCGACCCCGGCCCCGGCGTCACGCCCGAGGAGGCCGCCGCCGCCCTGCTCGCCGTCGTCCGCCGGCACGAGGCGCTGCGCACCACCTTCGGCGTCGACCCGGACGGACGCCCCTTCCAGCGGGTACATCCCGAGCCCACGGCCGCCGTCGACTTCTTCGAGCACCCGGGAGACGACGCCGAACCGCTCCCCGACGCGTTCCTGCACGGCCCCTTCGCCCCCGACGCCCCGTCGCTCGTCCGGGCGGCGGTGGTGGTCCGCGACGGCGAGGCGGCCGGACTCGCCCTGGCCGTCTGCCACGCGGTCTTCGACGGGCGCAGCTCCCAGATCGTCCTCGCCGACCTGATCCAGGCGCTGCGGGCCGCCCGGGACCCCGGTGGCGACCCGCGTCCGCCCGCCCCGCAGTTCCTCGACGCCGCCCTCGCCGAGCAGGAGGGGCCGCTGGCCCGCGCCCGGCGCAACGCCCGCGCCTTCTGGGCGCAGGAGGTGCGCCGCATGCGCAACCGGGTCTTCGTCCCCGATCCCCCGGGCCTCTTCCGCCGCCACGGCTCCGAGTACCTCTCCGACGCCGCGCCCGCGCTGCTCGTCAGCGCCGCCCGCCGGCACGGCGTCAACCCCGCCCACGTCTACACCGCCGCGGTCGTCCTGCTCACCGCCCATTTCTCGGGCAGCCGTACGGTGACGGTACGCAGCCACTTCGCCGGACGCGGCGACGACGAGCTGGACGTCGTCGGCTGCTTCCACACCATTCTCCCGATCACCGTCGACGTCGCGGACCGCCCCGGACTCGGCGAACTCGTCGCCCGGGTGCAGGCCGAGTCCTTCCGGGTCTTCCGGCGCTACCGGATCGGCCACTTCGACCGGCAGGAGCTGCTGCGCCGCACGGGGGAGGAGCGCGGGACCGCCTTCGCGGACGGGATCATCGTCAACTTCACCTACCGCACGCCGCTCGATGAGCTCCAGCGCATGGGCGAGGAGGAGCTGGCCCGCGGCCTGGCCGAGGGGCGCGAACTGCGGCTGCTGATGGGCGAGGACGAGAACGTTCCCGACACCAAGGGCTTCGTCGCCTACCTGGACGTCGACCTCGGCCGGGACGAGATGCTGGTCTACGGCACCTTCAACGGGGCCGCGCTGAGGACACCTCAGATGCGCGTCCTGCTCACCGGCCCGGAGGCGCTGCTGCGGCTGCACCTGGCGGCCCCGGACGGCCTCGGCTGGGACCAGGTGGCCTCCCTGTTCGGCGCCCTCGCCGTCCCGGCCGCCCTCTCGCCCGACGTCGCGGAGCGCGGTGCGGACCGGTTCTCCCTCGCCGCGACGGCTGACGCGGTCCGCGACCATCCGGACGTGGCGGACGCCGCGGTCCGGGTCGACGGCGAGGGGCCCGACGCGCGGGTGGTCGCCCGGGTGACCACCCGGACGCCCGGACCCACCGCGCAGGACCTGCGCGCCCATGTGCTCGCCCGGCTCACCCCCGGTGACGCCGTGGTGTGCCCCGACCGCTTCGAGTTCGCCGGTCCGGCCTGACCGCCGTCATCCGCACCAGGCGTGGGGCGGGGACCGCTGCTCCGTGCCGATCCCACCCGGCCTCGAAAGGTGTGTCACCGTGACCGGCTCAGCCCCCGCCCCCGCCCCCGCGCCCGCACCCGACGGGGCCCCGCGCCTCTTCGCCACCGTTCCGCCGCCCGACCGCGCGGCCGGCGCCGGACTGCCCTGCGGTGACTACCGCGCCGTGGTCCGGCGGGCGGCCCGCCTGGCCGAGCAGGCCGGCTACCGGGGCGCACTCGTCTACTCGGACAACAACACCGTCGACCCCTGGACGGTGGCCCAGGAACTCCTCACCGCCACCGAGCGGTTAGCCCCGCTGGTGGCCCTCCAGCCCGTCTACGCGCACCCGTACACGGTGGCCAAGACCATCGCCAGCCTCGCCCTCCTGCACGGCCGCCGGGTCTGCCTCAACCTGGTCGCGGGCGGCAACCGGACCGACCTGGCCGCGCTCGGCGACACGGTCCCGCACGACGACCGCTACCGGCGGCTGGCCGAGTACGCGCGGACCCTGCTGCGGCTGCTGGACGGCGGCCCGGTGGACCACGCCGGCGACTTCTACCGCGTCGACTCCCTGACCCTCTTCCCGCCGCTTCCCCCGCACCTGCGCCCCGAGTTGTTCGTCTCCGGCTCCTCCGCGGCCGGCCGGGAGACCGGCCGGGCGCTCGGGGCGGTCAGCGTGACCTACCCCGTGCCGGGGGAGCCGCTGCGGGCGGAAGGGCAGGTGGACGGTCCGGCGGATGGGCAGCCGGACGGGCGGGCGGACGGTCTCGCGCTCGGCGTGCGGATCGGCGTGCTGGCGCGGGAGACCGAGGCCCAGGCCTGGGAGGAGGCCCGCCGCCGGTTCCCGGACAGCCGGGCGGGCCGGATGCTCCAGGGGCTGGCCCGCAGGCGCTCCGACTCCGAGTGGGTCGCCCGGCTCTCCGCGACGGAGGAGTTCCCGGGCGGGCCGGAAAGCCCGTACTGGATGGGGCCGTTCCGCACCTACGCGACCTTCTGCCCCTACCTGGTGGGGGAACGCGGCCGGGTGGCCGCCGAACTCGCGCGGTACCTGCGCGAGGGCTGCCGCACCTTCATCCTCGACACCGCGCGCGACGACGAGGACTACGCCGCCGTCGCCGCGGTCTTCGCCGAAGCGGCCGCCCTCGCCGGGCACGCCGGAGACCAGACCCGGCCGGCCGGCGGCCGAGGCATCGCCTGACGCACGGGCGGGGGGGGACCTCCCCCCCCCGCCCTGCCTGATTCAGCGATCCCTCGTGCCCTCGTGCCTTACGAACTCTCCTGTTCCTCGCGCAGGCGGGTCACCGTCTCCCAGAGCGTGCGGGGCGTGCGGAAGACGTCGACCATCGGGATGTCGTCGGGAATGGTGATGTCGTACGCGTGCTCGATCGCCACGAGCAGGCCGACCATGCCGAAGGAGTCCAGACCCGCGTCGGCCAGGACCAGGTCGGCCGGCCGCTCCGCAGCACCCTCGATGATCGGGCCGAGCGCCTTGCGCAGCAACTTCTCGAAGACGTCGTCCCAGGGGGTCTTCGCCGCCGCCCGTTCCTCCGGCTGCGGCGCGGCGGGCTCGGGGAGCCGTTCGACGTCGAGCGTCCCGTCCGCGCGCAGCGGCCACTCCGGGACCTCGACCCACGCCTCGGGGGTGTGCCGCCGGGGGAGCCGCCGGTCCGCCAGCCAGCGGCGGACCGGGTCGACGTCCGCCTCGGTGCCGTCCGGGGTGCGCAGGTATGCGGTCAGCCTGCCGTCGTCCTCACTCACCCGGCGGATCAGCAGCAGACTCTCGGCGGGCCGCCGGTGACGCTCGATCAGCTCGGCCGCCCGCAGCAGGGCGTCCGCCGAGCCGTCCGGCCACAGCAGCGCCGCCTCCGGGTCCAGTTCCGTGGGGCCCAGCAGTTCCAGGGCCCCGTCGAGTCCGAGGCGCGCGGCCGCGCCGGTACGGTGCAGCACCGGGCCGCCCTCGGCGCCGCAGGGGTCGTACGGGTGCGGGCAGCCGGGATCCGCGCACGCCGTCCCGGCCAGCCACAGCTCGCCGGGGACACCGCGCGGCACCGGCAGCCCGTCCCGGCCCAGCACCCGGGCGGTGACCCCGGCGCCGATCCGGTCGCCCGCGGCGGCTTCGGCCGCCGTGTCCTCCGCCGTGTCCTCCGTCGCTTCCGCCGTCGCTTCTTCCGCCGCCTCGACCAGCCGCGGCAGCACCGCCGCGACGGGCCCGTCGACCGCCTGCCGCCGCAGCGGACGTCTGAGGGGCCGTCCGGGCCCGGGCTGGTCCTCCGCGAGCCGGGCGCGGACCAGCTCCACCGGTCCGTCGGGGCCGAGCGCCATCTCCTCCGCGACCAGCCGGTAGAGGCCCAGCAACACCGGGGCGGCGTCCGGGCCCACGGTGTGGTTGTCGGCGTTGACGCGCAGCAGCCCGGGGACGGTGAAGACGTGCAGGCCGAACTCGTTGACGTTGTCGTTGTAGGTGCGGTCGCCGTCCACCAGGTCGTCGTCCACCTGGTGGAAGTCCAGGTAGTTGAAGAACACGTCGAGCAGCCGGTCGCCGCCGCCGAACTCCTGCTGCACCGACGGCATCGGATAGGCGCGGTGCGGCCACAGGGCGGTCAGCCCGTCGTGCACCCCGCGCACCAGGTCGCCCCAGGTGCGCGCGCCGAGGGGGTGCCGGAACGGCAGGGTGTTGAGGTACATGCCGAGCACCCGGTCCGCCCCCGCCGCCTCGGGCCGGGCGTCGCAGACCAGGCCGGTGAAGAAGTCCTCCGTCCCGCCGGCCGCCAGCCTCATCACGGTCAGGTGGAGGGCGAGCAGCACCGCCTTGGGCGAGGTGCGGGTCTGTTCGGCGAGGCGGCGCAGCTCGGGGTCCAGGTCGCGCAGGTCCACCAGGTACTGGGCGCGCAGCCGCGGGGCCTCCGGCGGGTCCTGCCAGGCCACCGGCAGCGGCGGCTCGGCCCGCCCCGTCACCGCGCGCCGCCAGTGGTCGCGGTCCTCCTCGCCGGCCCTGGCCCGTGCCTCGGCCGCGATGTAGTCGGCGTAGCGGAAGGGCACCGGCTCGGGGCGCGGCGGGAGGCCGCCGTCGCGCAGCGCGCGGTAGACCGTCAGGAACTCCATCAGCATGGTGTGGAAGCTCCACCCCTCCAGGATGGGGTGGCACTCGGTGATGGTCAGCCACCACCGGGCGCGGTCCCGGCGCGCGTGCGCGTGCACCCGGATCAGCGGGGGGCGGCTCAGGTCCATGGGCGTGCGCCGCTCGGCGGCCCCGAACTCCTTGAGCAGCGGCAGCCAGTCCTCGGGCTCGCCGTCCGGCACGAACGTCGTGCCCACCTCGATCGGGGCGGCGCGGTGGACCAGTTGCAGGGGGACCGTGAACCCGGACAGGTCGAAGGAGGTCCGCAGCACCTCGTGCCGGTCCACCACGGTCTGCACGGCCCGCCACAGCAGGTCGGGGTCGAGCGGGGCGTCGTCGCGTACGAAGTAGGAGGTGCTGTCCTGGTAGGTGTTGAGCTGCGCCTGGGACCGCTGCTCGACCAGCATCCCGAGCTGGACGGCGGCCAGCGGATAGGCGTCCACCAGGCCCGCCGGCAGCGCGGCGAGATCCTCCGGGGAGAGCAGGGAGAACGGCGCGACCGGGTCGGGCAGGCCCACCACCGCCGCGCGTTCGGCCAGGGCCGCGGTCAGCTCGGCGA
Source organism: Streptomyces sp. NPDC031340 (assembly GCF_055569945.1). Lineage (NCBI taxonomy): Bacteria > Bacillati > Actinomycetota > Actinomycetes > Kitasatosporales > Streptomycetaceae > Streptomyces > Streptomyces sp. NPDC031340. Next base: position 111,890 of record NZ_JBVIIE010000019.1, read on the forward strand.
TCGACTGGTGCTCGAACAGGTCCGCCGCCGTCACGTCGAGTCCCTCGCCGCGCAGCTGCCCGGCGAGGGCGACCGCGCGCAGCGAGTCGCCGCCCACGTCGAAGAAGTTGTCCTCCGGGTCAGGGCCGGCCACGCCCAGGGCCTCGCACCAGGCCGCCGTCACCAGCTCGGCCACCCGCTCCGCCGCGGTCTCGGACGGCCGGCCGGACCGGGGCTCCGGCTCCGCCGCCGGCCGCGTTCCCGGGAGCGGGGCGCCGGGGGCCGCCCCCTCCGAGGCGACGGGGGCCGCCCTTCCTGACTCACGGGGGTGGGGAGCCGACGGGGAGGGAGAGGCGTCCGGGGCGGGGAGAGTGACGTCTGTGCCGGGGAGAGGCACGTCTGTGCCGGAGACAAGGGCGTCCGACCCGGGGGGAAGCATGTCCGATCCGGAGAGAAGGGCGTCCGGGTCGCGTACGCCCGCCTCCAGCACCGAGCGCCAGCACGCGGCCCACTCCGCCGCCGTCGCCTCGTCGACCACCGCCGCCGCGTACTCCAGCCGCGCCGCGAACCGGTCGTCCGGGAGCACGTCCGCGTGCAGGTTCAGGTCGAACTTGGCGGTGGGCGCCTCGGCCAGTCCCAGCTGCCGCACCGTCAGGCCCGGCAGCCGGAACAGCTCCTCGCCCGCCGGGACGTCCATGTCGAAAGCGGCCTGGAAGAGCGGGTTCACGCCCGCCGCGCGGACCGGCGCCAGGTCGTCCACCACCCAGGCGAACGGCGCGGCCTGGTGATCCAGCGCCCCGAGCAGGCCGCCGCGCACCTCGTCCAGCAGTTCGCCGAAGGACACCCCGGCGCGCGGACGCGCCCGTACCACCACCGTGTTCACCAGGTAGCCGACCAGGTCCGCCAGCTCCGGCGCGGTGCGCAGGGTGGCGGGCAGGCCCACGGTCACGTCGTCGGCGCCCGCGATCCGGCCGAGCGCCGCGTGGAACGCGGTGAGCAGCACCGCGAACGGCGAGGTGCGGTGCGCGGCGGCGAGCGCCCGCACGGCCTCGGACGTCTCCGCCGAGACCTCGACGACGACCGCCCCGCCGCGTCCGTCCGGGCGGGCCGGGCGCGGCCGGTCCAGCGGCAGCGGCAGCTCGGCCACCCCGTCGAGGACGGCGCGCCAGTGCGCCAGGTGCGGCTCCAGCCGCCCCTCGGCCAGGCCGGCGCGCTCCCAGACCGCGAAGTCGGCGTACTGGACGGCGGGCTGCGGCAGCCCGGCGGGCTGCCCGGACATCCGCGCCGCGTACAGCGGGCCCAGCTCGCGGCCGAGCTGCGCCGGCCCGTCGCAGGCGATGTGATGAACCGCGACCACCATCAGGTGCAGCCGCTGCCCCAGCCGCAGCAGGGTCACCCGCAGCGGCTGCTCGGCCGCCAGGTCGAACGGGCGGCGGCGCACCCACTCGGCGACCCGCCGGGCGCGCTCCTCGCGGCGGCCGGCGGGAACATGCGTCAGGTCCACCACCCGCCAGCCGGGCGCGGGCCCGGGGTCGACGGTCTGCACCGCCTCCTCGCCGCCGGCCCCCGTGTACCGGGTACGCAGGATCTCGTGCCGTTCCGCCAGGTCCCGCCACGCGAGCCGCAGCGCCTCGGCGTCGAGCGGGCCCTCGATCCGCAGCACCCAGGAGAGCAGATAGGCGGGGCTGCCCGGATCGAGCCGGTGCAGCACCCACATCTGCTGCTGTCCCGCCGACAGCGGAACGGGCCGGTCACGGTTAGCGCGGGGGGCGACCGTCCGGGCCGCCGCCGTCCGCAGCCGCTCCCGGACCAGCTCCTCGACGGTGCGCCGCACCGGCGCCGCCGGCGGACCGTCCACCTGGTTGGCCGTCATCGTGACCCCGTTCTCCTCACTCGGTACTCAGGGCGTGCGGCCGGGACGGGGCGGTCTCCCCGTCCAGCTCGGCCTGGAGCAGGCGCTCGACCTCGGCGGCCAGGGCGGCGGCGGTCGGGCGGTCGAAGAAGGTCCGCATCGACGCCTCGACGCCGAAGGCGTTCTGCACGTGCCACAGCAGCCGGGCGACCGTGAGCGAGTTGCCGCCGTGGCGGAGCACGTCGTCCTCCGGGCCGATGTCGTCCCGCTGGAGCACCTCGCGGACGAAGCCGAGGACGGCCGCCGTCAGCGGTGAATCCGCGGCCGGCTCCGGTCGCGCGGGGGCGTCCAGCCCGGGGGTGTCCAGCGCCGTGTCCGGATCGGCCGCGAACGCGACCGCCAGCGCGCCCAGAGCCCGCGCCAACTCCCGCGCCACGGGCTCGGGGACGACGTCCACGCCGTACTCGACGACCCCGCCGAAGCCGCCGTCGGGACGCGGCCAGAGCGTGAGCGCGACATCGGTCCGCGCCACCCGCCAGGCATCGGCCAGCAGCCGCAGGTCCCGCTCGCGGACCTGCTGGCCGACCAGCCCGTCGCCGCTCAGGGTGAAGAGGGTCTGGAAGACGGGCGTGCGGGAGCGGTCACGCACCGGCTCCACCGCGTCCGCCACCCGTTCGAACGGCACCGCGCTGCGGGCGAAGGCGTCCCCGCAGACCCGCGCGACCCGTTCCACGGCGGCCCGGAACGACAGGTGCGGCGCGAGCCGGGCGCGGATCACCACCACATTGATGAACAGGCCCACCAGATCGTGCAGTTCCGGCCGGTCGCGCCCGGCGTACGGGGTGCCGACCCCGAAGTCCCAGCCGCCGCCGGAGCGGGCGAGCAGCGCCGTCCACAGCGTCAGCAGGACGACGTGCGGCGAGACGCCCGCCTCCCGGCCGAGGGCCAGCAGCGCGGCGGCGGCCTCGGGCGGGATCTCCGCCTCGACGCCGGTGCCCTCGATCCCCCGGTACGGCGGCCGGTCCGGGGTTCCGGGCAGGGCCAGCGGGGCGAGGCCGTCCAGGGCGGTGCGCCACTGGGCCAGCTGCTCGGCGGCGACCTGCTCGGTGAGCAGCCCGCGCTGCCAGGCGACGGCGTCCCGGTAGCGCACCGGCAGGGCGGGCAGACCGGCGGGGGAGTCCGGAGGCTCCGCCGCGACGAAGGCACGCAGGTCGCGTTCGATCAGGCGCGAGGACCAGCCGTCCCCGGCGATGTGGTGGACCACCGTCAGCAGCAGCTGCTCGGGGCCGCCGTCGCGGATCAGGCGGTAGCGGACCGGGGGAGCGGAGGCCAGGTCGAAGCCCTCGGCGAGGGCGGCGCGCAACTGCCCGGCGACGCCGTCCGGGGTGGTGTCCACGGCGGTGAAGTCGGGGACCGCGTCCGCCGCCGGGAGCACCACCGCGTGCAGGCCCTGACCGTCCATCGCGTAGCGGGTGCGCAGCGGATCGTGGCGCTCCACCAGCCGGGCCACGGCCCGGCGCAGCGCGGCCTCCTCGGTGCCGGCGGGGAACCAGAGCAGGATCGGCAGCAGGTATTCGGGGCTGCCGGGATGCATACGGTCCTGGAGCCAGAAGCGCTCCTGCCCCGGGGAGAGCGGGATGCGCGCCCCTTCCGGCAGCGGCTCGATCGGCGCCTCCCGGGCCGCCTCCGCGAGCAGCCGTGCCTGGGCGCGCGGGGTGCCGGCGAAGTGCAGCCGGCGGAAGTCCGGGACCAGGCCAGAGCTCTCGGCGAGGAGGGCGGCGAGCCGCGTCATCAGCAGGGAGTGCCCGCCCAGCCGGAAGAAGTCGTCGTCGAGCCCGACCTCCGGCAGGCCCAGCACCTCCCGCCAGGCGGCGAGCACCAGCGCCTCCTCGGTGGTCGTCGCCGCCGCCGGGCCGCGCTCCGGCCACTGCCGGTCCCAGGTCGGTTCCGGCAGCCGCGAGCGGTCGGTCTTGCCGCTGGCGGTGACGGGCAGGGCGGCGACCACGGTGACGACGGTGGGCACCAGGGACGGGGGCAGCCGGTCGCGGGCGAACGCCGTCAGGCCGGCGGGCTCGTCTCCGCCGGCGGTGACGATCCAGGCACCGAGGCGGCGCAGCCCCTGCGGGTCGTCCACCGGAGCGACCGCCGCGGCGACGACCTCCGGGTGGCGTTCCAGCACCGCCTCGACCTCGCCGGGCTCGATGCGCACCCCGTTCACCTTGACCTGGGCGTCCGCGCGTCCGACGAACAGCAGCGTGCCGTCGGCGGCCCGGCGCACCAGGTCCCCGGTCCGGTACATGCGCGCGCCGGGCGGCCCCGAGGGGTCGGGCAGGAAACGCTCGGCGGTCTGCGCCGGGTCACCGTGGTAGCCGCGGCCCACGCCCGGGCCGGCCGCGTACAGCTCGTACAGGGTGTCGGGCGCGGGCGGGGCGGCGGGGTGCGGGGCCTCGCCGGGCAGCGTCCCGGCCGGGAGCAGCCGCACCTCCATCCGGTCGACGGGCCGCCCGATCGGGACCGGCCCCTTCTCCTGGGTGGGGTCGAACCGGGCGGCGGTGATGTCGATGGAGCACTCGGTGGGGCCGTAGGTGTTCCAGATCTCCACGTCCACCCGGTCGCGCAGCCGCCGGCACAGGTCCGCGTGCAGCGGCTCGCCAGCGCAGCACACCGTGCGCAGGGCGCGGCACTCCTCCAGGCCGGGCTCGACGGCGAGCAGCCGGAGCAGGGACGGGACGAGCTGCAGCACGGTCGCGCCGGTCTCGGTGAGGGAGGCCACCAGCGCGCCGGGGTCCCGGCCGGCGTCCGGGCGGCCGAAGACCACGGGACCGCCGGTGACCAGTGGGGCGAAGACCTCCCAGGCGGCGGCGTCGAAGGTGAGCGGGGTCTTCTGCAGGATGCGGTCCGCCTCCGTGAGACCGAGCGCGCGGACGCCCCAGAGCACCCGGTTGGTGATCCCCGCGTGCTCGATCACGACGCCCTTGGGGGTGCCGGTCGAGCCGGAGGTGAAGACCATGTACGCGGCGCGGCCGGGCGGGGTGGGCGCCTCGGGCGTGAAACCTTCGCCGACGGGCGGCGCGTCCACGCGCACCACGGGCCGCCCGCCCGGCGGTTCGGGAAACCGACCGTCACTCAGCAACACCTGCGCGCCAGCCAGTTCGAGCACGTGCGCCTGCCGCTCGGCCGGGGCCAGCGGGTCCACCGGGACGTAGCACGCGCCCGCGAGCCACGCGCCCACCAGGGCGGTGACCATCCCGGGCCCGGGAGCCGTCAGCACGCCGACGGCCGACTCCGGTCCGGCGCCGTGCGCGCGCAGCGCGGCAGCCACCCGCCGCGCCCGGTCGCCGAGTTCGCGGTAGCTGACGACCTGCTCCCCGGCGAGGACAGCGGGGGCGTCGGGGTGCTCCTGGACCGACGCGAGGACGAGATCGGGCAGCATGGCGGCGGTGGCGCCGGCGGTGGCGGACATCGGTCACCTCCCCGAGCCGGACGCGGACTCGGACGCGGGTGCGGTGGGGGTGGGCGTGGACGTGGACGTGGACGTGGGTTTGGGCGTGGGTGCGGAGGCGGACGGCTCCGTGGCCCGGCGGACACTCAGCGGACGCAGGTCGGTCCACACCTCGGCGATCCGGTCCAGGCACTCCTGCCGGGTACCGGTGAAGCCCTCGAGCCGCCAGCCGGGCGGCGGTTCGCGGTGCGCCGGCCACACGGAGTACTGCTCCTCGTGGTTGAGCACCACCCGGTGGAGGGGGCCGTCGGACGGGGATCGGTTATCGCTCACTGTGCCCTCGTTCACTGTGCCCTACCTTCCTTCCGCGAACGCCGCCGTGGCCGCGCCGCTGTCTCCGGTCCGGCGGACCGCGCGCCGCGGGTCCGGAAGCAGCGCCTCCAGGGCACGCCGGTCGACCTTGCCGTTGGCGGTCAGCGGGAACGCGTCCACGACCAGCACCTCGGACGGGATCATGTAGTCGGGGAGTTCGCGCGCGAGCCGGGCCCGCACCCGGGCCCGGTCGACCCGCCCCTCCGGTCCGCCGCCGGGCGCCACGACCAGGAACGCGGCCAGGCGCGCGGGCCGCCCGACGGCGGTGACGACCGCGTCCGCCACGCCCGGCGTGCGGCGCAGGGCCTCCCGCACCTCGCCCGCCTCGATCCGGTAGCCGCGGACCTTGAGCTGGTGGTCGGTGCGGCCCAGGAACTCCAGGTCGCCCGCTGCGGTCCAGCGCGCGCGGTCCCCGGTGCGGTAGAGGCGGGAGCCGGGTGGGCCGTAGGGGTCGGGCAGGAAGCGGTCGGCGGTGAGCGCGGGCTCGCCCACATAGCCGTAGGAGACCCCGTCGCCGCCCACCCAGACCTCGCCCGGCACGCCCACCGGCACCGGTTCGAGCGCCTCGTCCAGCACGTACATCGTGGTGTTGGGGATCGGGCGGCCCAGCGGGATCAGGCCGTCCGGTTCGGGTTCGTCCACCTGCTGGCCCGAGTTGCCCACGGTGATCTCGGTCGGGCCGTACTCGGTGGCCACGGCGGTGCCGTCCGGCCCGGCCAGCGCCAGCCAGCGCCGCGCCAGGTCGCCGGTGAAGGCGTCCCCCGCGGCGATGACCAGACCGGCCAGCCCCCGTGCCTGTTCCGGGTCCAGCTCCAGGCTGAGCAGGTTGAGATGGCCGGGAGTCAGTTTGACGAAGCTGTAGGGGGCGCCCGCGGTGAGCAGGGCGCCCAGCTCGGCCGGGTCCAGCGGATCGGGCAGCAGGTGCACCGTCTGCCCGGTGACCAGCGGGGTGAACAGGGCGGGCAGACCCAGGTCGAAGCCGATGGAGCTGAAGAACGGCGAGCCGCCGGAGCCCCGGGAGGCATACGTCTCCGCCGTCCACAGCACGTAGTTGGCCAGGCCCGCGTGGTGCACCAGCACGCCCTTGGGCCGCCCGGTGGAGCCCGAGGTGTACATCACGTAGGCCGGGGCGGCCGGGGCCGGACGAGCGCCGGGGCCCGGCGGCGGCCGGACACCGGCGGCCTCCTCGACGTCGAGCAGCAGGATGTCGACACCCGCGACATCCCCTGCGTCCGTGAGGTCCGTGAGATCCATGACGTCCGTGACGTCCGTGACGTCGGCCCAGAGTGACTGGTGCGCGGTGCCGGTGAGGACCAGCCGGCAGCGCGCGGCCGCGGCCATGCCGTGCAGCCGTGCGGCGGGCAGGCCGACGTCCAGCGGCAGATAGGGTGCTCCGGTCTTCCAGACGCCGAGAACGGCGGGCAGCAGGTCGGGGCCGCTGCGCAGCGAGATGCCCACCGGCCGGTCCGGTCCGGCACCGCGTGCGGCGGCCAGGGCGGCGACCCGGTCGGAGCGCTCGTCCAGCTCACGGTAGGAGAGCACGCCCCGCGCCCAGCGCACGGCGGGGGCGTCCGGGGTGCGCCCGACCTGGGTCAGGAAGAGGTCGAGGACGGTGGCGTCCGGCCGCCCCGTCCGGCCGCCCGAGCTCCACGCCCCGAGAACCGACCGCAGCTCCGTCTCCGGGAGGCAGGCCCGGCCCGCGTCGCCGTCCGGGGCGGCCGCGGCGGTCAGCGCCGCGCGGTAGAGCCCGGCGAGGCGGTCGAAACCCGCGCGCGACAGCAGGCGGGCGTCGGCGCGAAGGCGCAGTCCGTCCTGGTGGGCCGTCACCACGATCCCGTGGCGCGGTCCGGTCCGCTCCGGCGCTCCGGCGGGTTGCCCGGCCGTGAAGAGCGGCCCCTCCGCGGCCTGTTCGGGCGTGGCGGCGGCGACCGTCGGGTGTGACGTCCGCGCCAGCTCCCGCCAGGTGCCCGGCTGCCGCAGGTCCACCTCGATGCCGTGCTCGTCCGCTCCGGCCGGCCGCACCGCGGTACGGAACCGGCGGGTCTCGGCGATCATGCCCAGCACCCGCAGATGGACCGCGAGCAGCACCGCCGGCGCCTCGTCCCCGTGCGCCTCGGTCAGGGCGCGGGCGGGTAACGAGGTCTCGTGGTGGACCAGGTCGGTCGGCTCGTTCTGCCGCCAAGCCGTCGGCGGCGTCACCCACTGACTCCCCGTCACCCCGTCGCCTCCCCGTCCGTGGTCTCCCCGTCCGTTGCCACCCCGTCCGTGGCCTCCCCGCGCGGCGGCCCGTCGGCCGGAGCGTCCGCCGCCCCTGCCGTCAGCCCCCTCAGCCCCGTCGGTCCCTTCAGCCCCGCCAGCATCTCTGCCACCAGCTCCGCCACCAGTGGCCCCGCCTCGTGCAGCAGGTAGTGCGGGGCGTCCAGCAGGTGCACCGAACAGACCGCCGCCGTCTCCGCGGTCCAGGCCGACAGCGCGGACCGCGCGACGAACCGGTCCCGCCGCCCGCCGATCACGGCGATCGGCGCGGCGATCGGCGGGCCGGGGGTGTACTCCAGCCGCTCGACCACGCGGTAGTCCGCCCGCAGCACCCGCTCCGCGATGGCCATCAGGTCGGGGTCGGCCAGCACCTGCGGCGCCGTGCCCCCGTACCCGACCACCCGCTCCATCAGCTCCCGCCGGTCCAGCAGGTGCAGCGGGTCGGTGATCCGGCGGACCGCCGGCCCCTCGGCGGAGGAGACGACGACCAGCTCCGGGGCCGGTCCGCCGGCCAGGTGCAGCCGTCGCGCGCACTCGTACGCCAGCACGCTGCCCGAGCAGTGGCCGAGCAGGACGAACGGGCGGTCCAGCAGGGGACCCAGCGCCGACAGCACCGCCTCCACCGCCTCGCCGGGCTCGTCCAGCAGCGGCTCGCGCAGCCGGTTCTCCCGGCCGGGGAACCGCACCGCGCACAACTCGACATCGGCGGGCAGCAGTTCCGCCCAGGCGTTGAAGGCCGCGCCGCCCGCGCCGACGTGCGGGAAGCACACCAGCCGCAAGGCGGGCTCGGCCACCGGGCGCGGGCGGCCGAACCAGCGCCGGGCCGCCGCCGGGACGCCGGGGGAGCCCGCAGCGGTGGAGGAGACGGGCGGGGTCAGGGGTTTCACGCGGTGCACCTCTTCCGCAGTGCCTCGGCCAGTTGGGGGTCGCGCAGGGCGCCCGCCGGGGAGGCCAGTCCGTGGTCCAGGCGACAGATCTCGGGCGTGGACAGCACCGGCCCCCACGCCCGCTCGACCGCGGCCTGCTCCGTCGCGTCCACGGCCAGCAGAATCGGACCGTCGAAGGCGTCGCCGTCCAGGCGGTGCCCGGCCAGGGCGAAGTCGACCGCCGCGCCCGCGGCCTGCCGGCGTACCAGCTCCGCGGCGGAGTCCACGTCCTCGAACCAGCCGGCCGCGTGCGCCGCCGACAGCAGCACCTCCGCGCCGTCCGCCTCGCCCAGGCCGAACCGTGCCGCCAGCGCGGCCGTCCGGGCCGACAACAGCTCCGCCCGCGAAGCCGCTCCGACCGGGGCCGGCGGTGACACCAGCGCCAGCAACGCGATCTCCCGGCCCGCCGCCCGCAGCGCACGCGCCGCCTCGAAGGCCAGGACCGCGCCGGGACCGAAGCCCGCCAGCGCGAGCGGGCCGTCCGGCTGCTCCGCTCCGACACTCTCGGCCAGGGCCCGCGCGGCAGGCGGCACGTGCCCGGCGTCGGTGACCGAGCCGTCCAGGCCCGGCAGTCCGAAGCCGCGCACCGGACGGCCGAGGCCCCACTCCCGCAGCGCCGCGCGCTCGGCCCGCCGATGGCTGTCCGAGTGCACCGTGAAGAGTGCAGGCCCCCCGGCCTCCGCCCGCCCGTCCGGGCGGGGTGTCCCCGTCCGCGGCCAGGGGCCGGCCGCGGCGTCGGTCACCAGCGACAGCAGCCGCTCCGGGACCCGCACGGCCCGGCCCACCGTCAGGGCCTCGGCCAGCCGGGCCGGCGTGGACTGCCGCAGAGCGTCCGAGGTGCGCAGCGGCAGCCCGCGTTCCCGGGCCGCCAGCACGATCTCCACCACGGCGAGCGAATCGCCGCCCAGCTCGTAGAAGTCGTCGTCGGGCCCGACCGGGTGGCCGAAGTGCTCGCCCCACACGGAGCGGACCAGGGTCTCCACGTCGTAGGTGGTCGCGCTCTCCGGCAGTCCGCCGACTGTGCCGGTCACTTCGGTCACCTTCCTCCGACATCGGCCGGCCCGCTGCCGTACCCGACGGTCAGCCTGGCTTCGGGCCCGGGCACGAGCCAGGCACGAGGGCGGCAAGTTGGCGGCGGGGAGTTGCCGGTCGCCGTGCCTGGCCGACCGCCGCCTCCCGACGCGACAGTGACCGGGCGGACAGCTCACGGCCCCGGCGGGCCGTCGGACAGTCGGCCGCCCCGGCCCGCAGCGGCCGGCCGGCGGCTGCCAGGGCGAGGGAGACAGGGACGTGACGGCAGGACCGGCCACCCGGGCGGACACCCCGACCCGTGACGGCATCGGGATCACGCTCACCCCGGCGGAGGCCGCGCACGCCGCCCTCGTCGCCGGAGGGCTGACCCGCGTCGAGCCGGGTGCCGTCGACCACCCCGACTGGATCGCCGCCGCCCGCCTGGCCGGCTGCGCGCTCCCGCTCCGGCTGCTCCAGGCCGTCCGCGACTACCGCAACGACCCCGGGCCCGAGGGCCTGCTGCTGATCGGCGGCCTGCCCCTCGACCCCGCGGCGCTGCCGCCGACACCCCACGTCCCGGACTCCTACGAGCCCGCGCCGACCCTCCCCGCCGCCCTCGCCGCGCTGGTCGGCCTGCAGCTCGGCGAACTCGTCGCCTACCGCGACGAGAAGCGCGGAGCGCTGGTCCAGAACGTCGTCCCGGTGCCCGCGCTGGCGGCCTCGCAGAGCAACGGCGGATCGGTTCCGCTGGAGTTCCACACCGAGAACGCCTTCCACCCCGACCGCCCCGACTACGTCGGCCTGCTCTGCCTGCGCCCGGACCGCGAGGGCGTCGGCACCACCGTCGCCTCCGTCCGCCGCGCCCTCCCGCTGCTCACCGGCAAGGAGGTGGCCCTGCTGAGCGAGCCCCGCTTCCTGACCGCCGCGCCGCCCTCCTTCCACGCTGCCGACTGCTCTCCGGCCCACCCGGTCCTCTCCGGCGCCCCCGACGACCCGGACATCCGCGTCGACTTCCACGCGACGACCGCCGTCGACCAGGAGGCGGCGGAGGTGCTGCTGCGCCTGCGGTCCGCGCTGGCGACCGTCCGCCGCGACCTGGAGCTGCGCTCGGGCGACCTGGTCTTCCTCGACAACCGCCTCGTCGTCCACGGCCGCAGCGCCTTCACCCCCCGCTACGACGGCCGCGACCGCTGGCTCCACCGCGTCTTCGTCAGCCTCGACAACCGCCGCAACCGCGCCCGCCGCATCGACGGCGGAGCCGTCCTGCTCTGACCCCGCCGCTGCCGCTCCCCGCGGGCCTCTCAGGGGCGACACGTCACGCTGTCGGAGCGGACCAGGGCCCGCCGCCGCACGGGCCGTGAACTGTCGGGTCAGGACCCGGCTTCACACAATCGCCTCAGAAGCCGACGCCGTCAGGCCGGGACCGGTCATGTGCGATCCCGTGAGAGATGAGAGGGTCTGACGGGTGAGCGAGACACCACCGAACACCCTCCAGTACCGCTTCGACGGGCCGGAAGAGGCCCCGGTCCTGATCCTGGGTCCCTCACTGGGCACCACCTGGCACAGGTTGTAGAGACCGTCCGTGGGCGTCCAGGCCAGTCCAAGGTGAGCGCGTAATGCCAGGGCAGGGCATCGCGGTTGACCACCCCGTTCTCCGGCTCTTCCGCGGCGGTTCGGGCGTCCCAGTTGCTGTCGGCGGGCGGCCGATGCGGCGGCAGTGACTTGATCGATCGGGGCCTGGGCAGGCGGTTCCCCGGGAGCGGTGCAGGAATCCTGCCCGAGCAGCCGACCCGCCGCACGACGGCACGCCCCGGTGCGAAATACTCTCCCGATGAGTCCACGCAATTCCCCGATCAGCCGGCCGATCACGATACGGAGGGCCGTCGCGCGGGATGCCAAGCGGCTCACGCGGCTCGTGCGTGGTTCAGGCGCCTACGAGGGTAAGTACGCAGCCGCGGTCGCGGGCTACCGGGTCGGTCCTGATTACCTCGAGGCCCACCGCGTCTTTGTGGCCGTCGGCGCCGACGAGCACGGAGGCCGGGTCCTCGGGTTCTACTCGCTCGTCCTCGCTCCACCGGAGCTCGACCTGCTGTTCGTCGCCGACGAAGTGCAAGGACGGGGTATCGGACGGCTGCTCGTGGCGCACATGCAGTCCGAGGCCCGTGCCGCCGGGATCGACCGTGTCAAGGTCGTGTCGCATCTTCCCGCCGAGGGCTTCTACCACCGCGCTGGTGCGGTGCGGACCGGGACCGCGCTCGCGAACCCGCCCGCCGTGCCGTGGGACCGTCCCGAATTCGAGTTTCGCGTTTCTTCCGGATGACGCGGTGTGCCGGTTGGCGAGGCACCGGCATGCCGGGCTCGCGTGCGGTCGCGGTCAGGACCTGCTCGACCGCATCCGCCGGCACGGGACCCTTCAGCGCCGTGATCGGAAGGCCCGGCACGTTCCCGAGCGCGGACTTGATGACAGCAGCCTTCTGCTGTGCGGCCGCCGCGTCTCCCACGACCTTCGACACATGCTCATCGAGCAGCCGGGATACCTCGGCAGCCCCGGAACCCAGTTCCGCCTCGACACCCGCGGGGCATGGCAAAGAACAGGCGCAGCACGGTCGCCCGCGCCACCTGCAGTAGCGACCAATCTTTTGGGGGAGCAGCCCTTACGCTGGGCGCGCCCCCGAAGCTTCCCGAAACGTTGCGCTCCGGCTGGGTCAAAATCTGTGCCCGCGAGCTGAAGTTTCAACGGGACAGGCAGACAGATTCTCTACCGCATTAAGGTGGGGCGGGATTCTTCACCGTACACAGGCCGTTTCGGCGTGCTACTGTCGATCTCAGTTGCAGTTGTGGTTCCCAAAACTTCAAGTGCCCTCCGGGCGGCGCCTGTGCCACTGGAAGCACTTTTGTTGTCCGGTCTTTTTCCCGGCGGGGTGATCATCGCGGCGACACGGGGTCCGTGCAGTGCGGATCCCGTATGCACTGCCCCAAAGGAGAAATGATATGGCTGCTGGTACTGTGAAGTGGTTCAACGCGGAAAAGGGCTTCGGCTTCATCGAGCAGGACGGTGGCGGCGCTGATGTGTTCGCCCACTACTCGAACATTGCCGCCCAGGGCTTCCGCGAGCTGCTGGAGGGCCAGAAGGTGACCTTCGACATCGCGCAGGGCCAGAAGGGCCCGACGGCCGAGAACATCGTTCTCGCCTGACGCTGACTGTCGCGTAGTTGTAGCTGGGGCCCGCGTCCTTCGGGGTGCGGGCCCCAGCTACTCGCATTTTCCGCAGTGGGTTCGCCTGCGGATGACAACCAGGAAACCCGTAGGCTCACCGCATACGGGGCATCCTTCAGGGGTGCACGCATCCCTTCATGGCTTCATCGCGGCGGATGCCCGAACATTGCGTCCGCTTCGCGTCACTCATTCCAGCTCCTGTGCCGCGCGGATTTTTCGTCGGCCAGATTCGCTTTCGCATTCCGCCGGTCCATTCTTGCAATTCTCTGTGCTGCTGATCGCTGCGGGAATTCCTTGATATGTGCCGCATCGAGGAAGGTTCCGCATGAACCGCACAAGCACGAACGACCGCTTCACCCGCACCCGTAACGGCAGTGCCGAATCCGGAAGGGGCGGCAGCCGATTCGGTTCGTCGGCCAGGAGCCGCTCCGGCGGGCCGGGCCGTTCCGGTGGTCACGGCCGCCGGCCCGCCGCGGTCCAGGGGGAGTTCGCGCTGCCCAAGACGATCACTCCCGCGCTCCCCGCGGTGGAGGGCTTCGCCGATCTCGACATGCCCGGGGCGCTGCTGGGCGCGCTCAGCTCGCAAGGCGTGACCGTACCCTTCCCGATTCAGGCCGCGACCCTGCCGAATTCCCTCGCCGGCCGGGACGTACTGGGCCGTGGCCGCACCGGCTCCGGCAAGACCCTCGCCTTCGGGCTGGCGCTGCTGGCCCGTACGGCCGGGCAGCGCGCCGAGGCGAGGCAGCCGCTGGGGCTGATCCTCGTACCCACGCGTGAGCTGGCGCAGCAGGTCACCGACGCGCTCGCCCCGTACGCCCGCTCCGTGAGGCTGCGGCTGGCCACGGTGGTGGGCGGAATGCCGATCGGCCGACAGGCGAGCGCGCTGCGCGCCGGCGCCGAGGTCGTCGTCGCCACGCCGGGACGCCTCAAAGACCTCATCGACCGTGGCGACTGCCGACTGAACCAGGTTTCCATCACCGTCCTCGACGAGGCCGACCAGATGGCCGACATGGGCTTCATGCCACAGGTCACCGCCCTTCTCGACCAGGTCCGCCCCGAAGGCCAGCGCATGCTGTTCTCCGCCACTCTCGACCGCAACGTCGACCTGCTCGTGCGCCGCTACCTCAGCGACCCCGTCGTGCACTCCGTCGACCCCTCGGCCGGCGCGGTCACGACGATGGAGCACCACGTGCTCCACGTTCACGGCGCCGACAAGCACACGGCAACCACCCAGATCGCCGCACGCGACGGCCGCGTGATCATGTTCCTCGACACCAAGCACGCCGTCGACGGCCTCACCGAACACCTCCTGAACAGCGGGGTACGGGCCGCCGCCCTGCACGGCGGGAAGTCACAGCCACAGCGCACCCGCACGCTGGCACAGTTCAAGACCGGACACGTCAATGTGCTGGTAGCGACCAACGTCGCGGCGCGCGGCATCCACGTCGACAACCTCGACCTCGTCGTCAACGTCGACCCGCCGACCGACCACAAGGACTACCTCCACCGCGGCGGCCGCACCGCCCGCGCAGGAGAGTCCGGCAGCGTCGTCACCCTGGTCACCCCCAACCAGCGCCGCGGCATGACCCGCCTCATGGCAGCGGCCGGCATCGTGCCGCAGACCACCCAGGTCCGCGTCGGCGAAGAGGCCCTGCACCGCATCACCGGCGCCCAGGCCCCCTCCGGCATCCCGGTCGTCATCACCGCACCGGTGGCCGAACGCCCCAAGAAGCGCGGCGCCACCTCACGCGGCCGACGTCACCCCGTCTCGGCGGCCCGCCGCGCGCCCGTACGGCAGTCCACCGCCGGTGCGGCGGCATAGAACCCTCGTGTCAGGAAGCCCGCCCAACTTCGCAGGAGGCACCCTTTGACGCTGGACCAGACGCAGTTCCGCTCAACACGTACCAACGCCGTGCAGACGGCGGCCGATCCCGCGGACGTGGCCGGACCACAGGTCTGGGAGGACATGACCGTGGAGGTGGCACTGTCCGTGATGGCCGCCGCTCGTATGGGTCATCTGGTCGTCTGCGACGAGGACGGTATGTGCACCGGCCTGGTCACCCGGGACCGGCTCACGGCCGTTCGTGACGGTTCCGGATACACGGACCGGATCCGCCTGCGTGACATCGCCGACGTCATCGGGCCCTTCGCCTCGCCGCTGGCCACGAGGGCCGAAGCCGAGCGTGCGATGCGCTGCCGCCGGCTCGGGGCCCCGCCCATGGTCGACGGACACGGCAACGCTCTGGGCGTCCTCGCCCTCTCTCGCTGAACCGCCGTCACCCCTATCCGGGGCCGTCTTCTCTTCCCCGCTGGAGGCATCATGCGCTCTGCCATCGCTCGGGCCGGCAGATGGTGTTGCAGTTCCTTCGGAGCCTTGGTGCCAAGAGGCACCAAGGCCCCTCCGCGCGTTCGAGATGACAGCAGACGGGACCTTTCCCGCTCTCCGGGTACCGTCAGGGTATGAGTCATCCGCACCCCGAGCTGAAAGCCGCACCGCCCCTTCCCGAAGGAGGGCTGCGGGTCATCGGCCTGGGCGGCCTAGGTGAGATCGGCCGCAACATGACCGTCTTCGAGCACGCGGGCAAGCTGCTCGTCGTCGACTGCGGCGTGCTGTTCCCCGAGGAGACCCAGCCCGGCGTGGACGTGATCCTGCCGGACTTCACCTCGATCCGGGACCGGCTGGACGACATCGTGGCCGTGGTCCTCACCCACGGTCACGAGGACCACATCGGCGGTGTGCCGTACCTGCTGCGCGAGCGGTCCGACATTCCCGTCGTCGGCTCCAAGCTGACGCTGGCGTTCCTGGAGGCCAAGCTCAAGGAACACGGCATCCGGCCGCGCACGGTGCGGGTGCGGGAGGGCGACCGGCGTGGTTTCGGGCCCTTCGACTGCGAGTTCGTGGCGGTCAACCACTCCATCCCCGACAGCCTCGCGGTCGCGATCCGCACCCGGGCCGGGATGGTGCTGCACACCGGCGACTTCAAGATGGACCAGTTCCCTCTCGACGACCGCATCACCGATCTGCGTGCCTTCGCCCGCCTCGGCGAGGAGGGCGTGGACCTGTTCCTCACCGACTCCACCAACGCCGAAGTACCTGGCTTCACCACCTCCGAGCGTGAGCTGAATCCGGCGATCGAGCAGGTGATGCGCACCGCGCCGCGCCGGGTCATCGTCTCCAGCTTCGCCAGCCACGTGCACCGCATCCAGCAGGTCCTGGACGCCGCTCACCAGCACGGCCGCAAGGTCGCCTTCGTCGGCCGGTCGATGGTCCGCAACATGGGCATCGCCCGCGACCTGGGCTATCTGAAGGTCCCCTCCGGTCTGATCGTGAGCACCAAGGAGCTCGAGAAGCTCCCGGACCACAAGATCACTCTGGTGTGCACCGGCTCCCAGGGCGAACCCATGGCCGCGCTGTCACGGATGGCCAACCGCGACCACGTGATCCGCATCGGCAAGGGCGACACCGTGCTGCTCGCCAGCTCCCTCATCCCCGGCAACGAGAACGCCATCTACCGGGTGATCAACGGACTCACCCGGTGGGGCGCCCACGTGGTCCACAAGGGCAACGCCAAGGTGCACGTCTCCGGGCACGCCAGCGCCGGCGAACTCGTCTACTGCTACAACATCGTCAAACCCCGCAACGTCATGCCCGTCCACGGCGAATGGCGCCACCTGCGGGCCAACGCCGACCTCGCCATCCGTACCGGTGTCGACCCCGAACGGGTCGTCATCGCCGAGGACGGCGTCGTCGTCGACCTGGTCGACGGGCGCGCGTCCATCACCGGCAAGGTCCCCGCCGGCAACGTCTACGTGGACGGCATGGAAGTCGGCGGCGCCACCGAGGCGTCCCTCAAGGACCGCCTCACCCTCGCCTCCGAAGGCGTGGTCACGGTGGTGGCGATCGTCGACGCGGACACCGGCGTCCTCGCCGAGGCCCCCGACTTCCTGGCCCGCGGCTTCGTCCACGACGACGCCACTTTCGAGCCGGTCGTCCCCGTCATCGAGAAGACCCTGGCCACCGCGGCCGAGGAAGGCGTCGGGGACGCGCGCCAACTCGAACAACTCCTCGCCCGCGCCGTGGCGAACTGGGCGTTCCGCACCTATCGCCGCAAGCCCCTCATCATCCCCGTCATCATCGACGCCTGAGCCACACCCGGGCAGGCGTCCGGGGGCGGACGCCGATGTGCACGAGGTGAAACCCGGCGACGAGTCGGTCCTGATGTCCAGCCTCATCACCGGCCCACCGGCCCACCGGCCCACCGGCCCACCGGCCCACCGGGTCGGCCCGGGCGGCCCGGTGGCGAGCGCTGCGCCGGGCATCCCGCAGCACCTCCAGCAGCTGTCCTGCCGCCGAGCAGCAACATGACGGCCACGGGCATCAGAAACGCGGACAACCCGGTGTACCGGCAAAGGAGGAGAGAAAGTCCGTCAGACATGACGCTCATTTGACGCTCCGGCCGCCTCACAGCCCGCGCCCGAGGCAGGAAAACCCCTAGTGCGTGGCGATTCTGGAGCCTGCGGACAAGGGCGCCTGACCTCGGGTTCGTGAGCCAGGCGCTTGTAACAATCAGGCGGCGACGAGCTCCTGCTCACGGTCCGGCGTCTTGACCTCGGGCTTCTTGTTCGGCAGCGAGAGCCGGAAGACCTTGTGCCACGCGGAGAACACCTGCTTGGGCAGCGGTCCGGTGACGTACTCCAGCTCGTACTTCTCGAACAGCGCGCGCACCTTCACCGCGACCTCGGCGTACCGGTTGCTCGGCAGGTCCGGGAACAGGTGGTGCTCGATCTGGTGCGACAGGTTGCCGGTCATGAAGTGCATGGCCTTGCTGCCGCTGATGTTCGCCGAGCCCATCATCTGGCGCAGGTACCACTGGCCGCGCGTCTCGCCCTTGATCGACCGGCGCTCGAAGACCTGCACGCCCTCGGGGAAGTGCCCGCACATGATCACCGAGTGGGACCAGAGGTTGCGGACCAGGTTCGCGGTGAACGTGGCGGCGAGCGTGGTGAGGAACGACGGGCCCGACAGCAGCGGGTGGATCACGTAGTCCTTGAGCACCTGCTTGCGGATCTTGCGGCCCACGGCCTTGGCCCGCGCGCGGAACTCCGGGTTCTTGCGGCGGCGCTTGCGCAGGTTCTTGCCGAGCTCCAGGTCGTACGCTGCGATGCCGTACTCGAAGAAGCAGGCGTTGATGAAGTTCCACAGCGGCTGGCCGAGGTGGAACGGGTGCCACTTCTGGTCCTCGTCGACGCGCATGATGCCGTAGCCGAGGTCGTTGTCCTTGCCGATCACGTTGGTGTACGTGTGGTGCAGCTCGTTGTGCGAGTGCTTCCACTGGTCGGCCGGCGAGACGTGATCCCACTCCCAGGTGGTGGAGTGGATCTTCGGGTCCCGCATCCAGTCCCACTGGCCGTGCAGGATGTTGTGGCCGATCTCCATGTTGTCCATGATCTTCGCCACGGACAGACCGGCGGTGCCGAGCAGCCACGCGGGCGGGAAGATCGAGAACAGCAGCACGCCCCTGCTGACCAGCTCGAGCTTGCGCTGCGCCGAGATGACCTTACGGATGTAAGCGGCGTCTTTCTCGCCACGGTCGGTGATCACCTCGTCGCGGATCGCGTCCAGCTCGCGGCCGAGCTCCTCGATCTGCTCCGCGGTCAGGTGGGCGGTGGGGTCGATGGCGGTCAAGGTGCTCCTACCGTTGGATGTCGCAGGGGCCCGCCGCGGCGGACACGCAGGTCTGGATGAGGACGCCCGGCTCGGCCTCGGTGATCTCGCCGGTGCGCAGGTCGCGGACGGCGCCCGCCTTGAGCGGCGTGACGCAGCCGAAGCAGATGCCCATGCGGCACCCGGAGGGCATGAGCACGCCGGCCTCCTCGCCGACGTCCAGCAACGGCGTGGCGCCGTCCGCGTCGACGGTCTTGCCGGTGGCGCTGAACGTGACCTCGCCGCCGTCACCGGCGACGACGATGCTGGGCCGGAAGCGTTCGGTGTGCAGGCGCTCCGGTACCCCGTGCTCGCTCCAGTGCTTTTCGGCGGCGTCGAGCAGGCCCGCGGGCCCGCAGGCCCAGGTCTCGCGCTCGGTCCAGTCGGGCACGAGTTCGTCGAGACGGGCGATGTCGAGCATGCCGTCGGTGTCGGTGTGCACTTCGGTGAGCCGCAGCTTCTTGTCCGCGACCAGGTCGTGCAGTTCGTTGCGGAAGATCACGTCGTGTGGCTGTGGGGCGCAGTGGACCATGACGACGTCGTCGAACTCGGTGTCACGCAGCATGCCCATCACGGGCGTGATGCCGCTGCCGGCGGTCAGGTAGAGCACCTTGGCGGGCTTGGCCTGCGGCAGCACGAAGTCACCGGTCGCCTGGTCGAGCTGGATCAGTGTGCCCGGTTTCGCCCTGCGGACCAGGTGGTTGCTGACCTTGCCGTCCGGGATCGCCTTCACGGTGATCGTGACGCGGCCGTCCGGGCGGTTCGTCGGCGAGGTGATGGAGTAGGCACGCCACAGGCGCACCCCGTCGACGTCGACCCCGATCCGCACGTACTGACCGGCTGTGTGGCCGCGCCAGCCCCGTCCCGGCCTGATCACGACAGTCGCGGCGTCATCCGTCTCGGGGTGCACGGCCTCGATGCGCCCCCGCAGGTCAGCGCCCGCACGCAGTGGGCTGACCAGGTCGAGGTAGTCCGACGGCAGCAGCGGCGTCGTGACCATCTCCAGCAGTTTCCACGCCCTGCTGCGCAGGGCAGTACTCGTCATGACTCCAGCTTGCTGTGTCTCAGGGCGTAAAGTCCTGACCGTAGGACGTGAATCTGGTGGGTGGAATTGTTCGCAGGGAATAAAAGCGTGAGTCGTGTAACCCAGAGGGCCAGCGAACTGGCCCTGGATGAGACGACGGTCACCGCACTTCGGGCCGCGCTGAAGACCACCGCCGACGAGGTCGTCCAGGCGATCATCGACGAGGTCCCTCCCTACGCCAACGCCCTTTCGGGCCGCATGGGCGGCACCATCCGCCGAGCCGTCCGCACCGCCCTGGGGCACTACCTGGACCTCGCGAGCGGCAACGCCACAGGCGGCGATGCCGGTGACGCAGCCTACGAGCTGGGCCGCGGCGAGGTGCGCGACGGCCGTTCGATGGACGCCCTGCTCAGCGCCTACCGCGTCGGCGCCCGCGTGGCCTGGCGGTGCCTGGCAGCGGGTGCCGTACCCGCGGGTCTGCCTGCCGCCGAGGTCGCCAAGTTCGCCGAGCTGACCTTCGCCTATATCGACGAGCTCTCCGCCGCGAGCGCCGCGGGCCACGCCGACGAACTGGCCGCCCGGGGCAGGGACCACGAGCGCCACCTGGAACACCTGGCCCGCGACCTCCTCGCCGGCGTGAGCCCGGACGTGCTGCTGGCCTCTGCTCAACGGGCCGGATGGCAGCCTCCGGATTCGCTGACGGCGGTCCTGCTGCCCGCCGCCCAGGTCCGGCCTGCCTACCGCGCGCTCGACCCGAGCACCCTCGTCCTCGACGATCTGCCGGACGCCACCGGTGTGCTGCTCGTCCCCGATGCCGACCGATCACATCTCTTGCGGCAGCTGACCGACCGCACCGCCGTGGTCGGCCCGGCCCGGCCATGGACTCGTGCGTCGGCCTCGTACGCACGAGCCGTACGCGCGCGCTCCCTCTCCTCTGATATTCGCGACACCGAGGACCACCTGCCCGAGCTGGTGCTGAGCGCCGACGTGGACGCGTTCGCAGACCTGCGTGCCCGAGCCCTCGCACCGTTGCGGACCTTGCCTGTCGCGACCGCACGGCGGCTGGAGGAGACGTTGCGGGCGTGGCTGCTGCACCAGGGCAGGCGGGACGAGGTGGCGGCGGCGGTGTTCGTCCATCCCCAGACAGTCCGGTACCGGATGTCGCAGCTGCGGGAGCTGTTTCCGGATCTCGCATCGCCACACCGGGTCCTTGAACTGACGCTGGCGGTCGGTCTTCGGGCCAGTTGACGGGTACTTCGACCGTCCACGCAGTCCCGGCGGATCCCGGCATCGTGCTCGGTGTCTGCCTGGACGTCCTTGCAGCCGGGACGGTTCGGGTGAGCGACGCGATCAAGGTGCAGCAGGTCGGCTGACAGGGAGCGTTCCACCACGAGTCGCCCACCTGCCGATCCGTCAGGCCCGCGTCTCGCACGACCAGCAACACCCGGTCGCGACTGAGCGGGAGTTGGCCGAGGAGGACGCCGGTCGCGTCGAGCAGGGCGTTGGCGAAGGCTGGAGCGACCGGGTTGAAAGGGCGGACTGTCGGCCGTGACGCCCGATTGACTCCCTGGGCACCCACATGCATGGCGATGGGCCAGGAAATGGGATCTGACCTCGGGTTTTCCGAAGATCGCTCAGGTCGACAGCTTTCCGATGACCCACCAGGTCGGTGTGCCGCGATCGAACCGGTCGCGAAGAGCTCCTGAACTGCGGTTGTGGGCGCACAATGTGCGGTGCGGGCGTTCAGTAGGTGGGACCATAAGGGGGAGGCTCCCGGTGCTCCACGCCACCCACGTGACCCTGGGTCTCCTGGCCCGGCGCATCGGGCAGCTCAGCGAATAGATCCAGGACCTGGAAGGCCGCCTGACCCGGCTGGTGGAGCGCCACGCTCAGCAGTTGCTCGAGGTGGTGGGCATCGGTCCGGACACGGCCGTCACTTTGCTGATCACGGTGGGGGACAACCCGGAACGCCTGGGCAGTGAGGCGTCGTTCGCGGCGCTGTGCGGGGTCAGCCAGGTCGAGCGTTCCTCGGGCAGTCGGCAGTACCGTCGCCTCAACCGCGGCGGCGACCGGCAAGCGACCGCGGCCCTGCACCGGATCGTGCAGACCCGCCTGCGCGTCGACCCGCGCACCCGGGACTACTACGAACGCCGCAGCAAGGAGGGCAAGACTCGGCGAGAGGTAGTCCGAAGCCTCAAGCGTTACGCGGCCCGGGAGGTCTTCCACCTGGTCAGACCTGTGCAGTCGTAACCTCCGTCAGAGGGGCAGTCGTGAGACGTGAGAGGGTCTGGGGCGTGAGTGAGACACCCCCGAACACCCTGCAATACCGCTTTGACGGGCCGGAAGAGGCCCCGGTCCTGATCCTGGGTCCCTCACTGGGCACCACCTGGCACATGTGGGACCGGCAGGTGCCGGAGCTGGCGAAGCAGTGGCGCGTCCTCCGGTTCGACCTGCCGGGGCACGGCGGATCCCCCGCCCACCCGGCGGGCTCGGTGCCCGAGCTGGCGGCCCGGCTGCTCGCCGTGCTCGACGGGCTCGGCGTCCATCGCTTCGGCTACGCGGGATGCGCGTTCGGCGGGGCGATCGGCATCGAGCTGGCCCTGCGCCGGCCGGAGCGGCTCGCCTCGCTGGCGCTGGTCGCCGCCTCGCCCCGCTTCGGCACGGCCGACGAGTTCCGCCAGCGCGGCGTGATCGTCCGCACCAACGGCCTCGACCCCATCGCCCGCACGTCCCCCGGCCGCTGGTTCACCACGGAGTTCGCGACCGCCCAGCCCGCCATCACCGAGTGGGCGGTGCAGATGGTGCGCACCACCGACCCCGGCTGCTACATCGCCGCCTGCGAGGCGCTCGCGGCGTTCGACGCACGGGCCGAACTCGGCCGCATCGGCGTGCCGACCGTGGTCCTCGTCGGCTCCGACGACCAGGTCACCGGTCCCGCCGAGGCCCGCACGCTGGTCGCCGGCATACCGGACGCCCGGCTCGCCGTGGTGCCGGGCGCCTCCCACCTGGTACCGGTGGAGCAGCCCGGCGCCGTCACCGACCTGCTGGTGCGGCACTTCTCCACCGCCTGGCAGGCCGGCCCGGCCGAGCCTCCCACCGGCCCGACGGCTGTCCCCGCGGCCGCCGCGAAGCCGGTCCCGGCCGCTCCCGCGCGGTCCGCGCCGATCGCCGAGATCGCCCCGGCCGCCGTCGCGCCCGCGCCCCCGGCGGAGCGGCCCGACCGCTACGACGCCGGGATCAAGCTGCGCCGCGAGGTGCTCGGCGACGCGCACGTCGACCGGGCGCTGGCCCAGGCCGACGAGTTCTCCGGGGACTTCCAGGAGTTCGTCACCCGCTACGCGTGGGGCGAGATCTGGGACCGGCCCGGCCTCGACCGCCGTACCCGCAGCTGTGTCACCCTCACCGCGCTGGTGGCGGGCGGCCACCTGGAAGACCTCGCCGCCCACACCCGCGCCGCCCTGCGCAACGGTCTGACCCCGGCCGAGATCAAGGAGGTCCTGCTGCAGGCGGCCGTCTACTGCGGTGTGCCCGCGGCCGGGCGCGCCTTCGAGGTGGCACGGCAGGTCGTCCGGGAGGAGACCACCCCCGAGCAGTGACCGCGGCCGAACGGTGACCCTGAGCCGTAGACCGGGCCTTGATCGCGGGCCGGGCCTTGATCGCGGGCCTGGTGGCCGGAGCACCCGGCTGGGCCCACCCGGCTGGGCCGCCCCGGCCGCCGCGCGACGGGGCAGGATGGACGCATGAAGTTCACGAAGAAGTCCCACTCCTGCGTGCGCCTGGAGAAGGACGGGCGCACGCTCGTCCTCGACCCCGGAGGGTTCAGCGAGGAGGACGCCGCCGTCGGCGCGGACGCCATCCTCGTCACGCACGAGCACCCCGACCACTTCGACGAGGGCCGGCTGCGGACCGCCATGGAGGCCAACCCGGCCGCCGAGATCTGGACGCTGAAGTCGGTCGCGGACCAGATCTCGGCCGCCTTCCCGGGCCGGGTGCACACCGTCGGCCACGGCGACGCCTTCGAAGCCGCCGGTTTCGACGTCCAGGTCCACGGGGAACTGCACGCGGTGATCCACCCGGACATCCCGCGCATCACCAACGTCGGCTACCTGATCGACGGCGGGCAGGTCTTCCACCCGGGCGACGCACTGACCGTCCCGGGCGGGCCGGTGGGGACGCTGATGCTCCCCGTCATGGCACCCTGGAACAAGATCTCCGAGGTCATCGACTACGTCCGCGAGGTCAAGCCGCAGCGCGCCTACGACATCCACGACGCCCTGCTCACCGACCTCGCCCGCCCCATCTACGACCGTCAGATCGGGGCACTGGGCGGCGCCGAACACCTGCGGCTGCCCCCGGGCGACTCGGCCGACGTCTAGTACCGAGTCATCGGCTCGTTCCGGCGCCGCGGCCGGGGCGGTCGGGTTGTCGTACCCGCCCGGTAGGTTGTGAGGCATGCGCATCGCGACCTGGAACGTGAACTCGATCACCGCCCGCCTGCCGAGGCTGCTGGCCTGGCTGGAGAGCAGCGGCACGGACGTCCTGTGCCTCCAGGAGGCCAAGCTGGCCGAGGAGCAGTTCCCGTTCGACCAGCTGCGCGAGCTGGGCTACGAGGCGGCGGTGCACGCCACCGGCCGGTGGAACGGCGTGGCGGTGCTCTCCCGCGTCGGCCTCGCGGACGTGGTCAAGGGCCTCCCCGGCGACCCCGGTTACGACGGGGAGCGGGAGGCCCGCGCCGTCTCGGCGACCTGCGGCCCGGTCCGCGTCTGGTCGGTGTACGTGCCCAACGGACGCGAGGTCGGCCACCCCCACTACGCCTACAAGCTCCAGTGGTTCGAGGCCCTGAAGGCGGCGGTCGCCGGCGACGCGGGCGGCAGCAGGCCCTTCGCGGTGCTCGGCGACTACAACGTGGCGCCGACGGACGACGACGTCTACGACGTCTCCGCCTTCGAGGGCTCCACCCACGTCACACCCGCCGAGCGGGCCGCCCTGAGCGCCCTGCGCGAGGCGGGCCTGTCCGACGTGGTGCCGCGTCCGCTGAAGTACGACCACCCGTTCACCTACTGGGACTACCGCCAGCTCTGCTTCCCCAAGAACCGCGGTATGCGCATCGACCTGGTGTACGGCAACGAGCCGTTCGCCAAGGCGGTCACCGACGCCTACGTGGACCGTGAGGAGCGCAAGGGCAAGGGGGCGTCCGACCACGCGCCGGTGGTCGTGGACCTCGAGGTGTGACAGGCGGCCGGCCGGACCCGCCCCGGTGCCCCTCAGGCGGCCGGGACGGGCTGTCCGGCGACGACGGGGTGGTCGCGGTCGACCGGGCCGAGCTCGCCGGCGCCGCCCGGGGAGCCCAGCTCGGCGAAGAACTCTGTGTCCGCGGTGCGGAAGGCCGACCACTCCTGCGGCACGTCGTCCTCGAAGAAGATCGCCTCCATCGGGCAGACCGGCTCGCAGGCCCCGCAGTCGACGCATTCCTCGGGGTTGATGTACATCTTGCGCGGCCCCTCGTAGATGCAGTCCACGGGGCACTCGTCGACGCAGGCCTTGTCCTTGATGTCGACGCAGGGCTGGGCGATCACGTACGTCATGACGAACTCCCCACGGTCCAGGTGTCGTTGCCGGCGAGAAGGGCGGCCAGGTCGCCCTTGCCGTTCTGTTCGATCGCGGTGTCGAGCTGGTCGGCCATCTGCGTGTCGTAGACCGGCCGCTCCACGGACCGGAACACGCCGATCGGGGTGTGGTGCAGGGTCTCGGGGTCGGCCAGGCGGGACAGGGCGAACGCGGTGGTCGGGGAGGCCGACTGGGCGTCGTGCACCAGGATCTCGCTCTCGTTGTCGGGGGTGACGGGGACGACCTTCAGATCGCCGGTGGCCCGGTCGCGGACCACGCCCTTGCTCCGGTCGGCGCCGAAGCGGATGGCCTGTCCGTGTTCGAGGCGGATCACCGTCTCCTGGGCCTGCTGCTTGTCCTTCAGAGCCTCGTAGGCGCCGTCGTTGAAGATGTTGCAGTTCTGGTAGATCTCGATGAGGGCGGTGCCGGGGTGGGCGGCGGCCTGGCGCAGTACCTCGGTGAGGTGCTTGCGGTCGGAGTCGACCGTGCGGGCGACGAAGGAGGCTTCGGCGCCGAGGGCGAGGGAGACGGGGTTGAAGGGGGCGTCCAGTGAGCCCATCGGCGTCGATTTGGTGATCTTGCCGACTTCGGATGTGGGTGAGTACTGGCCCTTGGTGAGGCCGTAGATGCGGTTGTTGAAGAGGAGGATTTTGAGGTTGACGTTGCGGCGGAGGGCGTGGATGAGGTGGTTGCCGCCGATGGAGAGGGCGTCGCCGTCGCCGGTGACGACCCAGACGGACAGGTCGCGGCGGGAGGTGGCCAGGCCGGTGGCGATGGCGGGGGCGCGGCCGTGGATGGAGTGCATCCCGTAGGTGTTCATGTAGTACGGGAAGCGGGAGGAGCAGCCGATGCCGGAGACGAAGACGATGTTCTCCCTGGCCAGGCCCAGTTCCGGCATGAAGCCCTGGACCGCGGCGAGGATCGCGTAGTCACCGCAGCCGGGGCACCAGCGCACTTCCTGATCGGACTTGAAGTCCCTTGCCGCGAGGGCGACTTCGCTCCTCGGGACCAGGGACAGCGCTTCAGTGGGCATGGAGGGCCTCCTTGAGAGCCGTGGCGAGCTGCTCCGCCTTGAACGGCATGCCGTTGACCTGGGTGTGCGACTCCACGTCGACCGCGTACCCGGCCCGCAGGAGCCGGGCGAGCTGGCCGAGGTTCATCTCGGGGACCAGGACGCGCTCGTAGGAACGCAGCACCGTGCCGAGGTTCTTCGGGAAGGGGTTGAGGTGGCGCAGGTGGGCCTGCGCGACCGGCTCGCCGGCGGCGCGCAGGCGCCGGACCGCGGCGGTGATGGGGCCGTAGGTGGAGCCCCAGCCCAGCACGAGGACGGTCGCGTCGTGCGGGTCGTCGACCTCGACGTCCGGCACGGTGATGCGGTCGATCTTGGCCTGGCGGGTGCGGACCATGAAGTCGTGGTTGGCGGGGTCGTAGGAGATGTTGCCGGTGCCGTCCTGCTTCTCGATGCCGCCGATGCGGTGTTCCAGACCGGGCGTGCCGGGAACCGCCCAGGGGCGGGCCAGGGTGTGCGGGTCACGCTTGTACGGCCAGAAGACTTCGGTGCCGTCGTCGAGGGTGTGGTTGGGGCCCTGTGCGAACTGCACCCGCAGGTCGGGGAGTTCGTCGGTGTCCGGGATGCGCCAGGGCTCGGAGCCGTTGGCCAGGTAGCCGTCCGACAGCAGGAAGACCGGGGTGCGGTAGGTGAGGGCGATCCGGGCGGCCTCCACGGCCGCGTCGAAGCAGTCGGCGGCGGTGCGCGGGGCGACGACCGGGACGGGGGCCTCGCCGTTGCGCCCGTACATGGCCAGCAGCAGGTCCGCCTGCTCGGTCTTGGTGGGCAGGCCGGTCGAGGGGCCGCCGCGCTGGATGTCGATCACCAGCAGCGGCAGTTCCAGCGACACCGCGAGCCCGATCGTCTCCTGCTTGATGGTGACGCCGGGGCCGGAGGTCGTGGTGACCGCGAGGGAACCGCCGAACGCGGCACCGAGGGCGGCGCCCACCGCGGCGATCTCGTCCTCGGCCTGGAAGGTGCGCACGCCGAAGTTCTTGTGCCGGGACAGCTCGTGCAGGATATCGGAGGCGGGGGTGATGGGGTAGGAGCCGAGGAAGAGGGGCAGGTCGGCCTGGCGGGAGGCGGCGATCAGGCCGTAGGCCAGGGCGAGGTTGCCGGAGATGTTGCGGTAGGTGCCCGGCGGGAACGCGGCCGCGGCGGGCGCCACCTCGTAGGAGACGGCGAAGTCCTCCGTGGTCTCCCCGAAGTTCCAGCCCGCCCGGAACGCCGCCAGGTTCGCCGCCGCGATCTCGGGCTTCTTCGCGAACTTCTTCGCCAAGAACCGCTCCGTGCCCTGGGTGGGCCGGTGATACATCCACGACAGCAGGCCCAGCGCGAACATGTTCTTGCTGCGCTCGGCCTCCTTGCGGGACAGCGTGAACTCCTTCAGCGCCTCCACCGTCAGGGTGGTCAGCGGCACGGCGTGGACGCGGTAGCCGTCCAGTGAGCCGTCCTCCAGGGGGGAGGCGGGGTAGCCGACCTTCTGCATGGCGCGTTTGGTGAACTCGTCGGTGTTGACGATGATCTCCGCGCCGCGGGGCAGGTCGCCGATGTTGGCCTTGAGTGCGGCCGGGTTCATCGCGACCAGCACGTTCGGGGCGTCGCCGGGGGTGAGGATGTCGTGGTCGGCGAAGTGCAGCTGGAAGGACGACACGCCCGGCAGGGTGCCTGCGGGAGCGCGGATCTCGGCGGGGAAGTTCGGCAGCGTCGACAGATCGTTCCCGAACGACGCCGTCTCCGACGTGAACAGATCACCCGTCAGCTGCATCCCGTCACCCGAGTCGCCCGAGAAGCGTATGACGACCCGGTCGAGCTGCTCTGTTTGATTCGTCACCGGCAAGTGCCTCTCCCTGGGCGGAAAATGCGCGTGTCGTACGGACCGACGGGGGCGGAAGCCCAGCGCGAGCCTAAGCTCAACGCACGATGATTTCAATGGGTGTTGAATTGCCCCTGGGGCGGGGGTAGAGTCCGGCCGTTCGGGGTTCGTGGCGGGGCGTCGACGGCGCCCGCGGTCCAAGCGCAGGTCGGCCGGGAAGTGGCGGCCGCAAGCGGTCTACGCGCGGCGCAAAGCTTTGACCGAGGAAGTCACTGAACGTAGACTTCACGCCAAGATGAATTCGCGTCGCGCGTCCTTCGGGGGACTCGGGATCGAGAGGAAGTGCCGCCGTGGCAAATGCTAGAGGCGCATCCGAAACCCGCCGCGCGATCATGAGGTCGGCGGCGGACCTCTTCGCCGAACTGGGGTACAGCAACACCTCCCTGCGGGCCGTCGCAGCCGACGCCGGCTGTGATCCCGCGCTGATCGGGCACTACTTCGCCTCCAAGGAGGATCTCTACAGCGCTGTGGTCGAGGACACGGTCAGACCCGCCGAGGCGATCCGGGAGGCGATGGAGCGCGGTGATCCGGACGCCGCGGAGTGGCTGATGCGGCACGCCGTCGCGGACTGGAACGACCCGGTGCAGCAGCGCCGCATCCTCGGTGTGCTGCGGTCCGCGGCGGACCTGCCCGCGGCCAGGGAGCGGCTGAGCCGGTCGCTGCTGCCCACGGTGGTCGCGGACAGCGGCGCCGACGAGATCAGGGTGTGGCTGATCAGCAGCCTGTTCATCGGGGTCAACACCTCGCGCCGGATGGGGCTGCTGGATCCCGGGCTGGCGGAGGACGACGAGCAGATGGTGCGCGCGCTGGCTCCGGTCGTGGCCGCGTTCCTCACGCCGCAGGGCATCGCCGGCGGCGCCCGTGCCTCCTCCTGAGGGGCGCGCGCACGTTCGGCGGCGGTGCCGGGCGGGATCGGAGTCCGATCCCGCCCGGCATCGTGCCGCGGTCTCCGTGCCATGCCGTGCCGTGGTCAGGGCCATGTCGTGCCGTGGTCTCAGGGTCGTGCCGGCGCCTCCGCGTCGTCGTCACCGGGGCGGCGGCTGCCGTCGTACGGCCGGTGCCTGCCGTCGTGCGGCCGTCGTACGGCCGCCGGATCCGCTCTTCCCGGTGTCGGACGTCCGTGCGCCCGGTGCTCCCGTCGCGGCCGGGTCGTGGTCGTCGGTGCGCCGGCCGCAGGGTTGCCGCAGGTCAACTCCGAGGAATCGGTGGGCGGTCGAGCGGACGACGAGTGTCCGGATCGCGGTCGCGACGGTTGCCGAAAAGAATTCAGTACTCGTAGACTTCATTGGAGAGTGAAATGTTGAGGGCGCTGTCGGGCAAGGCAGTCGACCCAGGGAGGAATCATGGAATCCATCGACACCGGCGTGACGGCTCCGCCCGGCACCGCACCCGCTCCGTCCGCCACCACGAACCCCGCGCGCTGGTTGATCCTCGCGGTCACCCTGTCCGCGATCTTCATGCAGATGCTGGACACGACCATCACGATGGTCGCGCTGCCGTCGCTGCAGAGCGATCTCGGCGCCACGTTCGCCGAGATCCAGCTCGTCGTCGCCGTCTACTCGCTCGCCTTCGCCTGCACCCTGGTGACCGGCGGCCGGCTCGGTGACATCCACGGCCGCCGCAAGGTGTTCCTCATCGGCATGCTGGGCTTCACCATCGCCTCGGCCCTGTGCGGCGCGGCCCCCAGCTCCACGTTCCTCATCGCCTCCCGGGTGCTGCAGGGCATGTGCTCGGGCCTGATGTTCCCGCAGGTCCTGTCGATCATCCAGGTCACCTTCTCCAAGCAGGAGCGCCCCAAGGCCCTGGCCATGTACGGCGCCTCGGTCGGCCTGGGCACCGTGCTCGGCCCGGTCCTCGGCGGCTGGCTGATCGACCTGAACATCATGGGCACCGACTGGCGTGCGATCTTCTACGTCAACCTGCCCATCGGCGCGATCGCCCTGTGCCTGGGTCTGGCGAAGATCCCCGAGTCCTCCGCGCCGGGCGCGCAGCGGCTCGACGTGACCGGCGCCGGCATCCTGACGGCCGGCCTGTTCAGCCTGATCCTGCCGCTGGTCATCGGCCGTGAGCACGACTGGCCGGGCTGGAGCCTGGCGCTGCTGGTGCTGAGCCCGGTGCTGCTCGCCGAGTTCTTCCTTTACGAGAACAAGCTCTCGAAGGCGGCCGACCGCTCCCCACTGGTGCCCACCGGGCTGTTCAAGGAGCGGTCGTTCACCGTCGGGCTCATCATCAGCGTCGTGTTCTTCGCCGGCATCCCGTCGTTCTTCATGACGTTCTTCATGAGCCTGCAGATCGGCTTCGGCTACACGCCCATCTCCGCCGGTCTGGTCAGCCTCGGCTTCGCCGCCCTCATCGCGGTCGGTTCCGCGCGCTCGGCGGCCGTGGTCAGGAAGCTCGGCACGAAGACGCTGGCCCTCGGCACCGGCCTGCTCCTGGTCGGCATGGCCGGGGTCATCGGCACCCTGCACTGGGCGGGCTCCGACCTGCACGGCTACCAGCTGATCCCCTCCCTGATGGTGGCCGGTATGGGCGGCGGTTTCTTCCTGGCACCGTGCACCGGCATCATCCTGGCCGGCATCCGTTCCAGCAACGCGGGCTCCGCGTCCGGCATGCTCGCCACCGTCCAGCAGGTCGGCATCGCCATCGGCATCGCCGTCGCCGGCATCCTGTTCTACGGGCTGCTCGGGTCCAACGCCGACGACTCCAGCGCGTCGGCGGTGCCCCGGCTGCGCAGCGACCTGGCGGCCGCCGGGGTGGCCGAGGCGCAGCAGACGCAGATCACCACGTCCTTCCAGACCTGCTTCCACGACAAGATGAACCAGAAGGACCTCACCGAGACGCCGGCGAGCTGCGCGCGGATCGAGAAGGAGATGGCGAACAGCCCGCTGCCGCAGGACGTCAAGCAGAAGGTGAAGGACGCGGTGCTCGGCACGGCCGTGCCCGAGGCCCGCAAGGCCAACTTCAGCGACAGCTTCGAGCAGGTCGTGTACTGGCAGATCGGCTGCTTCGGCCTGTCCTGCCTGCTGGTGCTCGCGCTGCCCAAGGTCCGGCCGGAGGACGTCGCCGACGTGCCGGGCGGCGCGTGAGCGACTGACCCGGGGCGGGGGGCGCGTACGCCGTCGCCGCCCGCCCCGGAACCCCCCTGCGTCCCGGGCAGGGGGGTGCCCCAACGAGGGGCCCCCGCACCTCCCCCTCTCCCCCCCCCCCCCCCC
>NZ_JBVIIE010000020.1:0-140279 GCF_055569945.1 Streptomyces sp. NPDC031340
CCCCCCCCCCCCCCCCCCCCCCCCCCCCCCCCCCCCCCCCCCCCCCCCCCCCCCCCCCCCCCCCCCCCCCCCCCCCCCCCCCCCCCCCCCCGCGGTGCGTCTCAGCAGGAATCGACGATCGCGGGTAGCAGACAGGAAGGCAAGGTGGGCGGTGTCGAGCCCGATCGAACCGACGGCCGTGAAGGAACGCGAGGAGTCCGATTCCGGTCCGCCGCGGGAACGCCATGGTGAATCCGGTCCGCCCGGGAAAGGGCTCATGCGTGTCCGCGTGCTGAAATCCGCGCTGCACACGACCGTGATCCTTTGTCTGGCAGCGACTTTGACCCACATCGTTCTCGTGTTTCTCCACGTGGCGCCCTCCAACCCCGTCTCGAGGAGGTACAAGCCGCAAGTCGACGCATGGGTTTATCCGTTTTTCGAGCAGAATTGGCGGCTCTTCGCCCCCAACCCCGATTCCGTCAACCGGCAGATCCTGGCGAGAACCGCGCACACCGGCCCTCATGACTCGATGCAGGTCAGCCCGTGGTTCGACCTGACCGCCGTGGACGATGCCGCGGTCGAACACCAGGTGTTTCCGAGCCACACGGCCCAGAACCTCCTACGCCGGGCCTGGACCTCTTACGTCGAAACGCACGGGGAGAACGACACGGCGCGCTCGGAACGGGCCGTGATGATGCAGGAGTATCTGAGCAATATCGCCGCGGACCGTGTCGTCGGACATCGCAACGGCCGCAAGATCGACTTCATTCAGCTTCGGGTCGTCACGCTGCCTGTCACCGCGCCCGGCGCCGACGCCGGAGACCGCCCGCCCACACCGGTCGAGAACCGGCTCCTGCCCTGGTGGAAGGTGAGTCGTCATGGCGCATGAGCGGACACGCACGGAACGACGCCGACTCCGCGTGCGCGGCGATTCTCCGTGGTCCCCCTGGTCACCCGGGTCCTTCTGGTCGCTCGTCACCGACCGGCCGGTTGCCCTGTACGCCACATCGGTGCTGCGCATCGGCTACGGGCTGCTCTATCTGGTCTTCCTTCTGCGCGAGTTCCCGCACCGCGGCGAGATCTGGGGTCCGGACGCCGCGTGGACCCCCGCCTTGGCGGCGCGGCTCTTCGATCAGACGGGCTGGTACAGCTTCCTGATCCTGTCGGACAGCCGCGCCTACTTCGAACTGTGCTATGCGGGTGCTCTCGTAACGTCTGCCCTGTTCATGCTGGGCTGGCGGACGCGGGCCACATCCGTGCTGTTCGCGGTCGTGGTGACCTCGTTCCATGCGCGATCGATCTTCATGACGGACGGGGGCGACAACCTGGTCCTGCTGATGTCCCTCTATCTCGTACTCACCGCGTGCGGTCGCCGCTGGTCCCTGGACGCACGCAGGACGCGGCGCAGGACGGCTCACGCGGCTGACGCGCCGGAGCGGTTGCAGAGCTCTTCTCTGATGGAGATCCGCGCCGCCCGCGACACCCTGACGACGGTGGTGCACAACTGCGGGGTGTTCGTCATCGCGGCCCAGGTCTGCTTCCTGTACGGATCGGCCGGCCTGTACAAGGTCCAGGGCTCGTTGTGGGCCGACGGCACTGCACTGCACTACGTCCTGAACCTCGAACTCTTCCAGCCCTGGCCCGCGCTCTCCCACTTCTTGGACCGGTTCCCGATCGGGATCGCGGTCATCAGCTACCTGACCGTCCTCACACAGGTCGCTTTCCCGTTCGTGCTGTTCGGCAGGCTCAAGTACCCAGTCCTCGTCATGCTGCTGAGCATGCACGCAGGCATCGCGGTGCTTCTGGGGCTGCCGGTGTTCTCGGGCGCGATGATCATTGCGGACGCCGTGTTCCTGCCCGACCGCTTCTACACCCGCCTGCCCCGTCTGGGACGCCGTACGGCACGGCGGTTCGGTGTGCGGCTGCCGACGCCCCGCGAAGGATCGGGAGCCGGATCGGTACCCCCGCAGCTTCAGGCCGGAGGCCTCCGGTCTGAAGCTGCGCAATTTCGTTCCCGGCGGTGACGCGTCGTCTGGGCCGGCTCATGACGGCGGGCCGGGAGACGAGGACGCTCGATGCGGAGATGGGGACGCCGGACCGGGAGACTTCGCGCGTCTCCCGGTCCGGCGGGCGGTTCGGTGGGGTCGTGAGCGGGGCTACGACGACGTGGCGAGCGCCTCGCGCTTGCTGCTCAGCCGCTGGCGGACCAGGGCCACCGCCACGACGCCCGCCGCCACCGCCGTGGACAGCACCACCTGGTCGCGGCCGCCGCCCTCCGCGGTGTCGGTCAGCATGTAGACCAGGACGAAGGTGATCAGGGCGATGGTGGCCCAGGTCAGGTAGGGGTACAGCCACATCCTGACGACCAGCTTCTCCGGCGACTCACGCTGGATGATCTTCCGCATCCGCAGCTGCGAGAAGCAGATCACCAGCCACACGAACAGGGCGATCGCACCGGAGGAGTTGAGCAGGAACTGGAAGACGGTGTCCGGCCACAGGTAGTTGAAGGCGACCGCGACGAAGCCGAAGACCACCGAGGCCAGGATGGCCGTGCGCGGCACGCCGCGGCCCGTGGTCCGCCCGAAGGAGGCCGGGGCGTCGTTGCGGGCGCCGAGCGAGAAGGCCATGCGCGAGGCCGTGTAGAGGCCGGAGTTGAGACAGGACAGCACCGAGGTCAGCACGATGGCGTTCATGATCTGCGCGGCGTGCGGGATGCCGATGGAGCTCAGGGCCGCGACGTAGGAGCCGTCCTTGAGGATCGCCGGGTCGTCCCAGCGCAGCAGGGACACCACGATCAGGATCGAGCCCAGGTAGAACACCGCGATCCGCCAGATCACGCTGTTGGTGGCCTTGGTCACCGCGCCCCGCGGATCGGCGGACTCGCCGGCCGCCAGGGTGACGATCTCGCTGCCCATGAAGGAGAAGACCACCATCAGCACGCCGGTGAGGATCGCTCCCGGCCCGTGCGGCAGGAAACCGCCGTGTGCGGTGAGGTACGAGAAGCCGGACGCCGGGTGGTCGGAGCCGGGCAGCAGGCCGAAGATCGCGAGGCCGCCCAGCACGATGAACGCGGCGATGGCGACGACCTTGATGCCGGCGAACCAGAACTCGAACTCGCCGTAGGAGCTGACCGAGGCCAGGTTGCTGGCGGTCAGGACCAGCATGACGATCAGGGCCCAGCCCCACTGCGGGACCGCGGGCACCCAGCCGGTGAGGATCTTGGCGCCGGCGGTGGCCTCGACGGCGAGCACCACGACCCAGAAGAACCAGTACAGCCAGCCGATGCTGAACCCGGCCCAGCGGCCCAGCGCGCGGTCCGCGTAGGCGGAGAACGAACCGGAGGTCGGGTTGGCGGCGGCCATCTCGCCCAGCATCCGCATGACCAGGACGACGAGGACGCCGACGAGCGCGTAGGAGATCAGGATGCCGGGGCCCGCGGCGGCGATGCCGGAGCCGGAGCCGACGAACAGGCCGGCGCCGATGACACCGCCGATGGCGATCATCGACAGGTGGCGGTTCTTCAGGCCCGCCTGCAGGCCCGAGCCGCCGGCCGGGGCCCCCTCGGCGGTGGTCGCGCTGGTGGTCGCGGTGGCGGTGGCGGTGGTCTCGGGGGGTGCGGCGGAGACCGGAGGACGTGTGGTCATTCGACATCCAGGAGGGGAGTGCGGAAGAGGACATGCATCGGCGAGCACGGGTGCACGGGCCGCCCGGTGGTCACCGAAGGGGGACGAGCCTCGCGTCCCGGAAATTAGTTCAGTACGATCTAAAAGAACAAGACTTGTTTAAGTGTTCACCATGCTCTATTTTACGTGCCACGCGGAGACCCCCCTTCCGTGATGACGGTCACCGCGCCGTCACCACGGCCTCCTCCTCCGTCTTCTGTCTTCCGCCCCCGTGGGAGCCCCCCATGAACCACCGCGCCGCATGGTCGCGGCAGCCACCGGTGCGGGCGGCGTCGCCGCGGACCGTGACGCCGTTCAGCAGGCCGTTAGGGTGGCGTCGTGGTGAATCCAGGGGGCAAGTTCGGGCCCTACAGCCAGCCGGGGCCGACGCGTCCCGGCCAGGTCGCCGCGGTGCGGGACGTGCGTGTCCTGCCCGGCAGCGGTCAGACGGGGGCGGAACTCGTCCGCTCGCGGATCGCGCTGCGGGTGCGCCTGACGTCCGTCTCGCCGGGGGACCGACTGCCGGACGCCGGCGTGCTGGCCGAGGAGCTGGGGATCAGTGAGATCACCGTGCGCCGCGCGCTGGAGGCGATGTGCCAGGACGGCCTGCTCGACCGCCGGCGCGGCCGGGCGGGCGGCACCTTCGTCGCGCCGGAGTGGCACACGGTCGTCGCCGTGCTGCACGACCCCGAGGAGGCGGACTCGCTCGAGGCGTTCCACCAACTGCTCGAGTGCGGGCTCGTGGCGCGCGGCGTCGGCGAGGTCCCGGCCGACGGCCTCGACGGGCTGCGGGCGCTGGTCGACGAGATGGACCTGGCCGGCGATCCGGAACGGCTGCTGGAGCTTGAGGCCCGTTTCCACCTCGGTCTCGCGGAGGTGCTCGGCGGCGCCGGGATCCGCGAGTTCGCCGCAGACCTGCTCGGCCGCCTGTGCCTGCTGATGCCCGCCCCGACGGCCGACGCGGTACGGGCGCGGAACCGCTGCCACGCCGACCTGCTCGCCGAGCTGGAACGCGGCGCGATGGACCCGGCGGTACGGGCGGTGAAGGCGCACCGCCTGGCCCACACCGGCCGCATGCACCACGAAGACCACACCGGCCGCGCCCACCACGAAACCCACACCGACCGCGCCCTCTGACTCCCCTTCTCCGTCCTGCAATCCGCCGTTCCCCCCGTCCCCCGTCACCGACTGCCAGCACCCCGCTCGTCCCGCGTCATCGCACCGCAGAAGGAGTCGCCGTCATGCCCGATCACGGAGCGGCCGGTCCCCAGCCGACGTCGGGTCCCGTCCGCGGCGCCCCCCAGCGGCTGCGCGGCGGGGTGCTCGGCATGGCGGACATCGCCGCCGCCACGATGGCCAACGTCGGCCCGGCCATGAGCTTCTTCTTCGGCTTCGCCTTCCTGGGCACCACCGCGGGCATCGCCTCCCCGCTCACGATCGTGGCGGCGGGCGTCGCGGTCGCGCTGCTGGGCAACACGCTCGCCGAGTTCTCCCGCGCGCACCCGTCGGCGGGCAGCTTCATCACCTTCGTCGGCAAGTCCTTCGGGCCGGTCAGCGCGGTGACCACGGCGCTGCTGGCCGGGCTGGGCTACATCATCGGGATGGCCGCCGTGATCGCCATCTCGGGCGGGTTCGTGCAGATCACCCTGGAGCACTACACGGGTGTCGAGCTGCCGTGGATCATCTGGACACTGGTGCTGACCGGCGTATCGGTGGGGCTGATGCTGCGCGGGGTGGTGGTCTCCACGAAGTGGGCGGGCTACTTCTTCGGCGTGGAGATGCTGGTGCTGGTCGTCGTCTCGGTCGCGGCGATCGTCGAGCACCACGGCAGCCTGTCCGCCGCCCCGTTCCTGCCGGGCCGTATCAGTCACGGCCTGAGCGGTCTGGCGGCCGGTTTCCCGCTGGCGGTGTACCTGTTCATCGGCTGGGAGAACTCGGCGGCGCTCGCGGAGGAGACGGAGAATCCGCGGCGCAACGTCGGCCGCGCCGTGTTCTTCTCCATCGCGGTCATGACGGTGAGCTACATCCTCTTCTCCTACGCCACCGTGACCGGCTTCGACTACGACATGGCCAAGCTCGGCGAGGCCGGCATCCCCTTCATCGACATCGCCCAGCAGACGCTCGGGGCGCTCGCGTTCGTGGCCTACATCGGGGGCCTCACCTCGACCCTCGGCGTGCTGATCGCCGGCATCAACTCCCAGGCCCGCCTGATCTTCAACGCCGGGCGCGAGGGGCTGCTGCCGGCGTTCTTCGGGTACGTGCACCCGATCCGCCGTACGCCCAACAACGCGATCGTCACCTTCACCGCCACCGCGCTGGTGATCATCGGCGGCTGGGGGCTGGGGCATCTGCTCGGCTCCGGCGGCTCGATGGACCCCGTGGTCTTCTTCACCGAGTCCTCCAGCCTGGGCTCCATCCTGATCCTGCTGGTCTACCTGGCGTCCAACATCGCCCTGCCGCTGTACTACCGCCGGTACCGTCCGCAGGAGTTCCGCACCGTCCGGCACCTGGTGCTGCCCGGCATCGGCGTCCTGGCCATCCTGGTGCCGCTCTACTACCTGGCCAAGCCCGGACAGCCGGCGCCCTACAGCTGGTTCCCGTACGCGGCGCTGGCCGCCCTGCTCGCCGCCGTCGCCTACGCCACCCTCCTGGTCCGCCGCGACCCGGGCCTCGCCGAGCGGGTCGGCTCCGTGGTCGCCGACGCGGAGTGAGTCCGCGGTCGGCGGGAGCCGGGCCCTGCCGTTCGGACCACCCCGGCGCCGCGGGCGCTACGCCGGCTGCGGCCGCGGGACGCGCCGACGGGCGGACGACGCCAGCGCCAGGGTCGTCGCGGCCGACGCCGTCGCCGTGAGGGTCATCGCCGTGGCGGGGGAGGTGAGCTGGGCCAGGGTGCCTGCCAGGGCCGCGCCCACGCCCTGGAGGGTGAGCATGCCCGACGAGTGCAGGCCGAGCGCGTGGCCGGAGAGTCCGTCCGGGGTCAGCGCCAGCAGGCGTTCCTGCTGGACCAGGCTCGCGCCGAAGCCGACCGAGGCCACGGCGACCGCGACGGCGCCGACCGGGACGGCCGGGCGGAGGGCGAACAGCAGGTACGGCGCGGCCAGCAGCAGGAGCAGCGGGGTGGCCAGTCGTTGCCGGACCGGGGCCGGCACCAGCCGGCCGATCGTCACGTCGCCGGCCAGCATGCCCAGCGCCGCGCAGGCGAACAGGGTGCCGGCCGCGTCGGGGGCGTAGGACACGTAGAGCGATTCGCAGCCGACGACCAGGCCGTTGGGAATCCACAGGCCGAGGTAGGTGAGGCGGCGCGGGCGGTCGGCGAGCAGCAGCCGGTTGGCGCGCCAGGTGGCGGAGACGGACGGGCGCCCGGCGGACCGGGGCGGGCGGCGGGTCAGGCCCAGCCGCGTGCCGGCGGCCGCCGACAGGTACAGCG
This sequence comes from Streptomyces sp. NPDC031340, assembly GCF_055569945.1. Classification (NCBI taxonomy): domain Bacteria; kingdom Bacillati; phylum Actinomycetota; class Actinomycetes; order Kitasatosporales; family Streptomycetaceae; genus Streptomyces; species Streptomyces sp. NPDC031340. Next base: position 7,069 of record NZ_JBVIIE010000020.1, read on the forward strand.
CCGTCGCCAGGAGCAGGCAGGCGCGCGGGGACAGCGCCGCGGTGAGGACGCCGCCGGTCGCGTAACCGCCGATCTGCGTCAGCCCGTTGCTCATGTTGAAGACCGAACGCCCCGGCAGGTAGCCGTCCTCGGGGAGGATCTCGTTCAGCAGTCCCCAGCGCGTTCCGCCGCCCAGCGAGGCGGCCAGGCCCTGCACCAGGACGACGGCGAAGACGCCCCACATCGGCAGTCCGGGCAGCGCCAGTACGGCCGTGCCGGCCGCGAAGACCAGGGCGACGCCGGTCAGCGTCCGCCGCGGCGGCAGCCGGTCGGCGCCGGACAGCAGGACGGTCGCGCCCAGCACCTGGGCCAGCGACGGGCCGAACATGCTCAGCGCCGACAGCAACGGGGAGCCGCTCGCCCGGTACACGAGCGTGCCGAGCGCGAGTCCGCCCACCGTCTGGGCCGCGGTGTGGGCGGCGGCGGTCAGGAAGAGGGGCGTGAACTCCGGGGTGCGGAAAAGGTCCTGGTAGCTGCGCATGCACGGAGTCTGGGAAGGCCGCGGGAGCCCCGGTTATTGTTTCGCGCGAGAGCGAAAGGTCGCGGGGGCGGAAGGCCGCGAGAGCGAAAGGCCGCAGGAGCGGAAGACCGCAGGACGACGAAACGTCGCGGGGGCGGACGACCGCCGTGGCGAGAGGCCGCGGGGGCGGAAGGGCACGGCGGGAAGGTTCGCGGGGGCGCATGGGCTGGTGGCAGATCAACGCCGACACGCTCGCCCGCAGCCGCTTCGTCCTCTCCCCCTTCGCCGAGACCCTCGCCGCCCTGAAGCTGCTGCACGCAGCGACGCCGGCCCACCCCGGCGAGCTGGCCTGGCTGCGGGCCCACCTGCCCGGCTACCGCGGGCTGCTGGCCGCCGACCCGGTCACCGCGCGGCTGGTGCGCACCGGGGTGGGCACCATCTGGAACGCCGACTTCCTCACCCCCACCCCGCTGGACGGGGAGAGCTTCGAGCAGGCCGTCGCACGGGTGCGCGCGACCGGCGCCGACCGGGCCCGCGCCGACCTCGCCGTCTCCCTGACCGGCGAACCGCTCCCGGCCGAGCTGCACCGCGACGACCTGCCCGAACGTGCGGCGCGGGTGCTGGAGTACGTGTGGTCCGAGACCGTACGGCCGTACTGGGACCGGCGCCGGCGCGTCCTGGAGGCCGATGTCGTCGCGCGCACCGCGCAGGTCAGCCGGGGCGGCTGGGCGGCGGTGCTGGACGAGCTGCGGCCGGGGCGGACCCGGTGGCTCGGCGAGAACCGGCTGCAGGTCAATCCGCTGGAGTTCCCGCCGCGCGACCTGTCCGGCGCCGAGCTGGTCTTCGTGCCGGTCACCCCGCAGCGCGTGGGCTGGGTGTCCTGGCAGGAGCACGAGCGGTACGCCGTCGTCTACGCGTGCCGGGGCGCCCTGGCCGGCGGTCCGCGCGGGGTCGTGCCGGAGCCGCTCGGCGCGCTGCTCGGCACCGCGCGCGCCGCGGTCCTCGTCCTGCTCGGCAGCCCCCTGAGCACGACCCAGCTGACCGCCGTCACCGGGCAGGGGCTCGGCTCGGTCGGACGGCACCTGAAGGTGCTGCTCCAGGCGGGCCTGGTGGAGCGGCGGCGGGCCGGGCGGTCGGTGCTGTACTCGCGCACCGCGGCGGGGGACGTCCTCGTGCGGGCGGGAAACACGGCGTCCGCGGACGGGAGTTAGGCTCCGGTCATGACGACTGCAGACAGCAACGGCGCCGCTCCCCTCGACGTGGAGATCGGCGCCCTCCAGGGCGGCAGCGCAGACCTGGCCCGGTACAAGGGCCAGGTGGTGCTGATCGTGAACGTGGCCTCCAAGTGCGGGCTGACCCCGCAGTACGGCGGTCTTGAGCGCCTCCACGAGCGCTACGCCGGGCAGGGCTTCACCGTTCTCGGCGTGCCGTGCAACCAGTTCCTGGGCCAGGAGCCCGGCAGCGCCGACGAGATCGCCGAGTTCTGCTCCGCCACCTACGGCGTGACCTTCCCGATGACGGAGAAGGTCGAGGTGAACGGCGAGGGCCGGCACACGCTGTACGACCGCCTGGTCGGCTTCGCCGACGCCGAGGGGCACAGCGGCGACATCCGCTGGAACTTCGAGAAGTTCCTGGTCGGCCGGGACGGCGAGGTCGTCGCCCGCTTCTCCCCGCGCACCGAGCCGGACGCGGCGGAGGTCGTGACGGCGATCGAGGCCCAGCTGGCCGGTTGACCTTGCCCGTGGGCCAGGCCCGGCCTCGGCCCGCGGCCCTCACCGGGGGCCGCGGGCCTCACCGGGGGCCGCGGGCCTCACCGGGGGCCGCGGGGCTCACTTGAGTTCGTCCGGGCAGGGCGTCCCCCGCGGCAGCTGGTAGGGGGCGCCCAGCCGGTAGGTGCCCGCCTTCGGGGCGACCAGGATCGTCCACTTGTCGCCCTTGTCGTCCTCCTCGGTCTGCATCAGGCAGCCGTTGACGTTGTCGAACGTCTTCGGCGTGCCGTCGGCGCGGTGCTTGGAGGCGTCCGTCTCCTGCGGGGGCTTGACGCCCTTGCCCTCGGCGTCGACCAGGCCGAGCCACGGCGAGTAGGGGACGCGGATCAGGACGCGGCCGGGCTGTTTCACCTCGATGGTCAGCTCGCCCTGGTCGGCGCGGTCGACGGTGGCGGGCGGGTCGGCGAGCGGGGTGGGGTCGGTGACGCGGAACAGCTGCCAGTTGGCGTCGCCCCAGATCTGCTTCAGGTACGGCATGCCCCGCTGGACGAGTTCGCGCTCGCGTTCGCCGCCGTCGCCGTCGGGCTCGTCCTTGGGCAGCACGACGAAGTGGACCGCCCAGCGCTGCAGCCACTCGTGGTAGTTGGCCGAGTTGAGGGTGTCGTCGTAGAAGAGCGGGTTGCGTTCCATGTCGGCCTGGCGGTTCCAGCCGCGGGCCAGGTTGACGTACGGGGCGAGCGCGGAGGCCTCGCGGTGGGAGCGGGCGGGGACCACCTCGACCCGGCCCTTCTCGGCGCCGACCTTCTGCAGCTCGTTCACCAGCGGGGCCAGCTCGCGGGCCCAGGACGCGGTGGGGGTGGTGTGGACGACGTCGTCGACCGACTTGAAGCCGATCCAGAGGACGAAGCCGCAGGCGGCCAGCACGGTCAGGTACCAGGTGCGCGTGCGGGGGGTGTGGAAGGGCAGGGCCGCCACCAGCACCACGCCCGCGAACAGCATCGCCAGCCGGGTGATGTTGGAGCCGATCTGCGAGCTGACCAGCCACACCCCGACGACGGCGAGGCCGTACACCGCGGACGTCAGGCGGACCGTCATCCACTCCCTGGGGACGAGGGCGAAGACCAGGACGGCGTACAGCAGGGGCAGGACGACCGAGCCGAAGGTCATCGGCTGGGTCCCGGAGAACGGGAACAGCCACGCCGACACGGCCACCACCGCGGCCGGGGCCAGGCCGAGCGCCCACGCGCCGGGGCGGCGCTTCTGCAGGAACAGCGCGACCGCCACCAGCCCCACGAACAGGCCGGCCACCGGCGACGACATGGTGGCCAGGGCGGCCAGCGGCGCCGCGCACAGGGCCTTCGCCCAACGCGCGTAGCGCCAGCGGTGGGGCCAGCAGTGCACGACGGCGACCGCGCCCAGCGCGAACACCGTGCCCAGTCCGAAGGTCACGCGTCCGGAGGCGGCGTTGCACAGGAACGCGAAGACGCCCGCCAGCGACGCCCACAGCGGGTTGCGGACGGACCTGCTGCGGATGAGGATCATCGTGAGCAGCCCGGCGGACACGGTTCCCGCGATCATCATGGTCGTCCGGACGCCGAGGACCGACATCAGGTACGGCGAGACCACGCTGTAGGACACCGGGTGCATGCCGCCGTACCAGGCCAGGTTGTACGCCGAGTCGGGGTGCCGGCCGACGAACTCCGCCCAGGCGTCCTGCGCCGCGAGATCACCGCCGCTGTTCGCGAACGTGAAGAACCAGACGACGTGCAGGATGCCCGACAGGGCGGTGAACGACAGCGCCGGGTGGCGCAGGACACGCTCGCGCAGGACGAGGACGGCGCGCATCAGGCGGCCCGTCTCCTCCCGGCGACGACCGTCACCGGGCGCGTCGGCGCGCGGCGCGGGTACGCGTATTCGCGGGCCGGTCCCCGGTCCCTGATCGGCGTCGTCGGCGCGTGTCGGCTCCGCAGTGGCCACCTGAAGGCACTCCCCGTGGTGTCCCGTCCTGTGTTCCGGGGCACGTGCCGTCGCCCGCCCGTTCCCGGCCGCGTTCCCGGGGGTTTCCCGGCCGCGCCCCGCCGGCGGCGGCCTGCCCCGTCTCGTGACGCTAGCACGCACCCCGTCGGCAGGCGCCCGGGCGGGCGGCGCCGACGGGGCGCGGACGTGCGTCTCCGGCGTGGTTCAGGCGATGCGGGTCAGCTTGTCCGTGAAGCCGGGTTCGGTGAGGTCCTTCTGCAGGGCGACGGGCACCTTGACCGCGCCGGCCGTTCCGCCGTCGCCCACGGTGAGCGTGCCCACCTTGGTGCCGGCCTTCGCGGTGCGCGGCAGGTCGTCGGCGGCGAAGGACAGCTTCACCTCCAGGCCGGACCAGCCGACCGCGGTGACGTCCTTGGTGATGACGACCGGCGTGTGGCCGCCGAGACCGTCGTCCACGTACCCGACGACGTCGCCCTTCTTCAGGATCGTGGCCGACTTCAGCGCGCCCTGGGCGGCCCTGATCAGTTTGTCGCCCGCGTCGAGAGCGCCGCTGATGATGGTGTTGTCCGAACCGCCGGGCCCCTGGCTGAGGACGGCACCGACGATGGTCCGGGTCTCGCCGCCGACCTGCTTGACCGCGGCGAAGACGAGGTTGCCGCCGGCCGCCGTGGTGGTGCCGGTCTTGATGCCGATGACGTTGTTGTAGCCGACCAGACGGTTCCAGTTGCTGTGCTTGGTGCCCTTGTAGTCGGTGTACTCCATCATCCTGGCGATCTCCCGGAAGGACGCGTCCTTCATCGCGGCCTTCGCCAGTTTCACCTGGTCCACGGCGGTGGACACCGTCGTCTTCTGCAGGCCGGACGGGTCGGTGTACGTCGTGTTGGTCATGCCGAGGTCCTTGGCGGTGGCGTTCATCTTGCTCACGAACGCCTTCTCCGAGCCTGCGTCCCAGCGGGCCAGGAGGCGGGCGACGTTGTTGGCGGACGCGAGGAGTACGCCTTCCAGGGCCTCCTTCTCGGTGATGGTGTCGTTCGCCTTGACCTCGACCGTCGACTCGCCGTCGGCGGTGGCCTGGTCCTGGGCCGTCTGGTCCACCTTGATCTTCTCGCCGTCACCGCTCTTGAGCGGATGGTCCCGGAGGATCAGGTAGGCCGTCATGACCTTGGCGACGCTCGCGATGGGCACCGGCTTCTGCTGCCCCGACGAGCCGAACGACCCGATCCCCTGCACGTCGAGCGCGCCCTGGCCGTCGGCAGGCCAGGGGATGTCGGTCTTGGCCCCGTCGAAGGTGTACGACTCGTCGGCGGTCAGGGTGAGGGCGGGCGTCGGCAGCGGGCGTACAGCCTGCACGATCGCAAAGACGATCACCAGGAGCAGGACCAGCGGAGTCCAGATCTTGACCCGGCGCACGACCGTCCGGACCGGGGTCTGCGGCGGCGGCGGGGTGTTCGTCAGTTCCGCGAGCAGGTCGAGCGGGGGCTTCGGCGGCAGCGGCTGCTGGGTGGTGCGCTCGGGGCCGACCTGGGGGACGAACGCGGTGGCGTCCGCCGGGGACGTCGGCTTCCTCGTCGCGGGGTCGTCGAGGGGCTTGAGCGCGACGAACCTGCTGGTGCGCTCGGGGTCGCCCGCAGGGGCCTCGGGCCGGGGGGTCTCGGGGGCCTTGGGGGGCTCCGGGGTTCCGGTCGGGGCGGCCTTGGCGGCGCCGCCCAGCTTCAGCATGGTGGTGGGCTGGTCGACCTGGAACTTGGGGCGCTTGAAGATGGCGGTCGGCTGGTCCACGGGCTCGGCCTGGGCCTCGCCCTGACCGTCGCCGTCGCTCTCGTCCTCGCCGTCGCTCTCGGCGTCGTCACCGGCGGGCTCGGACGCGTCGGCGGGGGCGGGGGACTCGGCGCGTGCCGGCGCTTCGCCGTCGGCCGCCGGACCGTCCGGCTCCTCGTCGGCGGCGGCCTCGGACGCGTCGGTCGCCGCGGGCTCGTCGTCCTCGGCGCCGGCGTCGGCCGCGTCGGTCGCCCCGTCCGCGTCGGTCACCTCGTCCGCGTTCGCGTCGGATTCCGGCTCCGCGGCCTCGGCGCGGTCCTCAGCGGCCTCGGGGGCGTCTTCCGGGGCCGTGGAGGCGTCCTCCGCGCGGTCCGGGGCGTCCGAGGCTTCCTGGGCGCCCTGGGCGCTTCCGGAGCCCGCCGGCCGGACCCAGGCAGCCACGGCCGCTCGCACCCCCGCGTCGCCTCCCGTCCGGCCGTCGCCCGCGTCGGCGTCGGCTACGCCCTCGGTGTCGGTGTCGGCGCGGCTGTCGCCGCCCTCGTCCGCCCCGGTCTCCTCACGCTCCCCGCTCTTCCCGGTCTCCGCGGCGCCCGCGCCCCGGTCCCGGGCCGGTACCGAGAACGTCCGGGTCGCCGTGTCCGCGTCGGCACGGGAGGCCGCCCCGTCCTGAGCCGGCCCCTCGTCGGTCTCCTCGGCCGCCCCGGCCTCCCCGGCGTCCGTCGCCACGTCCCGTACCGAGAACACCCGAGTGGCCGTGTCCACGCCGCCGCGGGGCTCGGACGGCGTCTCCCTGTCGCGGGACACCGCCAGCCGCGGGTCACGCTCGGCGCGCTCCCCCGACCTGGCTTCGGGAACCGGACCCGCGCTCCCCGACGTCGGTTCTGCCGACGACTCGCGCTGCTTCGACCTGTCGGGGGACTCGCCCGCCACCGATGCCTCCTCCATCTGCCGCACGCCCCGCGTGCTGCTGCCGAACCGTGAACCGCCGCCCCGAACACCGCTCCTGCGCGCTGTCCGAACCATGTACCAGTGTCCTGTGTGCGGGCTTGGCCCCCGTGGTAGACGAGAACGACATACCTGCCGGTTCCCTTACAAAGAGGTCACGCACCCTCGACAGACCAATGTGAGAGGGGTCACCCTGTCATTCATCCACGCGGGGAGGCATGGATGGGCAGGAGCCGCAGAACACTTCCGGAGGAGCTTCTGCTGCTGGCATTGGACCCGGCCACGGGTACCACTGCACAGCCGCAGTCGCTCGACCTCGGTCTGGCCGGAGCACAGCTAGTGGAGCTGGCGCTGGCCGGACGGATAGCCCCAGACGGGGATCGTATCGCCGTGGTGGTCCCACGGCCGACAGGAGATCCAACACTGGACTGCGCGTTGGAGTTGCTGCGAAGGCGCGGCGCTCCGGTGCGTGCCGTCCACTGGATCGGCGGGCCGCGTCTCGGGCTCCGCCAGGTCTACCTCTCGCATCTGGAGCGGTGCGGCATGGTCGCCGCCGTGCCGGGTCAGATGTGCGGGGTGCTGCCGACAACTCGCTACCAGGCGACGGACAACGAGATCAGCCGGGAGATCAGAGCCCGGCTGGATTCCGCGATCCGCACCGGTGTGCCGCCGGACCCGCGGACCGCGGCGCTCGCCGCACTGGCGCACGCGGTGGGCCTCGGCAAGCACCTGTACCCGGGCAACGAGGGACGCTCCTCTCGCTCCCGGCTCAGGGACCTGATCCGGCACGACCCCATGGGCGGACTCGTGGCGCACGCCGTGATGGACGTCCAGAACGGCGTGGGCGCCCAGCCGCGCCGCAGTCCGGCCCCGGCGCCGGCGCCGGCCGGCCGTCAGCCGGCCGGTCCCGTCAGGGCCGCGCCGGAACCCGCCCGCGGTGTGCCGATGCAGCCGCGCCACGGTTCCATGGCGCGCGTCGTGGCGCACTGAGCTCCGCCCCTCACCGGGCACACGCGCCGCACCGACGCACGACCGACCGCACGACCGACCGCTCGACACCGCAGCACCCACCGCACCGCCGCAGCACTCGCAGGCCCCACAGCCGCACCTGAGTCCCCAGACCCGGTCCGGGAGCCGCTGGTTCGCGCGGGGCCGCGGGACCGTGCGCCGTCCGTCCGCCCGGACGCCGGCGCCACGGTTCCGCGGCCCCGCGCGGCCGTCTTCCCGGCCGCCCTGGCGGCCCGGCCGCGCGAACCCGCGGGCGCCGCGCCGCGAACTGGCGTGCGTCCTGCGCATATCCGCGGTTCGCCAGCGGTAGAAAGCACCTTGGTGGCAGTCTGCTCAACAGCAGATACGCAAAGTGGCTAGTCGAAGCACGCAGCCGGAGGTGCACGTCCGTGGCGTCCAATGTCAATCCCACCGTCCGGCGACGCCGGCTGGGCCAGGAACTGCGCCGGCTCCGCGAGCTCAAGGGCATGACGGCCGAGGAAGTGGCGGAGCGGCTGCTGGTGTCGCAGTCGAAGATCAGCCGGCTGGAGAACGGGCGGCGCAGCATCAGCCAGCGCGACGTCCGCGACCTGTGCGGGGTCTACGAGGTCGAGGACCACCGGATCGTCGACTCGCTGATGCAGATGGCCAAGGACTCCCGCCAGCAGGGCTGGTGGCACTCCTTCGGCGACATCCCCTACAGCGTCTACATCGGGCTGGAGACCGACGCGGCCAGCCTGCGGGTGTACGACCCCCAGGTCGTCCCCGGCCTGCTGCAGACCCGGCAGTACGCCGAGTCGCTGATCGCGGGCGCGCTGCCGGAGACCGCGGCCGCCGACGTCGAGAAGCGCGTGCAGGTGCGGCTGCGCCGGCAGGATCGCATCACCGCCCCGGAGAACCCGTTGCGGCTGTGGACGGTGATGGACGAGGGCGCGCTGCGCCGGGTGGTCGGCAACCGCTCGGTGATGCGGGACCAGTTGGAGCACCTCGTCGAGCAGTCCCGGCTGCCGCACGTCACCGTGCAGGTCATCCCCTTCGAAATGGGCGCCCACCCGGGTCTGAACGGCCAGTACGCGATCCTGGAGTTCCCGGACGCGGCCGACTCCAGCGTCGTCTACATCGAGGGCGTCACCAGCGACCTGTACCTGGAGAAGGCGAACGACGTCCAGAAGTACAGCGTGATGTACGAGCACCTCAGGGCGCAGGCCCTGAACCCGGACCAGTCACGCCAGTTGATCGCGGACATCGCGAAGGAGTACGCCCGCTGACACCGGTTCTGGACGAAAGCCGCCGCACAGTACACCGGTCCTGGGGCATATCGGAAGACCGCGTGGAATATGCCATCCAGTCGAGTGAATAGTCTCCTCGGATGCCGGAATGGGCGAGTAGCGTCGATCACGCCAACCGAGCAATGAGGCTGGCGCAAGCCGCGCTGCGGTTCACCGATGGACACGTCGTGCGGTGACAGCAACTCAACAACTGGCATTGCGGAGCAGAAATGGCAATTCGACAGGGCGCCACGGACACGTGGACCAAGTCCTCGTACTCCACGGGAAACGGCGCATGCGTCGAGATCAAGTCACCGGTTCTCGCGGCGATGGCCGTGCGGGACTCCAAGATTCCCGACGGCCCCGTCCTGGGCTTCCCGGCCGACGTGTGGAACGCCTTCGTCACGTCGATCAAGGCGTAGGGGGAGGATCTTTCTGATCCTCCGCCGACTCACCGAACACAACTTCACAAGCACCACACTCAGCACCACAGGCACCAAAAGCAGTACGAGCAGCACCTGAAAGAGCCCTCTCGACCAGTTCGCCGTCCTTGCCGAGGGGGCTCGGCTGGTGACCGGAGAGCCTCCGGGCCCCTCCGACGCCCTCAGCGCAGCCGGTCGACGTACGTGTCCGTCCCCGGCACCGTCGGGACGAACGGCGCCACCAGCCCGCACCCCTCTTCCGATCTGACGGTACGTCAGCTACACCGGCCCCATGGCAGACGACACGACGCACGCAGACGAGAGCCACAGCCGCCGGTACGCCGAACTGGCAGCCGTCGGCCCCTACGGAGCCGACCTCGGGCATGCGCTCATCACCATGGTCGAGCCGCACCCCGGCCGGGAGCGCGAATACAATCGCTGGTACGAAGACGACCACTTCATCTCCGGCGCGATGGCCATGCCGTGGATGTACGCCGGGCGCCGCTGGGTCGCCACGCGGGACCTGCAGCTACTGCGCTATCCCCAGACCTCCGCCGTCGCCCAGCCGGTGACAGCCGGGTGCTACATATCCGTCTACTGGATGACCGCCGGCCGGTACGCCGACCACATGCGGTGGACCGTCGGCATCAACAAGCGCCTCAACCGCGACCACCGCGTCTTCCAGGACCGCACGCATGTCTTCACGGCCTTCCAGGACCACGCGACGACGGTCTACCGCGACGGTGATGAGGGCCCGCGTGACATCCACGCCCTCGACCACCCCTACGCCGGGCTGGTCCTCCAGGTCATCGACGCCGGCTCCCCCGCCGGGCGCGAGGACCTGCTCGCGTGGCTTCGTGACGACCACCTTCCGAAACGGCTGGCGGGCTCACCCGCGGCCATGGTGACTCTCTTCACGCCGACGCCCCTCCCCCTGGACCGCATGACCTACGTCAGACAGGTCGAGGGCATCGGAACCCGGCTGACCCTGCTGTGGTTCCTCCAGCACGACCCCCGCGACACCTGGCGCGAGCACTTCGCGGACCTGGATACGGCAGTGGCCGCTTCGGGGCTGGGCGCTGTGCAACTCGTCGCACCGTTCATCCCCACGGTGCCCGGAACGGACCGGTACGTGGACGAGCTGCGGTGAGCCATCCGTAGCCAGGCGCCCCCGCGCCCGTCGGCGGGCCAGGCAGGGGCGACCGTCGTGCTCGGCGAGTCGCCCGGCGGCCTCCTCGCGGACCTGGTGGGGCGTCCATGACGCCACGGCACAGCACCCCATCATGCCGGCGGCCCGCGAGCGGCGACGCCTCCCTCCGCAGGAGGGCGGGAACGGAACCGGACGAGATCGTGGACGGCCCGCACCGCGCCGGCGAGGTCCAGGGCGGGCCGCCGCCGCACCCTTGGCGTCGTGCCCCACCTGCCCGGCCCGGATGCGCAGCGGCCTGTGTCGGCTGTCAGGCGGAGCCGTCTCCGGTGCCGGGTCCGGATTCCAGACGCTTCAACCAGGCGTCGAGGTGGGGACAGGTGACGCGCAAGGCGTCCAGGCCGAGAAGCCCGATGGCATCGGGGCCGTCCACGACCTTGCGGTAGGCGGGATGGGCTCTCAGGATCCGCTTGGACGGCGCTGTGTCGGGACCGTCGTTGACGAGTTCCGGGCCGCCCGCCGCATCGACATGGGAGCGCAGAACGTCCGCCAGCCTGGGCGACGTGACCAGCTCGGCGAGCTCGTTCGCGGCGGCGAGCACCCACGCTTCCGTCTCGTGCAGGACGAGGAAGGGCAGGAACCGCTGGTCACCGATGACCCGCGCCATCGCCTCCTCGACATGACCGACCCGGGCGTACGCGTCACCGGCCGGGGCGTCGGAAAGTCCGGGGGTGTCGGAGGGCAGCCCGTACAGGTCGAGCATCGTGGTCACAGTGTCGACGGCCGAGTTCCGCAGCAGCGCCCGGATATCGTGCTCGATCTTGGGCCATCTGCTCACCCCTCCCTTGTCGTGCGGCCGGCCGGCGGCTCGCCGGGTCTTGAGCGCGACCGGGGTGACCCAGACGTCACGCACGATCAGTTCCGGTTGGAGGACCTGCTGCACCAGGCGCTCCTCCGTCGCACCCTCCACCAGTACGTGAACCTGACGCATCGCCTCGACCTCACCGCTCCCGCTCGGGCCGGGGACGACCGCCCAGCAGGTTCTTCAGCCACAGGTCACCGAGCGAGTAGCTGTCGAGCCAGGCTGCCAGTGCCTCAGGATCGGGCCGGTGCAGCCTCGTCGAGCCGTCCACGCGTTCCGCTACGACGAGTTCGTCCAGCCCGAACTGGTCGACCAGGGTGACGGACTGGGTGGCGGCGAGGATCTGGCTGTGGGTGGAGGCCGACCGGAACAGTTCCGCCAGAACGGTGATCGCGAAGGGGTGCAGGCCCAGCTCGGGTTCGTCGAGCACGAGCAACGCGGGCGGTCTCGGCTGGAGCAGGAGGACGACAAGGCAGATGAAACGCAGCGTGCCGTCGGACAACGCGTCGGCCGGGAACACCGTGTCGGACCCGAACTGCTTCCAGCGCAGCAACACGCGTGCCGCCGCGTCCTCGGTGAGGACGAATTCGCGGAAGAAGGGCGCGACAGAACGGACCGTACGCACGATCTGCTTGTACTCCGCCGGGTGCTCCTCACGCAGGCGCAGCAGGAACGCGGCGAGGTTGCGTGCGTCCGGGTGCAGGACCTCCGTGTCGGAGGAGTAACCCGGCTGCTTCACCGGAGCGCCGGGAGTCGTGTCATGGAAGTGGTAGACGCGGCAGCCCCGCAGTATCTCCAGCGTGTGACGGGCCACGTCGGCGGGACCGGACGGTCCTTCTTCCGCGACCTGGGCGAGTTTCGACTCGCTGTGGCCCCGCCCGATCTCCTGCTTCAGTGGCTGCTCATGACGCGCCGTGTCGTCGAACTCCACCAGCTCACGGCCGAAGACCAGTTCCCCCCGATGCGAGGGGACCAGGGTCGCCTCGTAGGCGTTCACGAGATCACTGTCGTCGGCCTCCACCCGCAGCCCGATCCCCGCGGATCCCTTTGCCACGTCGTGAAGCATGGCCACGGCTCCGCCACGCAGCCCGACCTCCATGCCCAGCTCGCCCTCGGCGATGCGCCCGAGCAACTCGACGGCTTCGATGAAGTTGGTCTTGCCCGCGCCGTTGGGGCCGACGAGCACAGTGACCGGCCCCAGGGCCAGCTCGACCTGTTGGATCGACTTGTAGCCGCTGACGGAGATGCGCCGAACCCTGCGTGACATGGTCATCAATGTATCGAGCCATCGGGGTCGGACACCGGCGCGTGGGTTCGACGCCCGGTGTGGTGGGCGGGTGGCGATCAGCGGTCCGCCCAGGGCAGTACCGACCTGACCCACGCGGCCGCCTGCTGCGGCGACGCGTGCGTGTCGACACCGAGGACGTGGATGCTCCCGAGCAGGCCCCGCACTCCACTGACCTGGAGGACTCGGCGGGAGTGCCCGCCGGGAGACGGATGGACGATCACTGCACGTGGGTCGGTGCCCGGGGTGTAGCCGGCGCCGTAGGTGAGGAGTTGGTGGATGTCTCCGGCACCGACGCCGTAGCGGTCGTAGCGCTTGTACTTGGCGTCCACCGGAAGCAGGGTGCGCGCGGCCGGGTCAGGCCCGGGGAGGCTGAGCAGGACATCCGGCCGGAAGGCCGAGGTACTGCCGTGGTCACCCCGCACGGTGATGCCCGTGGCGCCGCTACTGGGGACGGCCCGTCCGCCGTGCGGGGCGGCGGCCTCGATGGCCAGACGCCGGACGACGGCCTCCCAGAGAGCGGGCATGGCCAGCAGCAGGCCGTCCGCCGTCATGCCGTCGTCGGTGAGGAGATCGGTCACGCCTCCTCCTCGTAGCAGCAGGCGGGCCCAGGTGTGTGCTGCGCGGTAGCGGGCGTTCACGATCCCGACGGTCGCGTCGGCCTTGAGCCGCCACCCGGCCGGGGTCTGGTCCAGGCTGAGGCAACCGCGCGCCTGGAGGGCGCGCAGCCGCTCGACGTCCCGGGGGGTGAGCTGGTCGGCGCCCAGCAGTTCGGCTCCGTACTCCGCGAGCCGGACTTCGGTGCGGTCAGGCATCGGGGCCCGGTGCGCCGCTGGTGAACTCGGTCGCGAGCGCAGCGGCGAGGTCCTGGGGCGACATCAGCGCGGGGCGTCCGGTGTCGGCGTCGACGAGGCTGCCGAGGATGCGGTGCAGCAGGTCGGCACGGCCGAGGCAGTAGTCCTCCAGGAGCGGGATCACCTCATGGTGGAAGGCGGCGGCCAGGTCGTCCTCGGTGGCGATCGGTTCACCGCCCCGCAGCAGGTAGGCGTGCCCTATCTGGTGGTCGGCGTCGAGGTGACGGGCGATACGGGTGTTGAGGGACTCGAAGAACTCCGCCAGGTCCAGGGGGCCGACAGTGCCGGAGACGGCGTCCGGGTCGGGGCCGACCGGGAGGAAGGCGAAGCGGCGGCGTACGGCGGCGTCCAGGTGGCTGATACTGCGGTCCGCCGTGTTCATGGTCCCGATGACCCGCACGTTCGGCGGCACGGAGAAGGTGCGCCTGCTGACGGACAGCGCGAGGGGCAGTCCGCGCTTGTCGAGTTCGAGCAGCGTGACCAACTCACCGAAGATGCGGGGCAGATCACCCCGATTGATCTCGTCGATGATCAGCAGGAACTTCTCGTCCGGGCGTTCGGTGGCCTGGGCGCACAGGGTGTGGAACACGCCGTCGGCGAGGGCAAGGGTCAGCCCGGGGCCGGTGGCACTCAGGTCCGGCTTGAAGCCCTCTACGAAGTCCTCGTAACCGTAGGACGGATGGAAGGTCACCAGCTGGATGCGGTCGTCGTCCCGCAGCATCTCGGTCTGAGCCTCGGCTCGCTGGTCCGGCGTCGAGTTGAGCGCGTCCGCACGACCGGCGAGGGCGAGGGCGGCACCGAGTGCGAGCCGGGTCTTGCCGGTGCCGGGAGGGCCGTGCAGGATCACCTGGCCCTTGCGCTGCAGCGCATCCAGTACGCCCGTGACATCCTCCGGCAAGGGGCCGGGGCCATCGGTGTACGACTCCTCGGAGTCCGTGCCGGGCTCGGCTGGGCCGGTGGCGAGCCGGGCGAAGAACGTCGGCTGCACCTTGGCGAACGTGGACCGCCAGCCGGGCTGGGGCTCCGGCAGCTTCCGTGTGTGGGAGACGTCCCAGGAGACCGGGACGACATGCCGGTATTCGGGGCGGTCGGCGTCGAAGCGGTAACTCCCGCTGACGGTCCCGGTGGCGAGGACCTCGTCCATACCGCGGTTGGCCACGATCCGGTCCCCCGCCTCCAGGTCCCGGAACGCCAGCAGCCGCCGGGCCAGCGTCAGGCTGCCGCCGCTGCTGCGCGGCCAGGCGCTCGCCGCGGTGATCCAGGCGCTGGGCGGCACCTGGGACACCGAACGTGCCGTACTGGCCCTACGAGTCGCCGGGTACCGGCCGACGGACCATGAAGCCGCGGCCAAGGAGGCCCGCCGCAACCTGCGCGAGCTCGCCCAGGACGGTGTGATCGTGAGGCCGGACCCGGATCAGGCCGTGTATCGGCCGGCGTAGTCGCAGCCGCAGGGCTTCGACACTGACACGTCAAGGGAGGGCGGGCTCCCGGAAGCCGTTCGCGGTGGCCGGTCAGCCACTCGCCGCACACCCGCCGACGGGGAGAGGCGCGTACACGTCGCTGCGGGTGTCCTCGGCCATGGGCGCTCCCCTTCCGTCCTTCTGCCGACGCCCCTACTCTGACGCTCCGTCAGATAAGGCGCCAGACCCGGGAGGCACCGGATGTCACTGCTCGCGGGCAAGACCGTCGTCGTGTCGGGAGTCGGCGCCGGGCTCGGCCGTCAGGTCGCGGCGGCGGTCGTGCGCGACGGCGGGAACGCCGTGCTCGGCGCGCGCACCGAGGCGAACCTCGCCGAGAGCGCCGCGGACGTGGACCCGGGCGGGACGCACACGGCGTACCGGGCGGCCGACATCACCGACGAGGCGCAGTGCGCGGCGCTGGCGGCGCTCGCGCGGGAGCGGTTCGGCCGGATCGACGCGGTGATCCATGTGGCCGCCCTCGACCGCCACTTCGGCGGGCTGGAGGACGCGGACTTCGCGGCCTGGCAGGCCGTCCTGGACGTGAACCTGCTGGGGACGCTGCGGATGACGCGGGCGTGTCTGCCGGCCCTGAAGGAGCGCGGCGGCGCGGTGGTGTTCATCGGGACCCAGTCGTCGGTGGCCGCGCCGACGCAGGTGCGGCAGGCGGCGTACGCGGCCTCGAAGGGGGCGCTGACGAGTGCGATGTACTCGCTGGCCCGCGAGCTCGGCCCGCACCGGATCCGGGTCAACACCGTGCTGCCGGGCTGGATGTGGGGGCCGCCGGTGCGGGCGTTCGTGCGGTCGACGGCGCGGGCCGAAGGGGTGCCGGACGACGAGGTGCTGGCCCGGCTGACGGAGCGGACGGCGCTGCCCGACCTCGCGACGGACGGGGACGTGGCGGACGCGGCGGTGTTCCTGGCCTCGGACCGGGCGCGGGCGATCACCGGGCAGTCGCTGCTCGTCAACGCCGGGGAGCTGATGCGCTGACGCCGGGGAGCCGATGCGCCGAGCACCCTCCCCCCGTCGGGATCCAGCCAAGATCAACGTTCATATAGATGAACTCAGGTCAACTCGCAGAACATTTTTGCCTGCTCTTGACCTGCTGCTCGCTTGTCGTGTCCGCGTGACCGAACCCACGATGAGCGGGCACTTCGCGGCCTCTCGCGGCCTGCCACGCCCCTACCCCGCTCAGGCGAAGTGCCAACCAGCTGAGCGGAGTTCACAAGGCGGACCCTGGAAGGGGGCACATGAACAGTCTCGACTGGGCCGTGCTCATCGGCTACTTCGGCGTGATGGTGGCCATCGGCGTCTGGTCGCACAAACGCGTGGACAGCGTCGGCGACTTCTTCACCGCGGGCGGGAAGATGCCGTGGTGGCTGTCCGGCATCTCGCACCACATGTCGGGCTACAGCGCGGTGATGTTCACCGGCTACGCGGGCATCGCCTACACCTACGGCGTGACGTCCTTCGTGACGTGGTCCTTCCCGATCGCGCTGGGCATCGCCATCGGCTCGAAACTGTTCGCGCCACGGATCAACCGGCTGCGCTCAAGGCTGCACGTCGCCTCGCCGCTGGAGTACCTGAAGAACCGCTACGACCTCAAGACGCAGCAGGCGCTGGCCTGGTCCGGGATGCTGCTGAAGATCGTGGACGTCGGCGCGAAGTGGGCGGCCATCGCTACGCTGCTGTCGGTCTTCACGGGCATCAGCCTGAACCAGGGCATCCTGATCACGGGCGCGATCACCGCCGTGTACTGCACGATCGGCGGCCTGTGGGCGGACGCGCTGACCGAACTGGGCCAGTTCATCATCCAGTTGCTGGCCGGCATCTCGATGTTCGTCGCGGTCGTGCTGAAGCTGAACGACAAGGGCATCGGCTTCCTCGGCGCCTGGGACGAACCCGCCCTGCACGGGCACGGGAAGCCGCTGGTCGGCCCGTACGGCACGGTGTTCCTGCTGGCCTTCCTGTTCATCAAGCTCTTCGAGTACAACGGCGGCATGCTCAACCAGGCCCAGCGCTACATGGCGACGGGCAGCGCACGCGAGGCCGAGCGGTCGGCGCGGCTGTCGGCGGTGCTGTGGCTGGTCTGGCCGGTCGTGCTGTTCTTCCCGATGTGGATGTCGCCGCTGCTGGTGCACGCGCAGAAGCCGGACGGCTCCGACTCCTACGGCCTGATGACCGAACAGCTCCTGCCGCACGGCCTGTTGGGCCTGGTCATCGTCGGCTTCTTCTCGCACACCATGGCCATGTGCTCCTCCGACGCCAACGCGATCGCGGCCGTGTTCACCCGGGACTGCGCGCCCGTGCTGTCGGCCAGGGCCCGGCAGTGGAGCGAGCGGTCGGGCCTGATCGCGGCCCGCGTGGCCACGGTCGTCTTCCTCGGACTGTCGATGGCGGCCGCCACACAGGTCAACTCGCCGACGTTCAAGGACATCATCACGGTCGTCATCAAGTGGGTCGCGGGCCTGATGGGCCCGATGGCCATCCCGATGATGCTCGGCCTGCTGCGGCCCTTCCGGCGCTCCGGGCCGACCGCCGCGCTCACCAGCTGGGCGATGGGCCTGCTGGCGTTCTGGCTGGTCAACTACCCGATCAACTGGAACGTCGACGGCGGCGTGCCGCTCCAGTACCAGGTCTCGATCCCGCTCGCGGTCTCCCTGGTCCTGTACATCCTCATCGGCTACCTGAAACCGGAGGACACCCCGGCCCGGCTCGCGATCATCGACCGGGTCAACTCGGACGGGGACGCGGCCGCCGCGGCCGTACCGGCGCCGGTGGGCGCGGGCGAGGGCGAGGACGCGGTGAGCAGGACGGCGGTGAAGGACTGAGCGGGGCCGGACCCGGCTGACGGGCCTACGCCCGCGGGTACCGGGCCAGCCAGCCGGGGGACGAGCCGGCCGGGCCGTGCAGGGCGGGGCCCTGGGTCATCTCCATGGCGAAGTCGTCCGCCAGCTCCAGGATCGTGGGACGGCCCTCCAGCTCGGCCAGCCAGGCCGGCGGGAGGGCCGTCTCGCCGTGCAGGGCGCCCAGCAGTCCGCCGGTCATGGCGCCGGTCGCCCCGGAGGGGCCGTCGTGGTTGACCGCCAGGCACAGGCCGTGCCGGACGTCCTCCCCGACCAGCGCGCAGTACACGGAGGCGGACAGCACCCCCTCCGCCGTACCGTCCGCGGCCAGTTCGGCCACCCGCGCCGGGGCGGGCATGCCCTGGCGGACCGCGCCGAGCGCGTGCTGCAGCGCGTCGGACACCGGCTGGTGCCCGGGCCGCACGGACAGCAGCGCGAGCGCCCGCTGCACCGCCCCGTCGAGGCTGTCGCCGCGGGCCAGCCCGTGCACGATCACGGCGTAGGCGCCGGCCGCCAGGACGGCCGTCGGATGGCCGTGGGTGTGCGCGGCGCACTCCACGGCGAGCTGCACGACCAGTTGCGGCTCCCAGCCCACGAGCAGCCCGAACGGCGCGGAACGCGCGGCCGCCTCGGGTCCCGGCGAGTCCGGGTTCTTCGGCGCCTCCAGCGTGCCCATCCGGTCGTCGCCGAGCCCCATCAGCAGCGTCCGGGTCGGCGCCCGGCGCGCGTACAGCCACTCCTCCCGCGCCAGCCAGCCGTCCTCCGCGCGGCGCAGGTCGGGCCCCCAGTCGCGCTGGGTGGCCGCCCAGCGCAGGTACGCCCGGTGCAGGTCGGTCGGCGGGTGCCAGGCGCCGGTGTCGCGGCGCACCTGGGCGCGGATCAGCCCGTCGACGGAGAACAGGGTCAGCTGCGTGAGGTGGGTGACGGTGCCGCGCCGCCCGTGGCCGGGGGCGAGGTCGAAGAGGCCGTCCGGCCCGAACGCCGCACGGATCTCCTCGATGCCGAGCCGGTCGACGGGCGAGCCCAGCGCGTCGCCGACCGCCACCCCGAGCAGCGCCCCGCGCACCCGGCTGCGGAAGTCCTGCTGCTCGGTACGGCCCCAGACGGCGCCGGCTGTAGCACCCACCAAGACCTCCCCGCCCGTTACCCGCCCGTACGGCTCGTCACTGTAATCGAACGGGAACGGTCGGTTGAGGTCGCGCGGCGGTCCGCGCACCGCCGTACCGGGAGCGGCCGGGGCGGCCGGGGCGGTCCCTGGTGGAGTGCTTCCGCGGCGCGCGGCGTCCGCGTGCACGCCGAGCCGGGCCGGGACGGCCGCCCGCCGCCGTTCTGGCTCGATGTGTACGGGAGACGGCGGGCGCGGGTGGGAAGGAGACCCGCATGTCCGCAACCGCAAGCGCAACCCCCGCCGCACGGGCGCTCACCCTCACCGCCGCTCTCCTCACCGGGACGGTGGCGCTCTGCACGGCGCTCGTCGCGTTCGGCAACATCACGGACTTCGGCACCAACCGGCAGTTCGTGCGGCACGTGCTGGCCATGGACACCACGTTCAAGGACGACGACCTGATGTGGCGGGCGATCACCGGCCACGGGGTCCAGGACGCCGTGTACGTCGCGATCATCGTGTGGGAGACCGCCGCCGCGCTGGTCCTGATCGTCGGCACGTGGTTCTGGGCGCGGCGGGACCACGACCGTGCGCGGCGGATCTCCACCTACGGTCTGCTGATGCTGATGCTGCTGTTCGGCGCCGGGTTCGTCGCGGTCGGCGGGGAGTGGTTCGCGATGTGGCAGTCGGAGGACTGGAACGGGCTGACGGCCGCGACCCGGGTGTTCCTGATCAGCGGGGTCGTGCTGCTGGTGATCCACC
This sequence comes from Streptomyces sp. NPDC031340, assembly GCF_055569945.1. Taxonomy (NCBI): domain Bacteria; kingdom Bacillati; phylum Actinomycetota; class Actinomycetes; order Kitasatosporales; family Streptomycetaceae; genus Streptomyces; species Streptomyces sp. NPDC031340. The sequence continues at coordinate 26,952 of NZ_JBVIIE010000020.1, forward strand.
TGCCGTCCGGCGGCCGGGAGGCTACTCGACGACCGTGACCCTGGTGCCCGCCGAGCCGAACGTCCAGAGGGCCGCGCCGTCCGCCGTGCGCATCCGGATGCCGCCGGTCTGCGCGCCCGACGCGGGCGGCGGCGAGGAACCGTCCACCGCGTTGGAGAAGGCGATGTCGACGCCGGACTCGACGGCGAAGTACATGATGTGCTCGATCTTCACGCCGTCCGAGCCGGTGATGACGCCCCGGGTGCGCAGACCGACCGTGTAGCTGCCGGGTTCGGGGCTCACCGTGCCGGGCCACACCGCGAACGTGCGGCGCGGCGCGTCGCTCGCGTCGACCAGCCAGACCCGCTTGTCGCCGAGGGAGTAGACGATCCGGCGGCCGGTGCCGGAGCCGTCCGGCACCGCGGTCGGCGCCGCGGAGGCGGTCGGGGTGGCGGTGGGGTGCGCCTTGGCCGACGCCGAGGCGGTCGGCCGTGCGTCCGCCGCGGCCGACGGATGCGCGCCGCGGTCCGCCTGTACGGTCAGGGCGGCGACCACGGCTATCGCTCCCACCGTCAGACCGGTCACCCAGACCTTCGGGGCTGGCACGGGCACGCATCTCCTCAGCTACGGATCCCCCCTCGCACGAGGGTCGGATCATCGTACCGGCCCCTTCGGTGCCCGCTGTTCAGTCCAGCACCGGCAGCAGTTCGGGCAGGTGGCCGTCCGAGGCGGCGGCCGCCCGCTGCCGCTCCTCCGGGACCTCCCCGTACAGCGTGGTGCGGGGACGGGCCGGGCGGCCCGCCGCCTCCGCCACCGCGATCAGGTCCCGCACCGACTTGTAGGAGCCGTACGACGAGCCCGCCATGCGCGAGATGGTCTCCTCCATCAGGGTGCCGCCCAGGTCGTTCGCGCCGGAGCGGAGCATCTCCGCCGCGCCCTCGGCGCCGAGCTTCACCCAGCTGGTCTGGATGTTGGGGATCCAGGGGTGGAGCAGGAGGCGGGCCATGGCGTTCACCGCGCGGTTGTCCCGCATCGACGGGCCGGGGCGGGCGATGCCCGCCAGGTACACCGGCGCGTTGGTGTGGATGAAGGGGAGCGTCACGAACTCCGTGAAGCCGCCGGTGCGCTGCTGGATGCCGGCCAGGGTGCGCAGGTGGCCGAGCCAGTGCCGCGGCTGGTCCACGTGCCCGTACATCATCGTCGAGGACGAGCGGATGCCCAGCTCGTGCGCGGTGGTGATCACCTCGATCCAGGTCGCCGTCGGCAGCTTGCCCTTGGTGAGCACCCAGCGGACCTCGTCGTCGAGGATCTCCGCCGCGGTGCCGGGGATCGAGTCGAGGCCGGCCTCCTTCGCGGCCGTGAGCCACTCGCGGATCGACAGGCCCGTCCGGGTCGCTCCGTTGACGACCTCCATCGGGGAGAAGGCGTGCACGTGCATGCCCGGGACGCGTTCCTTGACCGCCTTCGCGATGTCGAAGTACGCGGTGCCGGGCAGGTCGGGGTGGATGCCGCCCTGCATGCAGACCTCCACCGCGCCCACCTCCCACGCCTGCTGCGCCCGGTCCGCGACCTGCTGGAGGGAGAGCGTGTAGGCGTCGGCGTCCGTGCGGCGCTGCGCGAAGGCGCAGAAGCGGCAGCCGGTGTAGCAGACGTTGGTGAAGTTGATGTTGCGGGTGACGATGTACGTCACCTCGTCGCCGACCGCCGAGGCGCGCACGTCGTCCGCGACCCGGCACAGCGCGTCCAGCGCGGGGCCGTCCGCGTGCAGCAGGGCGAGGGCCTCCGTGTCCGTCAGCCGCGTCGGGTCGTCGGCCGCCGTCGCCAGCGCCGCCCGCACGTCGGTGTCGATGCGCTCCGGCACCATCCCGGGCGCGGCCGCCTCGCGCAGGGCGCCCCAGTCGCCGTACACCTCGTCGAAGTCCTCGCGGCGGTCGGCGCTGCGGCCCTCGGTGTCGATGGACGCGTGCAGGTCGGTGCGCCCGGAGGAGACGAACGCCTCCTCCGGCTCCTGCCACGGCAGTCCCGCCGGGAGTGCCTCCGGGCGGGCCAGACCGGTCTCCGGGTCGGCCAGCGCCCGCACGTGCGGGAGCAGCCGCGGGTCCAGCCAGGGCTCGCCGCGCCGCACGAACTCCGGGTAGACGCAGAGCCGTTCCCGCAGCTCGAAACCGGCCGCCGCGGAGCGCCGGGTCAGCTCCTCGATCTGCGGCCAGGGGCGTTCGGGGTTGACGTGGTCGATGGTGAGCGGGCTGACCCCGCCCCAGTCGTCGATGCCGGCGGCGATGAGGCGCTCGTACTCGCCGTCGACCAGGTTGGGCGGCGCCTGCAGGCAGGCCGCCGGGCCCATGATGTGCCGGGCCACGGCGACCGTGGCGACCAGTTCGTCCAGCTCGGCGTCGGGCATGCCGCGCATCGCGGTGTCCGGCTTGGCACGGAAGTTCTGGATGATCAGTTCCTGGATGCCGTGGTAGGCGCGGGAGACCTTCCGCAGCGCGAACAGCGACTCGGCCCGCTCCTCGTACGTCTCGCCGATGCCGATGAGGACGCCGGAGGTGAAGGGGACCGAGGAGCGGCCGGCGTCCTCCAGGACGCGCAGCCGCACGGCCGGCTCCTTGTCCGGGGAGCCGTGGTGGGGGCCGCCGGGCTCGGACCACAGGCGGGTCGCCGTGGTCTCCAGCATCATGCCCATGCTCGGCGCGACGGGCTTCAGGCGCTGGAGGTCGGTCCACGACATGACGCCGGGGTTGAGGTGGGGCAGCAGGCCCGTCTCCTCCAGGATGCGGATGGAGATCGCGCGGACGTAGGCGATGGTGTCGTCGTAGCCGTGCGCGTCGAGCCACTCGCGCGCCTCGGGCCAGCGGTCCTCGGGCTTGTCGCCGAGGGTGATCAGGGCTTCCTTGCAGCCGAGGGCGGCGCCCTTGCGGGCGACGTCGAGCACCTCGTCCGGGGACATGAACATCCCGTGCCCGGCGCGCCGCAGCTTGCCGGGCACGGTGACGAACGTGCAGTAGTGGCACTTGTCCCGGCACAGCCGGGTGAGGGGCACGAAGACGCTCTTCGAGTACGTGATGACGCCGGGCCGGCCCGCCGCCTCGAGCCCCGCGTCGCGGACCCGGCCGGCCGACGCGGCCAGGTCCTCGAGGGCCTCGCCGCGGGCCTGGAGCAGCACGGCCGCCTCGGAGACGTCCAGGGCGACACCGTCCCGGGCGCGTTTCAGGGCGCGCCGCATGGAGTTCTCGGTGGGGCCGCCGGTTCCGGTCGCGGAAGTCGTCATCCCCCGAGGATACGGAGGGGCCTCCGCTGTTCAGCGGGGGCGGGGGCAGTACCCGTCGGTCACAAATGCGCCGCGTACCCGTCCAGCGCCCGGAGGACCTCCGCCTCCCCCGCCGGCGGCAGCTGCACCACCACCTCCTCGATGCCGAGGTCCGCGTAGTGCGCGAGCTTGCCCGGGGTGGGGTGGACGACGTACGGGACGACCTGGAGGGCGGCCGGGTCGCGGCCGGCGTCGGCCCAGGCGGACCGCAGCGCGGGCAGTGACTCGGACAGGCCGCGCCCGCCGATGGGCAGCCACCCGTCGGCGTACTCGCAGATGTGCGCGAAGAGCTTCGGGCCGGCCGCCCCGCCGACGAGCGTACGCGGGCCGGTGACCGGGCCGCGCGGCTCCCGCACCGGCTTGGGGTACGCGAAGGAGGCCCGCACGCTGCCGAACTCCCCCTCGTACGCGGTCGGTTCGGGCGCCCACAGGGCCCGCATCAGGGCCATCCGGTCGCGCACCAGCTCCCGCCGCGTACGCCACTCCACCCCGTGGTCGGCGGCCTCCTCGACGTTCCAGCCGAAGCCGAGACCGAGGGTGAACCGGCCGCCGGACAGGTGGTCCAGGGTCGCGATCCGCTTGGCCAGGTCGATGGGGTCGTGCTGGGCGACCAGCGTGATGCCGGTGCCCAGGCCCAGGCGCTCGGTCACCGCCGCCGCCTGGCCCAGGGCGACGAACGGGTCGAGGGTGCGGCCGTACTCGGGCGGCAGCTCGCCACCCGCCGGGTAGGGGGTGGTCCGCTCTACGGGGATGTGGGTGTGCTCGGGCAGGTACAGCCCGGCGAACCCGCGCTGCTCGAGCTCGCGGGCGAGCCGGACGGGGGCGATGGTCTCGTCGGTGAGGAAGATCGTGACGGCGATACGCATGCGGTATCTGTACCGGCGCACGACCCGGATGTCGATACCGACCGGTCGGCTTCGGCGGGGCGCGGGTCGCGGGGCGCGGGTCGCGAGTCGCGGGTCGCGAGTCGCGGGTCGCGGGTCACGGGTCACGGGTCACGGAGGTGGGCGGCCTGCGGTGGACATACATCGTCTGCGAGCACGACCAGGCGCTGCCGCCACAGGCCCAAGAGGCACTGGCCACCCGCTCCGGCGAGGTACACCGGCTCGCGAGCAGCCACTCCCCGTTCCTGTCCAGGCCGCAAGAGCTGGGCCGCCCTCCTCGCGGGAATCGCCCTCGGATCGGCAGGCTGAGCCCCGATCGCCGCCCGGCCCGGCCACCGCCTGCGCCGCAGGGAATGCCGCCCGCTGGTCCGCCAGGCCTCATCGAGGGCCGTGGACCGACGGGCTGTCTCCGCGCACGGCCTCCACCAGCCGCGCGTGCAGTCCCACCGGTGCCGTGAGGAAGCTGTCGGAACTCGCAGTCCAGGGACGGCCCTCGGCGTCCGTGACCAGGGCACCCGCCTCGCGGGCCACCAGCGCGCCCGGCAGGAGATTGGCGGCGTCGCGGCCGAACTGCCAGAAGGCGTCGAGGCGTCCGGCCGCTGTATCGGCGATCTGCCACGAGGTGGGACCCAGATTGCGTACCGCACCCACGTACGGCAGCACGGCGGCGAGCGACCGTCCGGCCTCCCTGGCGGCCTTGGGCTGCCGGGTGATGAACGGCGGATGGCTGGTCGCCACGACGGCGACGGCCGGGTCGGTCTTGGCCGACGGCGTGATCGGCCGCCCGTTGCGGGTGGCGCCGGCTCCGAGGGCGGCGAGGTAGGTCTCTCCCAGCAACGGCGCGTGCAGGGCGGCCGCCACCGGCTCGCTGTCCCGGACCAGCGCCAGGCTCACGCAGAACTGCGGCAGGTCCTGCAGGAACTGCACCGCGCCGTCCACGACGTCGACGACCCACAGCTCGCCGTCGGGCAGTACGGCGAGGCCGTCCAGTTCGTCCGCCCAGGCGACTCCGGGCCGCAGTGCGTCCAGGTGCCGCCGCATCACGGCGGCCGTCGGCGCCTCCAACGCCCCATAGGTGGAGGCCAGTTCGTCGAGTGAGGTAACGGGCGCCGGGCGTGGGGTGGCCAACAGCAGCTCACCCACCTCCTGCGCGGCGGCGGCCATGGGCGCGAGCAGGTTCTCGTAGGTCATCTTCGGCTCCAGTGCGTGAATCGGTCGACACGTCGATCCTCCGTCGCGCCGGCGCCGTACCTCCCTCCAGAGAGTCTGTGTGAGCGATACTGCCAATCATGGCCCTCCGAACGGCGGATTCCGCCCTCGACGAGCGCGATCAGCTGCTGATCGCGGCGCTGCAGTGCGACGGACGCCTGACCGCCGAGCGGGCCGGTGAGGTCCTCGGAATGAGCCCGCGCACGGTGCACCGGCGCTGGCAGGCGCTGATCGCCGACGGGACCTGCCGGGTGATCGCCCCGCGCGCCAGACACGACTCGGTCGGCGCGCTGTTTCTGCGGATCCGAGTGCTCGGCGGCAAGCTCGACGCGCTCACGGCGGCCCTGGCAGCCCGTTCCGATGTCCCGTTCATCGATGTGTCGGCGTCCGGCGACGAGATCCTCGCCGTCTCGTGGACGCTGCCGGGAACCCGGGACAATTTGGTGTTCCGAGACCTGCCCGCGACCCGGGCCGTGACGTCCGTGGCGGCGGACACCGTCCTGCATGTGTTCGCCGAGGCCTCCGACTGGCGGCACGCGGTCCTCAGCGACGCCGAACGCGCCGCGCTGACACCGGTACGCCCGTCAGGAGCCGCCCCGGCGGGAACGCCGGACGACATCGACCGCGGCATCCTCGCCGTGCTGGAGGAGGACGCCAGGACACCGGCGGCGGCCGTCGCCCTGCGCACCGGCCACCCGGACTCCACCGTCCGGCGCCGCATCGCCCGGCTCACCGAGACCGGCCGACTCCTCACCCAGGTCGTGGTCGACCCGAAGCGGCTGGGACTCCTCATCGACGCCAACGTCATGGTGCGCGTCGCCCCCTCCCGCCTCGACACGGTGGGGCGCGCCCTGGCGGAACACCCCGCCGTGCACGGCGCGTTCGCCACCACGGGCCCGTCCAACCTGCACATCGCGATCTGGGTACGCGACCTGGAGCACCTCTACCGGTTCATCACCCAGGACCTCGGCAGTCTGGGAGTTGACGGCGCGGAGACCGTCATCGTCGGCCACGCGGTCAAACGCCCGGGGAAGGGGCCAGGCGGCCGGGTCGGATGAGCCAGGCGGTGGCAATCAGCACGCCGGAGCGCTTCCTGGTGCCGCACGCCCAGGAAGACAGGTCGCCGAACATCCACGGTCCGGATCTCCGGCAGCGGCATCGCTCCGTCTCCCGGTACGGCACCGGTCACCATGCCGCCGTCCCGGCTCCGCACTCGGCCCACAGCAGCTTGCCGGCGCTCGACGCGTCCGGCCTGCGCAGCACCGTCGCGCCCCACGCGTCCGCGCAGGCCCGCACCAGGGGCAGGCCGCGGCCGTGCTCGGCGTCCGGTGCGGGTAGTGGGGCGCCCGGGTTCGAGAAGCCGGGCGGGACACGGGGGTCGGTGTCCCATACGGCCACGCGGAGGCGACCGGGCTCGGCGCAGCGGAGCCGGAGGGCGTACGGGCCCTTGGTGTGGCAGTGGGAGTTGGCCAGCAGTTCCGCCGCCACCAGCTCGGCGGTGGGGGTGAGTTCGGGCATCTCGTGCGCGGCCAGAATCAGCCTGAGCGCGCCCCGCGCGATTCCCGGTGCGCGCGGATCGTGCGGAAGATGCAGGGTGTAGTTCCAGGACGGGGATACGGTGGCCAACGGAATTCTCCGGTCTCTGAGGGGAGTTGAACGGGTGCCTGGTGTCTCTGCCGCGGCGTCCCGCGGTGCGCTTCCGGGCGGGCTCCTGAGGATCAAAATAGAGGCTCGGCAAATGTCATTTGCGGGATCCGGAGATACCCCGCACTACTTCCCTCGCGTGAGTGACCCGCTAATGGAACACACGTTCAGGAGGAGCGCACATGCCCGCAAGACCGCCGATGACGGCCCGCCGTCTCCGGCTCGCCGTGGAGCTGCGCAAGATGCGCGAGCGCGCGGGCATGACCGCCACGGAGGCCGCTCGCGCGCTCGGCACGAGCCAAGGGCAGCTCAGCAACGTGGAGTCGGGCAGATTCGGAGTCAGTCCGCAGCGCATCCGGGCCCTGGCCCACATCTACTCCTGCCCTGACCAGGCGTTCATCGCCGCCCTGATCGACCTGGCGACCGACAGGACACCCGGCTGGTGGGAGTCGTACCGCGAGGTCCTGCCCTGCGGCTTCCTGGATCTCGCCGAACTGGAGCACCACGCCATCGCCGTACGCACCGCGTACACGTCGCACATGCCGGGGCTGCTCCAGACCGCCGACCACGCGCGTGAGATCTTCCGGCACGTCATCCCCGCACCCACCCCACCCGAGGTCGAGCACCGCGTCTCACACCGGATCAAACGGCAGGGTGTGCTGTACGGCGCCGACCCGACCCCGTACCGCACCACCGTGCACGAGGCCGCCCTGCACATGCGCGTCGGCGGCCGGAGCGTGGCTCGCGCCCAACTGCGTCATCTGCTCGACATGAGCGAGCGGGAGCACATCACCCTCCGCGTACTCCCCTTCGACGTCGGGGCGTTCCCGGGATCAGGCCAGTCCATCAACTACCTGTACGGTGCCGTCCCGCAGCTCGACACCGCTCAACTCGACCAGTTCCACGGGCCGGTCCTCCTCGACGCCGAAGCTCTTCTGGACAAGTACCGGAACCTGCTCGACATCGTGGAAGCCATCGCCCTCACTCCAGAGAAGTCCCGGGATCTGATCCATTCGATCGCCCAGAACCTGTGAAGGAGCCGAGACATGTCCCCGTACCGCTGGCAGAAGTCGTCCTACTGCCAGGAAGGCGATGCCTGTGTCCATATATCCGCCACCCCGGCTGCCATACACCTCACCGACCGCGCCGCCCCGCCCCGCCCCGTGCTCACCACCAGCCCCGCCGCCTTCGCCGCGCTGCTCCGGGCGGTGAAGACCCGCGCGCCCCTGATACCCGTCACCGGGCGGTGATGTCGGCGACGACCGCCGCGTGGTCGGAGGGCCAGACGCCGTCGACCGGGGCGTGGCCGGCCCGCCGCGCGTGCCGTACGGCGCCGATGCCGTCGGGGCCGGCGGGCGCGCCGACGTGGACGTAGTCGATACGGATGCCGGGGCTGGACTCGACGTACGGGTTGCCCGCGCCCCAGGTCACGCACGGGGCGGCGGGGTCGGCGTGGTCCCAGGCGTCGGTGAAGACCTGGCCGGGCACGGCGGGCGCTGCGCCGCGGCCGGTGAAGCGGCGGATCTCGGCGGAGTCGGACGGGGCATTGAAGTCGCCGGTGACGACGGGCGGGAAGCCGGTGCCTGCGCGGTGGTCGGCGACGAAGCGGGCCAGGGCGGTGACCTGGTCGCCGCGCACGGCCGAGGCGTCCCGGCCGGACGTCAGGTGCACGGTGAAGAAGGGCACCTCGTGGCCGGGGGCGGCCAGCCGGGCGTACAGGGCGAGTCGGCCGTCGTCGACCTCCTCGGGGGCCGGCAGGCGCAGCACCGCGCGGTCCACGACCGGCCAGCGGCTGAGCACCGCGTTGCCGACCTCGACGCCGGTTCGGCCGATGCGCCGCTGCCAGCGGTCGGAGGCGGGCGAGGCGGCCCAGGTCCAGTGCAGGCCGAGTTCGCCGGCCAGCCACTCGGCGAGGTTCTCGCCGTCGGCGGCCCACACCTCCTGGAGTCCCACCACGTCCGGCCGCAGTTCCCGCAGCACCGTGCGGATCGCCTTCCGCCGCTCCGCCCAGGGGCCGAAGCGCCACCACAGGTTCCAGGTCACGACCCGCATGGGCGCACCGTCTCTCGTACAGGAACGTTCGCGGTGCCGCGAACCGTTCGAGTGTTCGTCGAGAGACATTGAAGAACACCGTCGCCGCCGCACGAGAGGAGATCCGAAAACCATGCCCCGCGACGCCGAGACGAAGTACCGGACCGTCCGCGCCTTCCAGCGCAGGCTCAACGCCGTGATGCGCCGGATGCCGGGCCAGACCCTGCTGGAGACCACGGGCCGCGTCTCCGGCCTGCCCCGCCACACCCCGGTCGGCGGCCGCCGGGTCGGTGACGCGTTCTGGCTGGTGTCGGAGTTCGGGGAGCGGTCCCAGTACGTGCGCAACATCAAGGCCGATCCGCGGGTGCGGGTGCGTATCCGAGGCCGCTGGCACACCGGCACCGCCCACCTCCTGCCCGACGACGACACCGCCGCCCGCCTGCGCGCCCTGCCCCGGCTCAACAGCGCGGTGGTGAGCACGGTCGGGGTGGGGCAGCTGACTGTGCGAGTCGATCTGGACGGGTGAACGGCGGAGGCGGGGCACGCCTTCCCGCCCTGTCGGCCTGAGCCTGACCAGCGAACCGGGCACGTCGGCGTCGTCGGCCAGGCACCTCACCGAGGCGCGGTCAGCGGACGTCGAACGAGTGGGTGGAGTACCCGTTGGTGGCATTGCAGGCGACGAGCCTGGCGTATGCGTTGGCTCCGGTGCCGTAGGGGTTCAGGCACTTGTTGTGCGCCTGGTTCTTCAGCAGGCACCGGCTGGGCTTGCTGGAGTCCTCCAGGGAGAAGACCTGCGAGAACTCCTTCTGGCAGCTCATCGGCGACTGCACACCGTCCATACCCGACCCCGACGCCGAGCAACTAGCGGCAGCACTGACGAACCGTCTGGCCGCAGGGATACTGGCGACGGTGATTGAATTTGCCGAACAGCTGTCGTGGGCGCTCTATCGACTGGATCGCAAGGAGTACGGGCACGACCTGTCGAGCGACGCCTTCCTCTACACACGGGCAGCCGTCGTGGCCGCCGGCCGTGAAACCTACGAAGCAGTGCTCCGCGATCCGCAGCTTTTCGTCCCCTAAAAAATAGACGCCTTACCTGCAGCAGGCCGCCGAGGAGAAATGCCCAGAGCAAGCTGGTCGACACCACTCATCCCCAGGCCTCCGCCCACGCGGTCGAAGCGGCCCGGAAGATCACGGTGTGCTTCTGAAGCGGGACGTCGCAGATGTGGCGGCCAGGTGTTCGCCCGCTGACGGGCCGGGGATCTTCGACGACTGATCTCACATGGAGCACGACACCGGCGCAGCACTGCGCGACGCCGTCACCCCATGCCCGGATCTTCGCCTTCGCTCCCGGCAAGTCCACTGCCATGGAGCATGGTTGACGGGCAAACAGCTGACGTCGGCAGTCGCATATGTGGTCTACTCGGCTCTTGTGATGAACGTTGGGGAACAACGACTGTTCCACTTCACGCACGTGCGCAACCTGCCTGACATCCTCGCCGAGAAGCAGTTGGTCTCGGACACCGTCATGCAGAGCCGAGGGGGCGTGCTGAAGGAGTGCGGAGACAGGGCGGTCAAAGCCGAACGGCGGTCGCGACAGATCACTGTCCCGCCGTACGGCTGTCCAGCTGACTACGTCCCGTTCTACTTCGCCCCGCGCTCTCCCATGCTCTACGTGATCAGCCGGGGCGGCGTGGACACCTACCAGGACGGGCAGCCTCCACTCGTCTACCTGGTCACGTCCGTCGACGGTGTCATGGAGTCCCACAGGCCCTACGTGTTCAGCGACGGCAACTGTGCAAACGCGATCACCAGGCACTTCACCGACTTGAGCATGATGCCGAGCGTTGTCGACTGGGAGATCATGGCCGCGCGGTACTGGAACAACACGGCCGACGACGGAGATCGCATGCGCCGGCGCATGGCGGAGCTACTGGTGCATGAGTATCTGCCCGTGACTGCTGTGCATGAGGTGGCGACTTACGATCATGACCACGCTCAGCAAGTGCGACACCTGCTGCGGGAGGCAGGGGCGGAGCTTCCGGTGAGTGTCAGACCTGAGTGGTACTACTGACCTAGCGGTAACGAACGAGCCCCGAGGAAGGACAGCGATGATCACGCGCGGCACCGGCAACCTGCTTCTGGCGGATGTCGATGCCCTTGTTAACACGGTCAATACCGTGGGCGTCATGGGCAAGGGCATCGCCTTGCAGTTCAAGCGGGCCTATCCGGAGAACTTCAAGGACTACAAGGCGTCCTGCGATCGTGGCGACGTCATGGTCGGCCGGATGCACGTACACGAGGTCGAGCAAGTGGGCGGCCCAAGGTTCATCGTCAACTTCCCGACCAAGCGCCACTGGCGCGCACCGTCGCGGATCGAGGACATTGCCTCGGGGCTCGTAGCACTGCGGGACGAAATCGTTGAGCGTGGGATCAAATCCATCGCAGTGCCACCCCTGGGTTGCGGAAATGGCGGACTTTCCTGGCGTGACGTCGAGCCAATGATCCGTCAAACCCTGGGGACTATTCCCGGGGTCGAAGTCCGTATTTACGAGCCATCTGGAGCACCTAACGCTTCATCGATGCCGAACGCCACTCAGGCACCCGCGATGACGCGTGAACGCGCAGCTTTTCTCGCTGCGCTCGATCGGTACATCAGAAGTGGGATTTCACGCGGCCTCGCTTTTGAACCACGAGTTTCCCTCCTGGAAGCGCACAAAGTCGCCTACCTTCTGCAGAAGCTTCACCTGACACTGGGGCTTCAGTTCGAGAAGGGTATCTACGGCCCGTACTCGCAGCCTCTCGACAGGGCAGTCTCCGCGATGGAAGGTCACTTCGTCACGGGTTTCGGCGACGGCACCAGCGGAGCCCAGGCAGTTCTGGAGCTCAACAAGGACTCCGTCAACGAAGCTGAGCAGTTCTTGAAACAGTACCCAGAGTTCGAAGCAATCGCGACCAGGTTCGCAACTCTGACAGCGGGCTTCGAAGACGCATTCGGCATGGAACTCTTGAGCACCGTTCTCTTCGCTGCGGAAGAACTGGTGACGCCGCCGCCAAGCCCCGAATCGGTAACGGCATGCATCAGGGCGTGGAATCACCGGAAAGAGCGCCTATTCACGGAGACCCATGTCCAGACGGCGTGGCAACGCCTGTCCGAGGCCGGACTGGTGTAAAGGCTTGGGGCGTCCCGGGCACGGGCGCACGGCTGTGGCGCCCGCTCAGCGCGGCCAGACGATGGTCTGCACCTCCCCGTAGGCGTGCAGGGCGTAGGAGCCGACGTCGCGGCCTACACCGCTCTTCGGCCGCCGGGCCGGTGACGCGTTCTGGCTGGTGTCGGAGTTCGGGGAGCGGTCCCAGTACGTGCGCAACATCAAGGCCGATCCGCGGGTCCGGGTGCGCGTCCGAGGCCGCTGGCACACCGGGACCGCCCACCTCCTGCCCGACGACGACACCACCGCCCGCCTGCGGGCCCTGCCCCGGCTCAACAGCGCGGTGGTGAGCACGGTCGGGGTGGGGCAGCTGACGGTGCGGGTCGACCTGGACTGATGAACAGCGGCAGTAGGACGAGACTCCGGGTGCGCCGGCACCCCGGGACGTTGAGCTGACGCAGCAGATCAGGGTTGTGCGCGAGCGGTCCCACGGAACCTACGGGCCCCCCGCGTCCACGCCGTTCATCAGCGCGAGGGCGGCGGCTGCAGACGCCGCAGGATGGCCCGGCTCATGCACCTGGCCGGTCTGGCCGACCGGCACCAACCCGACCCTATGGCGGTCGCACCCGCTGGTGCGACGAGGCCACCCTCATGGCCTGACCACCACACCGATGGTGTCCGTCAAAACGGAACGAGCTCAGTACCTCAGCTTGGGAAGCTGCGATCACTCGAGGGCGAATAGGGCGCTGACCCGGGCGGTCCGCCGGTCCCCGGCTGCTGCGGGCTCGGCTGCTCTCACCGTGGATCCCTGTCGTTCCCCGCTCGAGCTGGTGCGCTTGTGGTGCGGCCGTGGTGCGTAGTCACGGCCGCGACCTTTTGATCCGTAGGCTCTGGAAAGGTCGGCCAAGCGGGGTGCTTCGTGGCTACTGGGGCTGAGGCCTCCCGACAGCACTGCCGTGAGGCCCCCTGCTCTGGCCTCATATGGCGTCGATCTGCCAAGCGACCACGCCGGTCGCTCCCTCGGCACCGTCAACGTCGACGCGGACCACCTTGTCCACCCTGATCCGCTGCTGAACCACCGACCCATCACACGGCACGTCGGCCGCAGTCCCGATGCTCGGGGGCTCGAACCTCAGCTTCGCGCTGCCGTGGCCCACGCACACCAAGTTGAGCCTGTAGCTCTTGCCCTTGGTCAGGACAGGCTCGGTGTGGATACCGTCGGTCACACGTTCGACGCCAGCCTCAACCAGCTTCCCGTCATGAACGGCGGCGAGAGCGGCCTGGGCCTGCTCGGTCAGTGTCTTCTGAGACGGCTCGGTTGCCGTTCGTGTCGAGCTCGGCGCAGACGACGGTGGAGAATTCGCATCCTTGTCCCCATTGCCGCCGGACGCCGTGCACGCCGCGAGCAGGAACGCTGCCATCAAGACGACGCCCCCGCCGAGCCGTGTCGTCCGTGGGCTCGAATGAGTCATGTCGCGGTTTCCCAGTACTTCCAACCGGTCTCGGACGTGGGCAGGGTTGCCGTGCCGTGGCCGATCTCGACGCCGTTGCAGCCATTACCAGAGGATCGGTACTTCTTCCACGTCACCTTGTAACCCCACGAACCGTACTGCAAATGACCGTACTTGTTCCGGGAAATTTCGTGGGTGTAGGTGTGCCCCGTCGAGACCGAGACACTCCCAGCGATCTTGTAGGTGATGGACGACTTGGCCGCCGCGATGACCAGATTGGCCTCGCCCGAGATCGTGCCCGACACCTCGGCTGTGATCGTCCCCGACTTGGTCACGCTGACACTCATGGTTCCCCCCGGACCGTCCTTGTACTTGGTCCCGTTCCACCATGACGGCACGTGGTAGTTCTTTTTCGACGTGATGCTGACCCATGTCGACGGGCCGTCACATCGCTGTGGCGTTACCGTGTGAACCGGCTGCTCCGTGTCCTCCTCCCAGCCCTGCCTGTCGTTGATGTCCGTCGTCTGATCAGCAGATACGGCTGTGTCGTCAGCTGGTACTTCCGTAGCGGCAGCAGCGCCTGCAGCTCCGAAGCAGAGAAGCAGCGCAGCGATGGCAACGCTGGTCGAAGCGCGCCTTAAGCTGATGCCCATGTGACACCTTTCCGGTGGACCGCCCCCGTGGCGATCAAGTTCTTGGACACTACGTTTAGGCATGCACGCGACAAGCGGGTAATCGATGTTCTGAGCGAGATTTGAGATCCAAATCGTTGCTCCGCCGGCCTCCACCCCGAGACAGCGCCGCGGAGCCGACCGCCCCAACCGCGACGCACACCCTTCTATGGTCGGGCGGACGAGGAGTGGCGCGTACGGGTGGAGTGGTTCCGGGAGGGCACCTCCCTGCGCGTGGCGGTGCACAATTCCTGATTCTCGGCGGGGGTTCGCCTGCGTCGGCAGGATGTCACCGGCGCGCACGGGCGGGGGCTGCTGTCGGGGCGCGTTGCGGCTGCACAGCACCCACGAACCTCCGGCGCCAGGCCCCTCCATCGTCCGGTCAGAGCCTCGTAGCGCACTTGCCACCCACTATGCCATTTTTAATGGCATAATCGGGGTGTGGCTGATGACGACGTTGACTTCCCGCCCGGCGACGGCCCCACCAGTGGCATCTCCGTCACACTGACCGCGGGAACCCTGCAGGCGATCCGTGAGCGGGTCGGCAAGCGGGGCGTCTCGGCGTACCTGGAGAAGGCGGCCCAGCGGCAGATCGAGCGGGACAACCTGGACGAGCTGATCGCGGACTTCGACAGGATGCATGGCCCGGCCGACCCCGAGGCCGTAGCGGCCAAGCGTGCCCGGCTGACCGGCAGTGCTTCACATGCCGGGGCGGCTGCGTGAGCGGTGTCCTGGTCCTGGACAGCGAGGGGCTGGCGAAGGCCGTACAGCGTGATCGGGAAATCCACGAGTGGCTGACGGCGGCTCGCGACGCGGACCTGCCCGTGATCACCTCGGCAGCGGTGCTGGTCGAGGTGATCCACCCGAAGATCAACGAAGCCGCACTGAAGTGGACCCTGTCCCGCCTGAGTGTCGAGCCGGTGACCCAGGCCGTCGCGCAATCCGCTGCCGCTTTGCTGCGTGCAGCGGGACTGCACGGCCACAAATACGCAATCGACGCCATGCTGTGCGCGACCGCCTTGCAGCATCCCGGCCGAGTGACGATCCTGACTTCCGATGTGGAAGACATCGGGCTGCTCACTGCCGGGCATCCACGTGTGAGTTCGGAGAAGGTCTGAGCCAAGGCGCCGTCATGGCGTGGGTGTCTGTGGCTCCAGCGGACGCCCAAGTCGGTACGCGGTGTCAGCTCCGTTGAGGTGCGCGTACGTGACCACCGCGCGGCACGGTTCTCTTGATCCACTCCCCGCTCACTCCTCGGGGGCTCAGCCGAACAGCTCCAGTCCGTTCCAGCTGCGTTCGCCGCCCGTCGCCCACGCATCGAGTAGACGCCGGGCCTCGGTCTCGGGGGCGGCCAGCCAGACAGTCTGTGAGCCGCCGTGTGTCGGAGCGCCGGCCTCGTCCCAGTCGACCCGGCCCTCGCTGCAGCATGCGCACAGCATGTGGAAGCTGCTCGCCGGCTCGGCGCCGAAGTCCTGTGCGAAGAACGAGGCCACCAGGGCGTCGACGTCGGATGCATCCGCTGCGTGCACGGTCGCATGCAGCGTCGGCAGAGAAGAAGCCTCGAAGAGCAGCAACTCGTCGAAGACAGCGACGCTCTGGCCGTCGTACGTCCGCTCGCCGGTCGGCTCACCATCGTGCACGACGATCTCGCCGAAGCGACGGCCTTTCGTGGCGGGCACGTTCATCACGCGTCCTCGCGTCGGGCAGAGTCGCTGGATCCAGACCACCTCGCGCTCGCCGCCCGTGTCCAGTCGCACGCACGCCGGGCCGAAGGAGCCGTCGATCTCTCCCTCGCCCTCCGGCATCGGGATCCCGAAGCCCTCCCAAGCGTCACGGGCGGTCGCCCAATCACGCTGGATCGTGGCAGCGATCCCCAGGTTCCAGAACGCCGGGTCCTGCTCGCCGCGCGGCGAGCGGGCGGCAGCCTCACGGCCGAGTTCGTAAGCCTTTGCCCAGTTACGCAGAAACTTGTACGCCAGCGCCGCGTCGTACCACCACACCGCGCTGGGGCCCTCGTCCGGATAGTGAGCAAGGATCCGCTCGTACAGCTCGGCGGAACGCAGCCACTCCTCCGCATCCCACATCTCACGAGCCCGTTCCAGCAACTGCTTCGCCTCGGACTTCTCCACGCCCCTGCCCCTCCCTCTGACCAGGGAGGGAGTTTCGCACGACGACTGAAGGGTGCTGGAAAGGGGTGTCGAAACGGTTGCGTCCAGGGGAGTGGTGTACGGGTTCGGCCTGATCCGGAGCCATCGAGTGAGTACGGGGAGGTTCAGGCTGGGACTGAGGGAGTAGTCATGCCCAAGAAGGCTGCGCAGGACTGGGGGCCCTGGAGCAGGAGCTGTACGCGGCCGGCGTGGAACCTGCCGAGGTGGAAGCAGGGTCTCGCCGGTTTCTCGCCGAGGCACGT
Source organism: Streptomyces sp. NPDC031340 (assembly GCF_055569945.1). Taxonomy (NCBI): domain Bacteria; kingdom Bacillati; phylum Actinomycetota; class Actinomycetes; order Kitasatosporales; family Streptomycetaceae; genus Streptomyces; species Streptomyces sp. NPDC031340. The sequence goes on from NZ_JBVIIE010000020.1 coordinate 43,690, forward strand.
GGCCACCGGCTCGCCGAGGCACGCAAACGCTTGGGGCTGACCCAGCCGGATGGGGCGTCCCGGATGGGGGTCAGCGTCGCCCGCGTCTCCCAGATCGAACACGGCGAGGTCGCCACCATGGACGTCATCGCCCGCTACGCGGAGGCGCTCGGCGGAGACTGGATCTGGTCCCGGACCAGGGGGTCGTTCATCTGCGGACACCCCCGTGTCGGCTCGAAGGCTGTGAGTGGGCAGGTGGTAACCCGTAGCCTGGGATGAGCAGCAGTACGGAGCCTGACCCCAGCGGAGGGGATGCCGATGACCACAGCCTCCAGTGGTGTGCCGCACTCGTCGCCGCCCCCGGCGTCGCACCCACTGCGGACCATCCGCGACATCCGGGAGTCCTTGCCCGAGGACCAGCGTCAGCACTTTGACGCAGAGCTCGCTGATACGGAGCTCGAGGCGCTGCCAGAAATGCTGCAACGCTGGGTGACCTTGAGCAACGACGGGTTCGAGGAATTCTTGCTCTCCCGGCCCTTCGAGGATCTGGAGTTCGGTGCCCGTTCCTACGACGAGCACGCGGATGCCGAGTGATACCTGTTCGACACCAATGTCGTGGCTGAGCTCACGACCCGGGCGCATCCTGATCCTCGCGTACTGGCCTGGTTTCGGTCCACAGCCCGTCCCAACCGCTTCCTGAGCGTGATCACCGTGGCTGAGATCGAGGCCGGAGTCGCCGCCACCCCCGATCCTGTACGGCAGGCCCGCTACGCCCGTGCGCTTGCTGCCGTACGGCACGAGTACAGCGACCGGATCGCGCCGATCGGCGAGCGGGAAGCGGCCGCCTACCTCGCCATCCACAAGACGCTCAAGGCCGCCGGTACCAGCATCGACCCGCCGGACGCACTGATCGCCGCCACAGCCTTGGCCAATGGCTGGACGGTAGCCACCCGCAACATCAAACACATGGCCAGAACCGGGGCCCTGGTGGTCAACCCATGGGAGCAGCGACTGTAGGCGACAGCCTCTGTCGTTCGCCGACGTTGATGTCGACGATGCCCCTCGCCGCCGGGTGCGGTCTGGGCCAGCCCGCATGCGGGTAGCTCAGCGTCCGGCGGCGATCCGCGTGCGGGCTGTGGCACCCGGTTCACCCCGGCCAGACGATCGTCTGTACCTCCCCGTAGGCGTGCAGGGCGTAGGGGCCGACGTCGCGGCCGATGCCGCTCTTCCTGAAGCCGCCGAAGGGGGCCTCCATGTTGCGGGCGACGGTGTTCACGCCGACGCCGCCCGCGCGCAGGCGTGCGGCCACCCGGAAGGCCCTCGCGACGTCGCCGGACCAGACGTAGTCGATCAGGCCGTAGTCGCTGTCGTCGGCGAGGGCGACGGCCTCGTCCTCGTCGTCGAAGGGGACGACCACGACGACCGGGCCGAAGATCTCCTCGCGGGCCACCCGCATGTCGTTGGTGCAGTCGGCCAGGAGGGTGGGGGCTACGTAGAAACCCCGGTCGAGTGGGGGGCGTTGGCCGCCGGTGAGGAGTGCCGCGCCTTCCTTGCGGCCGAGTTCGATGTACGACTCCACTCGGTCCCGGTGGGCCGCCGAGATGACCGGGCCGACGACCGTGTCCGGCTGCCTCGGGTCGCCGATCTTCAAGCGGCGGGCGTAGGAGGCGAGTTGCTCGACCAGTCGGTCGTAGATGCCGCGCTGCGCCAGTACTCGCGTCGGGGCCGTGCAGATCTGGCCGGTGTAGAAGGAGAAGGTGGTGCCGATGCCGGCGACCGCCGAGCGGAGGTCCGCGTCGTCGAAGACGAGGGCCGCGCCCTTGCCGCCCAGTTCCATCAACTGGCGTTTCATGTCACGGCCGCACACCTCGGCGATGCGCTGTCCGACGGCGGTGGAGCCGGTGAAGCTCACCATGTCGACGTCGGGCGACTCCACCGCCGCCTCGCCGACCGAGACCGACCGGCCGGAGACCACGTTCACCACCCCGCGCGGCACGCCCGCCGCCTGAAGCGCCTCCGCCATCCGGTACACCGACAGCGGGTCCTGCGGGGCCGGTTTCACCACCACCGTGTTGCCCATGGCGAGGGCCGGGGCGACCTTGCCGGCCGGGTTGGCCCAGGGGTTGTTGTACGAGGTGATGCAGGTGACGACGCCGACGGGCCGGCGTGCCGCGAGCGCGCCGGTGACGCCCGCCCTGCCCAGCGGGCCGGCCTCGTCGATCTGCGGCGGGATCGCCCACTCGTGGGGTTCCACGCGCGCGTACCGGCGGAAGCGGGCGGCGGCGACGCCGACCTGCATGGCCCGCGCCGTCGCGGTCGTCGCCCCGGTCTCCGCCTGCGCCAGCCGCGCGTACGGCTCCCGGTGGGCGCGGATGGCGTCCGCCGCCCGCGCCAGCACCGCCGCCCGCTGCTCGGGCGGGGTGCGTGACCACGGCCCGAAGGCCTCGCGGGCCGCCGCGCAGGCCGCGCGCACCTGGTCCCGCGAGGCCTCGGGGGCCCAGCCGACGGTCTCCTCGGTCGCCGGGTCGACGACCGCGTAGTGGCCGCCGTCCGGCTCCACCCACTCGCCGCCGACGAACAGCCGCTGCCCGTCGCTCGGCCGGCGTTCACCGTCGCTCACCTGGTGCTCACCGTCGCTCACCTGGTGCTCACCGTCCTGGTGTCCCGCCCGGACCGCAGCACCCGGCCGGGCACCGCGCCGCTGACCTGGTCGTCCCGGATCGCCTCGACGCCGTTGACCCACACCGCCCGCACGCCGAGCGCCCGGGAGTCCAGCCGCGGGCTGTCGCCCGGCAGGTCGTGCACCAGGGTGGCCGGGGCCGCGTCGATCCGGTCGGGGTCGAACAGCACCAGGTCCGCGTGGAAGCCCTCCTGGATCCGGCCTCGCTCGCGCAGCCCGAACAGCCGTGCCGGGTCGTCCGTCAGCATCTTCACGGCCTGCTCCAGGCCGGCCAGCTTCCGCCCGCGCAGGCAGTCCCCGAGGAAGCGGGTGGTGTACGGCGCCCCGCACATGCGGTCCAGGTGCGCGCCCGCGTCGGACCCGCCGAGCAGGACGTCCTCGTGCCGCCAGGTCTCGGCGCGCAGCGCCCAGGAGGCGGGGTCGTTGTCGGTGGGCATGGGCCACAGGACGGTGCGGAGCTCGTCGGCGGCGCAGATCTCGACCAGGCAGTGGAACGGGTCCTGGCCGCGTTCCGCCGCGATGTCCTTCACCACCCGGCCGGTCAGGCCCTCGTTGCGCGTGCTGTAGGTGTCCCCGATGACGTACCGGCCGAAGTTCGCGAGCCGCCGGAAGACGCCCGCCTCCTTGGACTCGGCGCGGCGCAGCATCTCGGCGCGGACGCCGGGATCGCGCAGCCTCTCGATCCGCTCGGGCACGGGCAGGCCCAGGATCGGCCCCCACCCGGGGATGAGGTTGAGCGCGCAGAACGTGCCGAGCGACATGTTCATCGGTGTGAGGATCGGCATGGTGAGAGCCACGACCCGGCCGCCCGCCTTGCGGGCCCGCTCGCTCGCCAGCAGTTGCCGGGGCACGCGTTCCGGGACGGCGGCGTCGACGGTCAGGACGTTCCAGTTCAGGGGGCGTCCCGCGGTGGCGCTCAGCTCGACGAACAGGTCGATCTCCGCGTCGCTGAACTGGTCCAGGCAGCCGGCCACGATCGCCTCGATCTGGGTGCCCTCGTGCTCGCCGACGGCGCCGGCCAGGGCCAGCAGTTCCGCGGGCTCCGCGTGCCGGGAGGCGACCGGCCGGCCGTCGCCGTCGGAGTGGGTGGACGACTGGGTGGTGGACAGGCCCCAGGCGCCCGCGTCCATGGCCTCGTGCAGCAGCCGGACCATGGCGTCGAGCTGCTCCGGGGTGGGTCGCCCGCCGACCGCGTCCGGGCCCATCACGTACCGGCGCAGCGCGCAGTGGCCCGCCATGAACCCCGCGTTGACGGCGATCCGCCCCTCCAGCGCGTCCAGGTACTCCCCGAAGGAGTGCCAGTTCCAGGGCGCCCCCTCCTCCAGGGCGACCAGCGACATGCCCTCGACCTTGGACATCATGCGGCGCGTGTAGTCGGCGTCGCCGGGGCGGGCGGGGTTCAGCGGGGCCAGCGTGAAACCGCAGTTGCCGGCGGCGACGGTGGTCACCCCGTGGTTGAGGGACGGGGTGGCGTAGGGGTCCCAGAACAGCTGGGCGTCGTAGTGGGTGTGGGGGTCGACGAAGCCGGGGGCGAGGACCAGGCCGGTGGCGTCCTCGCGGGTGCGCGACTCCTCGGTGACCCGGCCGACGACGGCGATACGGCCGTCCCGGATGCCGAGGTCGGCGGTGCGGGCGGGCGCGCCGGTGCCGTCGACGACGGTCGCGCCCGTGATGACGTGATCGAGCATGGGGCTCCCCTCCCGGGTCCGGGCGCTCAGGCTCCCTGGCGGAACCGGGTGGTCCGGTGCACCGGATCCGTGTCGATCTTCGGGATGACGTGCTCCCCGATCAGCCGGATGGTCTGCAGCGTCTCCTCCTTCGGCACCCCCACCGGCAGGCCGAAGGACAGCTGGTCCGCGCCCGCCTGCTCCCAGCGCTTGCACTGCCTGAGCACCTCGTCCGGGTCGCCGCAGATCAGCAGCTCCTCCTCGATGAGGATCTCGACGAACTCGGGGGTGTACGGCGGCAGCGTCTCGGGCCACACCGGGAAGCCCTCGGGCCGCGGGAAGGTGTCGTGGTAGCGGAAGACCAGCGAGGGCAGGTAGTGCAGGCCGCCGTTGACCGCGATCTCGATCGCCTCCGCGTGGGTGGGCGCGCAGATCGCGGTGGTCGTCACCATCACGTTGTCGTTGACGAAGTCGCCGACCGGCTCGGCGTTCACGACCGCCGTCTTGTACTGCTCCAGCACCCACTCCATGTCGGACACCTTCTGGATGCTGAAGCCCAGCACCCCGAGACCCTTGCGGGCGGCCATCGCGTACGAGGGCGGCGACCCGGCGGCGTACCACATCGCGGGGTGGGAGCTGCCGTACGGCTTGGGCAGGATCTTGCGCGGCGGGAGCTGCCAGTGCTTGCCCTGGAAGCCGGCGTACTCGTCCTGGAGCCACATCTTGGGGAACTCGGCGATGGTCTCCTCCCAGATCTCCTTGGTGTGGTTCATGTCCGTGATGCCGGGGAGGAAGCCGAGGATCTCGTGGCTGCCCGCGCCGCGCCCGCTGCCGAACTCGAAGCGGCCCTCGCTGAGGTGGTCGAGCATGGCGACCTTCTCGGCGACCTTCACGGGGTGGTTGACCTGGGCGAGCGGGTTGAAGATGCCCGAGCCGAGGTGGATGCGCTCGGTGGCGTGGGCGAGGTAGCCGAGGAAGACGTCATTGGCGGAGAGGTGCGAGTACTCCTCCAGGAAGTGGTGCTCGGACGCCCAGGCGTACTTGAAGCCCGACCGGTCCGCCTCGATGACGTACTCGGTCTCCTCCATCAGCGCCTTGTGCTCGGCCAGCGGGTCGGTCTCGGCGCGCTTGCCCACGTATCCCTGTACAAAGAGCCCGAATTCCAAGGCGGGTCACCGTCCTCGTTCTCCTGAGACTTTTCTGACGTACCGTCAGATGATGGGCCGACTGTGGCACCGGCCGGGTGCGCCGTCAATAGCTGACGGTCAGTCAGATACTGCGGTCAGACGATGCTCACCCCGGCCAGCCAGCCCCCGTCGATCACGAACGGCTGCCCGGTGACGTACGAGGAGTCGTCGCAGGTGAGGAACAGGGCGAGGCGGGCCACCTCCTCCGGCCGCCCGATGCGGCCGAGCGGCACCAGCCCCCGGTAGAGCTGGTCCAGGGCCTCGGCGGTCTCCCGCGGATCGGCCTCCGGGTCCAGCCGGGCCGGGTTGGACATCGCCGTGTCGACGGCGCCGGGGCACACGGCGTTGACCCGGATGCCCCGGCGGGCCAGCTCCAGCGCCGCGACGCGGGTCAGCCCGAGGATCGCGTGCTTGGTCGCGGCGTACGCGCCGACGGCCGCCATGCCGGCCAGCGCCGTGTAGGACGCGGTGTTGACGATCGTGCCGCCGTCCTCCATCACCGGCGCGACCGTCCTGATCCCCAGGAAGCAGCCGACCTGGTTGACCCGGACGACCTGCATGAACTCGTCCAGGGGGGTGTCGACGAGGGAGTTGAAGCGCAGGATGCCGGCGTTGTTGACCAGCCCGTCGACGCGGCCGTACGCCTCCCGCGCGACCGCCACGGCCGACCGCCACTGCTCCTCCTCGCCCACGTCCAGGTGGACGTACCGGGCGCCGATCTCCTTCGCGAGCGCCTCGCCCTGGTCGTCGAGGACGTCGGCGAGGACCACCTCGGCGCCCTCCGCCCGGAACAGCCGGGCCTCCTGCTCGCCCTGCCCGCGGGCCGCGCCGGTGACGATCACGACGCGTCCGTCCAGCTTGCCCATGCCGTTTCTCCTCTGTGGGTGACTACAGGTGGGGGGCGATGTCGGCGGCGAACGCCGCCATCTGGTCGGTGAGTTCGGCGCGGTCGCGGCAGCGGAACCGCACCTGGATCTGGTGCACGCCCATCGCGCGGTAGGCGCGCAGCGACTCGGCGAGCGCCTCCGCGGGCCCGGTGAGGGTGCGCCGCCCGACGTCCCAGGCGGGCGTGCCGACGTACAGGGGCTCGGTGAGGGCGCCGACGGTGAAGGGCTCCTCGATGCCCGCCCCGTCGCGCAGCCGCCGCAGCTCGGCGATCTGCGCGGGCAGCCGCTCGCGCGGGTCGCCCTGCGGCAGCCAGCCGTCGCCCCTGAGGGCGGCCCGGCGCACCGCGGCGGGCGAGGAGCCGCCGACCCAGAGCGGGATGCGGTCCTGCACCGGCCGGGGACGCTGGCCGAGGCCCTCGAAGTCGTAGCGCTTGCCGTGGTGTTCGGGGAACTCCTGCGGGCCGAGCGCGGCGCGCAGGGCGTCCACGCACTCGTCCAGCACGGCGCCGCGCCGGGCGAAGTCCACTCCGAGCGCCTCGAACTCCTCCCGCACGTGCCCGGCCCCGACCCCGAGGATCAGCCGGCCGCCGCTGAGCCGGTCGAGGGTGGCGTACTGCTTGGCGGTCAGCAGGGGGTGCCGCAGGCCGACGACGGCGACGTGGCTGAGCAGCCGCACGCGCTCGGTCACGCCCGCCAGGAAGGCGAGGGTGGCGACGGGGTCGTACCAGGTCGTGCCCATGGCGTCGGCCAGCCGGCGCGGGACGGCGACGTGGTCGCAGCAGGCGAGGTAGGCGAAGCCGGTCCGGTCGGCGACGCGGGCGATCTCGACGAGGTCCGTGGGGCCGGCGTCCGCCTCCCACGGCTCGGCGTAGAGGGTGCTCAGCGACTGGACGGGCAACTGCATGCCGTACGCCAAGGCGGGCGCGGGGGCCGGGGCGGGTGCGGGGGCGGGGGCCGGGACGGGGGCGGGGGCCGGGACGGGGGCCGGGACGGGGACGGGGGCGGTCACCGCCACAGCCCCTCGGGGGTGAGGCCCAGCAGCTCGATCGCGTTGCGGCGGACGATCCGCTCGACGACGTCGGCCTCCAGGTGCCCCATCTGCGCCTCGCCGACCTCCCGCGACTTCGGCCAGGTGGAGTCGGAGTGCGGGTAGTCGGTCTCGTACAGGACGTTGGCGACGCCGATGGAGTCGAGGTTGCGCAGGCCGAAGGCGTCGTCGAAGAAGCAGCCGTACACGTGCCCGGCGAACAGCTCGGAGGGCGGCCGGCGCACCTTGTCGGCGACGCCGCCCCAGCCGCGGTTCTCCTCCCACACCACGTCGGCGCGTTCGAGGATGTACGGGATCCACCCGATCTGCCCCTCGGCGTACATGACTTTCAGCCCGGGGAACCGCTCGAACTTCCCGCTCATCAGCCAGTCGACCATCGAGAAGCAGCAGTTGGCGAAGGTGATGGTGGACCCGACGGCGGGCGGGGCGTCCTTGGAGGTGGACGGCATGCGGCTGCTGGAGCCGATGTGCATGGCGACGACGGTGCCGGTCTCGGCGCAGGCGGCGAGGAAGGGGTCCCAGTCGTCGGTGTGCACGGACGGCAGGCCCAGGTGCGGCGGTATCTCGGAGAACGCGACGGCGCGCACGCCGCGTTCGGCGTTGCGCCGGACCTCGCGGGCGGCGAGTTCGGCGTCCCACAGCGGGACGATGGTGAGCGGGATCAGCCGGCCGTGCGCCTCGGGCCCGCACCACTCCTCCACCATCCAGTCGTTGTAGGCGCGCACGCACAGCAGCGCGAGCTCCCGGTCCGCCGCCTCGGTGAAGGTCTGGCCGCAGAAGCGGGGGAAGGTGGGGAAGCAGAGGGCGGACTGGACGTGGTTGACGTCCATGTCCGCCAGGCGCCGCGGCACGTCGTAGGAGCCGGGCCGCATCTGCTCGTAGGTGATGACCTCGAGCCTGATCTCGTCCCGGTCGTAGCCGACCGCCGTGTCCAGCCGGGTCAGCGGGCGGTGCAGGTCCTCGTAGACCCACCAGTCGCCGAGCGGGCCGTCGTCGCCCGGTGCGCCCATCACCGGTTTGAACCGGCCGCCGAGGAAGGTCATGTCCTTCAGCGGCGCCCGCACGATCCGCGGCCCGGTGTCCCGGTACTTCGCCGGCAGGCGGTCCCGCCAGACGTCCGGCGGCTCCACGGTGTGGTCGTCGACGGAGATGATCAGGGGGAATTCGGCTTGGGTGTCCCTGGCGGTCTGGGTGTCCATGGCGGCCACCGTAGCGCCGATCTGACGGTCCGTCAGCTATACCGGAGGCGGTTCTCGTGCTCGGGTCTGTGCGGAAGCGTGCGTGGCGACTGTGAGGGGATTGTGGTGTCCGTGCGGTCGTCTGTGACGGGCCTCTCCTCGGCTGCCACATCCGGCGTGGACAAGGCAGACTGACCGGGTTGTCAACAAGTCGAGGGGGACGGCGATGGACGGTGTACCGGGGGTGCCGGGGGTGCCGGAGCAGGGGCGCCCCGGGCCCACGGCGAAGCCCGCGGCGCCTGCGGAGGCCGGGAAGCCTGCGGCACCGGCGGAGCCCGCGGCGCCCGCGGAGCCCGCGGAGCCGGCAGCGGCCGCGGAGCTGCGTTTCGGCGTGCTCGGACCGGTGCGCGCCCGGCGGGGCGGGGAACCGGTCGGCACCGGCTCCCCGCAGCAACGCGCGCTGCTTGCGGCCCTGTTGCTGCGGGAGGGGCGGACGGCCACCGCGGCCGAGCTGATCGACGCGCTGTGGGGCGAGGAGCCGCCATCGCAGGCGCTGGCGGCGGTGCGGACGTACGCCTCACGGCTGCGCAAGGCGTTCGGGCCCGGCGTGCTGGTCAGCGAGTCGGGCGGCTACGCGGTGCGCGGCCTCGGCGAGGGCGCGCTGGACCTGGCGGTGGCGCAGGACCTGGCGGCCGAGGCGGAGAAGGCCCGCGCCGCCGGGGACCTGGGCCGGGCCCGCGAGGGGCTGAACCGGGCGCTCGCCCTGTGGGACGGGGAGCCCCTGGCGGGCGTACCGGGGCCGTACGCGGAGGCGCAGCGGGTCCGCCTGGAGGAGTGGCGGCTGCAACTCCTCGAAACCCGGCTGGACATGGACCTGGAGCAGGGCTGCCACGCGGAGGCGGTCTCGGAGCTGACCGCGCTGACCGCGGCGCACCCGCTGCGCGAACGGCTGCGCGAGCTGCTGATGCTGGCGCTGTACCGCAGCGGACGCCAGGCGGAGGCGCTGGCGGTGTACGCGGACACCCGGCGGCTGCTGGCCGACGAACTCGGCGTCGACCCGCGCCCCGGCCTGCGCGCGCTCCAGCAGCGCATCCTGCGTGCCGACCCGGGCCTGGCGGAGGCGCCGGCCCCCGCCCCCGAGCCCGCCGCCGCGCCTGTCCGCCCGGCGCAACTGCCCGCCACGGTGCCCGACTTCACCGGCCGGGCGGCGTTCGTGAGGGAACTCGGCGAGGTGCTGGCCTCGGACGGGGGCCGGGTGATGGCGGTGTCGGCGCTGGCCGGCATCGGCGGCGTGGGCAAGACGACGCTCGCGGTGCACGTGGCGCACCAGGCGCGGACCGCGTTCCCCGACGGCCAGCTCTACGTCGACCTGCAGGGCGCGGGCCAGCGGGCCGCGGAGCCGGAGACGGTGCTGGGTTCCTTCCTCAAGGCGCTCGGCACGCCCGACTCGGCGATCCCGGACTCCCTCGACGAGCGGGCGGCCCTGTACCGCTCCGTGCTGGACGGCCGCCGGGTGCTGGTGCTGCTGGACAACGCGCGGGACGCGGCGCAGGTACGGCCCCTGCTGCCCGGCACCGAGGGCTGCGCGGCCCTCGTCACCTCGCGGGTGCGGATGGTCGACCTGGCCGGGGCGCACCTGGTGGACCTGGACGTGATGGCGCCGGACGAGGCGCTGCAGTTGTTCACCAGGATCGTCGGCGAGGAACGGGTGGCGTCCGAGCGCGAGGCGGCGCTGGACGTGGTGGCGGCGTGCGGCTTCCTGCCGCTGGCGATCCGGATCGCGGCGTCCCGGCTGGCGGCGCGCCGGACGTGGACGGTGTCCGTGCTGGCGGCCAAGCTGGCCGACGAGCGGCGCCGGCTGGACGAGCTCCAGGCGGGCGACCTGGCGGTCAAGGCGACCTTCGAACTCGGCTACGGCCAGCTGGAGCCGGCCCAGGCCCGCGCGTTCCGGCTGCTGGGCCTGGCGGACGGCCCGGACGTCTCCCTGGCGGCCGCCGCGGCCGTCCTGGACCTGCCGCCGCAGGAGACGGAGGACCTGCTGGAGTCGCTGGTCGACACGTCCCTGCTGGAGTCGGCGGCGCCCGGCCGCTACCGCTACCACGATCTCGTACGCCTCTACGCGCGTGCGTGCGCGGAGCGCGACGAACAGCCGCCCAGCGAGCGTGAGGCGGCGCTGTCCCGGCTGCTGGACTTCTACCTGGCGACGGCGGCCGCGGTGTACCTGATCGAGCGGCCCGGGGACCGGCTGGTGGACCACCTGGAACGGGCCGGCCGGCCGGGGCTGTCCTTCGCGGACCGGCACGCGGCGCAGGACTGGCTGTACTCGGAGGCGGTGTCGCTGCTGGCCTGCGTGCGGCAGTCGGCGCGGCCGAAGACGGTCCGGCGCGCCGTGGACGTCCTGTGGGCGGCCTGCGATTTGGCGGAGTCGGGCACCAACTCCCGGGAGTACGAGGCGGTCGCGGCCCGGCTGCGGGAGGTGGCGCAGGAGGCCGGGGACCGGCGCGCGGAGGGGCGGGCGTACATGGCGCTGGCCTTCGTGCACCACATCTCCGGCACCCGGTTCGACGAGGCGGGCCGGGAGGCGGACCGGGCGACCGAGCTCGCCGAGGCGGCCGGCGATCCGCTCACCAGCTGCTGGTCGTCGAACGCCAGCGGCGCGATCGCGATGTACCAGAGCCGGTACGCGGACAGCGAGCGGCACTTCACCCGCGCGCTGGACAACTTCCGCGCCGTGGGCGACCGTCCGGGTGAGGCGAGCGCCCTGTGCAACCTCTCGCGCACCCACCTGGCCACCGGCCGCACCGACAGCGCGGTGGCGCTGGCCCGGCAGGGCACGGAGATGTACGACGACATGGGGCACGCGCTGAAGGGGGCGAACGGCCGGTACGCCCTGGGTCTGGCGCTCACCAGCAGCGGGCGGCTGGCGGAGGCGACCGAGTGCCTCGAGCAGGCGCTGCGGGTGTTCCGGGACAGCCGGCAGCGGCTGTGGGAGGGCATGACCGTCTTCCGCCTCGCGGAGCTGGACCTCACGGCCCGTCGTCCGGCGCGGGCGGCGGTGCACGCGGAGACCGCGCTGACGCTGCTGCGCGGGGTCGGCGGGGAATGGCGGCGCGGCAACGTCCTCACGGTGCTGGGGCGTGCCCTCAGCGGCATCGGGCAGCGCGACCGGGCCCAGGTGTGCTGGCAGGAGGCCCTGGAGATCTTCGACGCCCTGCAGGCGCCGGAGGCGGACGAGGTACGGGGTCTGCTGCGGCCGACTCCGGTCGCCTGAACCGGCGTTCATCGTTCGTTTATCGCGACCGGGCAGTCTCGTATCTGTCGGGCCGTCGCGTCGGGGGGCAGGCGGAACGGCACCGGCCGGTCCCTTTAGGGTGACCCGGCCGACGGGATCCGTCCGGCAGCCCGTGGGGGAGCCGCCGGACGGATCCCGTCCCTCAACCGAACCGAACCGCACTGCCAGGAAAGAGGGTTGCCATGAGCGACCAGAACAGCACGGACAACATCCACGTCACGGACGAGCCCCTGACCACCAGCACCAAGGACACGGGCACGGCCGGCACGGACAACATCCACGTCACCGACGAGCCCCTGACCACGGCCACGAAGGACACGGGCACGGCCACCACGGACAACATCCACGTCACCGACGAACCGGCCTGACCCCCCGCCCCGCGCGGGACCCGGCCACGGCGGCACGGAGGGGAGCCGCGGGCGGCCTGCCGGCCGGGGGGACGGACCGGTACGACGGCACGGCGGGCAGGGCGGGGACGGGTACCGCCGGTACCGGCCGCGGCCGCTCCAGCCCGGCTGGTGTGGCCAGCACGGCCGACGGACCGGTAGCACCGGTGGGGGCCCCGCTGCGGGCGGCCGCGACCGGCACGGCTGCCACGCTCCGGCCAGGGCCGGTGCGGCGGCGCGACCGGTGGGCGCCGGGCCGTCCGGAGGCGGCTGGAGGTGCCGCCGCGACCGATGCGGTCCGTGTCGGCCGGAGCGCCGCTACGACCGACACGGCCGAAGCCGCGAGGGCGACCGGCGAGGGGGACGCCGCGCCCGACACGCCCGGCGCTACCCGCGCGGGCCCGCCTGGCCAGGGCCGCCCGACAGGCCGGGGTGGGTGGGGCCGTGTGGCCGAGGTGGTGCGGCAGGCCGGGAAGGGGCGCCGCAGCGGCGGTGCCGGCCCGGCCGGGGGGACGGACCGGCACCGCCGCTGCGGCGGTACGGCCAGAGCGCCGCTACCGCCGACACGGCCGAAGCCGCGAGGGCGACCGGCGAGGGGGACGCCGCGCCCGACACGGCCGGTGCCACCCGCGCGGGCCGGCCTGGCACGGGCGGACCGGCGCGACCGGCGAGGGCCGACAGGCCAGTGCGGGCCAGCACAGCCGGGGACGGGCCGACAGGCCGAGGCGGGGCCGACAGGCCGAGGCGGGGCCGACAGGCCGAGGCGGGGCCGACAGGCCGAGGGGGTCGGCGCGCCGGCCGGCTGGTCGGAGCGACGGGGGACGACCGGCGGGCCGGGGCGGGGTCAGGTGTTGTCCTGGCCGCGCAGCTCCCGCTTGAGTACCTTGCCGCTCGCGTTCCGGGGGAGGCCGGGGACGAAGCGGATCTGGCGGGGGACCTTGTAGTTGGCCATTTCGCGGCGGGACCAGGCGATCAGGTCGTCGGCGGTCAGCGGGGAGCCGGGGCTGCGCACCACGTAGGCCCGGCCGACCTCGCCCAGGCGGGCGTCGGGGACGCCGATCACCGCGGCGTCGGCCACCTCCGGGTGCAGGCACAGCCGTTGCTCGATCTCCGCCGGGTAGGCGTTGAAACCGCCGACGACGAACATGTCCTTGACGCGGTCGGTGATGCGCAGGTTGCCCGTCTCGTCCAGCACTCCCACGTCGCCGGTGCGCAGCCAGCCGTCCGGCGTGAACGCCTCGGCGGTGGCGGCCTCGTCCTCGAAGTAGCCGCGCATCACGTTGAACCCGCGGACCAGGACCTCGCCGGGGCGGCCGGCCGGCAGCGGCGCGCCGTCCGCGTCGACCACCCGCACCGAGGTGCCGGGGATCGCCCGCCCCGACGTCGACGCGATCACCGAGGGCGCGTCGCCGCGACGGCACATCGTGACGATGCCGCTCGCCTCCGACAGGCCGTAGGCGGTGAGGACCGTGCCGACGCCCAGTTCGTCGCGCAGCCGCTCCACCAGGCGCAGCGGCACCACCGCCGCCCCGGTGACCACCAGGCGCAGGGTGGACAGGTCGTGGGCGTCCCGCGCCGGGTGGTCGAGGAGCGACTGGTGCAGGGTCGGCGGGCCGGGCAGCACCGACACCCGCTCCGCGGCGATGTTCGCCAGCACCGTGCCGGCGTCGAACACCGGCTGCGGGATCATCGTCGCGCCCCGCATCAGGCACGCGATCACGCCCGCCTTGTAGCCGAAGGTGTGGAAGAACGGGTTCACGATAAGGTAGCGGTCGCCGCGGCGCAGGCCCGCCAGGTCCGCCCACACCTCGTAGGCCCGCAGGGTCTGCGCGTGGGTGATCACCGCGCCCTTGGGGCGGCCGGTGGTGCCGGACGTGAAGACGATGTCCGAGGGCAGGTCGCCGCCGATCCGCGCGGCACGGGCCCGCACCTCGCCCGCCCCCACCCCCTCCCCGGCGGCCAGGAAGTCCTTCCAGGTCGTGAATCCGGCCGGCGTGTCGTCCGCGAAGACCACCACCCGCTCCAGCGACGGCAGTCCGGGCAGCGGGCCGGTCCCGTCGCCCTCCCCCGCCGCCCGCCGCAGCGACGCCACGTACGAGGTCCCCAAGAAGGTCCCCGTCACCAGCAGCAGCCGCGCCCGCGACCGCGCCAGCACGTACGCCGCCTCCGCGCCCTTGAAGCGGGTGTTCAGCGGAACCAGCACCGCACCCGCCGACACCGCGCCCAGCGCGGCCACCATCCACTCCAGCGAGTTCGGCGCCCAGACGGCCACCCGGTCGCCGGGCGAGACCCCGGCCGCCATGCAGGCCGCCGCCGCGCGCTCCACGCGGGCGCCGAGATCGGCGTACGACACCCGGGTGCGGCCGTCGACGACCGCCTCGGTGTCCGCGTACCGCTCGGCCGCCGAGCGGACCAGACCCGGGACGGAGCCCCACTCCACGTCACCGCGCACGACCGGCCTCCAGCTCACTCTCACCCGGTAGCTGACTGTCCGTCAGATTAGCGCTAACCTGACGGACTGTCAGCCGACCTCGGCACGGGGAGGTACGTCCACGCATGGCAGGACTCCGGGAGTTCAAGGACGCCACCGCGATCGTCGGCATCGGGCAGACCGCGTTCGCGAAACACCTCGCCGAGGACGAGCGCACGCTCGCCTGCCGGGCCGTCCTCGCCGCCCTCGACGACGCCGGCATCGATCCCGGCGAGGTCGACGCGCTCGCCTCCTACACGATGGAGGAGACCGACGAGGTGGAGCTGGCGAAGTCGGCCGGCTTCGGCGACCTCACCTTCTTCAGCAAGGTCGGCTACGGCGGCGGCGGATCCTGCGCCACCGTGGCGCACCTCGCGGCCGCGATCGCCGCCGGGCAGGCCACCGTCGGGGTCGCCTGGCGCTCACGCAAGCGCGGCAGCGGCCCCCGGCCGTGGACCGACACCGTCCGCCAACTGCCCACGCCCGCCCAGTGGACCCGCCCCTCCGGGCTGCTGCGGCCGGTGGACGAGATCGCCGTGCTGGCCCGCCGCTACATGCACGAGTACGGCGCCACCCGCGACCACCTCTTCAACGTCGCCCTCGCCTGCCGCAACCGGGCCAACCAGAACCCCGCCGCGGTCATGTACGACCGGCCGCTGACCCGCGAGATGTACATGACGTCGAGGTGGATCAGCGAGCCGCTGTGCCTGTTCGACAACTGCCTGGAGACGGACGGGGCGCTGGCCTGCGTCGTCACCTCCGCCGAGCGCGCCCGCGACTGCCGCCGGCGGCCGGTGTACGTGCACTCCGCCGCCCAGGGCCTGCCCGCCCAGCACCACGGCATGGTCAACTACTGGTGCGACGACCCCCTCACCGGCCCCGCCTGGACCGCCGCCCGGCACCTGTTCAAGCACGCCGACCTCACGCCCCAGGACGTGGACGTCGCCCAGATCTACGACGCGTTCACGGTGCTGATCCCACTCTCCCTGGAGGGCTACGGCTTCTGCGGCCGCGGCGAGGGCGGCGCGTTCACCGAGCAGGGCGCGCTGGAGATCGGCGGACGGCTGCCGCTGAACACGTCGGGCGGCGGGCTCTCCGAGGCGTACGTCCACGGGTTCAACCTCATCACCGAGGGCGTCAAGCAGCTGCGCGGCACGAGCACCGCGCAGGTGCCGGGCGCCGCGACCTGCCTGGTCACCGCCGGTGAAGGGGTCCCCACCTCCGCCCTGCTGCTGAGGAGTTGAGCGCCGGATGACGCTGACCCCGGTCCCCGACGCCGACGGCGCCCCCTTCTGGGAGTACGCCCGCCGCGGCGAGCTGCGCGTGCAGACCTGCGCCGACTGCGGCGAGCCGCGCTTCCCGCCCCGCCCGTGCTGTCCGCACTGCCGGTCGTTCGCCGCCGAGTGGCGTCCGACGGACGGCCGCGGACGCGTCTGGTCCTACGTGGTCCCCCACCCGCCCCTGCTGCCCGCCTACGCCGAGCAGGCGCCGTACACCGTGGTCGTCGTCGAGCTCGACGACGCTCCCCGCGTCCGGCTGGTCGGCAACCTGGTCGCCGCGGCCGGGGCGCGGCTCGACTCGGTGCCGCGCGAACGGGTCCGGATCGGGGCGAGGGTGCGGGCGGTCTTCACGGACGCCGGTCTGCCGCAGTGGGTCCTGGAGCGCCCGTGACGCCGCCGACACCGCATACGGCGCCTGCGACGCCTGCGACGCCTGCGACGCCTGCGACGCCTGCGACGCCTGCGACGGTGACCGTCTCGGCCGACGCGGACACCGGCGTCGCGGTCGTCACCCTCGACCGCCCCGGCCGGCTCAACGCCATCGACCTGCGGATGCGGGACGAGCTGCGCTCGGTCTGGCGCCGGCTGCGCTTCGACGGCACCGTGCGCGCCGTCGTCCTCACCGGCGCCGGCGAACGCGCCTTCTGCACCGGGCTGGACCGGGACGCGGTGGTGCCGCAGCCGGACTCGCCCTACATGACCGACGATCCGCTGCTGCGCGTCGGGCCCAAGTCCAACGACCTGTGGAAGCCGGTCGTCGCCGCCGTGCGGGGCATGGCCTGCGGGGGCGCCTTCTACCTCCTGGGCGAGGCGGACTTCGTCGTCGCCGACCCGACGGCCACCTTCTTCGACCCGCACACGTCGTACGGGATGGTCAGCGCCTACGAGTCGGTGCTGCTGGCGCAGCGGATGCCGTACGGGGAGGTCGCGCGGATGATGCTCATGGGGACCGCGGAACGGATCGGCGCCCGCCGCGCCCACGAGATCGGCCTGGTCTCCGAGGTCACCGAGCCCGGCGGAGCGCTGGCCGCGGCCACCGCGTGCGCCACGGTGATCGCCGGGTATCCCGCCGCGGGCGTACAGGGCACCGTACGGGCCCTGTGGGCCGCCCGGGAGGCCGCGCTCGCCGCCGGGTTCGCCCAGTCCCCACACCTGATCGCCCTGGGCAACCTGCCGCCCGGCCGACAGGCGGAACTCTTCAGCGCCCGCGCCCGGGACTTCCACGTTCGCTGACCCCGGCCGATCGACCGGCCGGACCCGTGGTCCGCAGGCCGGCCTGCCACACCTGCCGCAGCCGTCCCGCGCGCCCGGCGAAGGGCCGCGCGGGCGCCACGTACCCCGTTGGCACCGTCGCGTCACCAGGCGGCCGGCCGGGCCACGGGACGCCGGGCAGACCACCGGACCTGCCGGAACCTGCTGATGCGCCGCCGCCGGCACCCGGCGAGGGCCGCGGACCGTCGTCACCGGGGTCCTCAGAAGCCGGGCGACCGGTCAGGTGCCCGGCGGAGTGACGGCACTCGTCGCGACGGCGGGTGCTGGGGCCGAGGGGGTCGGAGGGTCTCGGGTGGCAGGTGGTGTGCACCGGGCGTAGCGTCTGGGGCGTGAGCGGTGACGACGCCACCGCGGACCCCCGCTCCCGGCAGCGACGGCCGCCGTCCGGAACTCCTTCCGTGCGCCCGGCACGACGGCCGTCCCCGGGCGCTGCCCGGTACCGCCACACAGGTTCCGCGCCGGGCCCGGCCGGGCACAGCCCGGCACCGCGTCACGCGGTCCGGGTGCTCGTCGCCGCCCCGCCCAGTACCCGGTCACGCGGTCCGCGCGTACCCGTCACCGCCCGGCCGGGCCCGGCACCGCGTCACGCGGTCCGCGTCCACCCGTCGCCGTCCCCGCCCCGGCCAGTACCGCGTCACGCGGTCCGCGCGTACCCTCCCGCCCGGCCGGGCCCGGTACCGCGTCACGTGGTGCGTGCCGTGCCCGTGCCCTTCTCCGCGTCCAGGGCGTACACGCACCGGTCCTTGCTGCAGGCGTACACCACCCCGTCCTTGACGACCGGGGAGCCGGTGATCTCGCCGCCGGTGGCCAGCTTCCAGCGCAGCCGTCCGTCGTCGGCCTTCAGGGTGTACAGCAGGTGGTCCGTCGAGCCGAAGTGGATGCGGCCCTCGGCCACCGCCGGGGCGCCCACGATGTCGCCGCCCGCCTGGAAGCGCCACTTGGGCGTGCCGGTGACGGCGTCCAGCGTGTAGAGCCCCTTGCCGCTGCCGACGTGCACGTGCCCGGCGGCCACCAGGACCGGCTCGGTCGACGTGCGTGACTCGGTGGCGATGCGCCAGCGGTCGCGTCCGTCGGTGGCGTCCAGGGCGTACACGGTGCCGAGGTAGTCGGCGAGGTAGATGCCGCCGCCGGTCACCGCGGGGCCCGGCGCGAAGGCGGGCGGGCAGAGGAAGACCGCAGGGGCCTCGAAGTGCCAGCGGACGTGCCCGCTCGCCACGTCCAGGGCCAGCACGCGGGTGCCGGCCGACACGTACACGTAGCCGTCCGGCGCGTGCGTCAGCCGCAGCGGCACGCCCCCGCAGGAGGCCGCGTCGCCGATCGGGTACGACCAGCGCTCGTCGCCGGTGCGCGCGTCGAGGGCGCGCAGCCGGGCGTCCTGCCAGACGTACACGGTGCCCTCGTGCACCGCGGGGCCGGCCTCCGGGGTCTCGAAGTCGGTCTGCGCCCCGCTGATCTCCCACAGCTTCTGCCCGTTGGAGGCCTCCCACGCCTGGACGCCGCCGCCCCGGGTGCCGGTGACGACGGTGCCGCGGTCGGCGTGCAGGGAGTACACCCAGGCGTCGGTGCTCAGCCGCCACAGGTCGGCGCCCTCCCGGCACTCCAGGGCGAACAGGGTCGGCCCGTCGGAGGCGTGGATACGGCCGTCCGCGACCGCCATCGACCAGGCGACGTCCCGCGTCTTGAAGCGGCGGCGGCCGGTGGCCACGTCGAGGGCGTGCACCTCGAAGGAGGTGACGTAGACGAGGTCGCCGAAGACGGACGGGGTCCCCCACACGTCGTTGGACATGCGGAAACGCCAGGGGCGCCAGCCGGCCGCGGTCTCCGGCGGCGCGGGCGGCGGCGCCGGCACGGCGGGGTCGGCGCCGCCCACGCCGGGGCGGGCCTTGGTCCAGGTGGCGGCCAGGGCGGCCTCCGGCGGCGGCGCCTTCACGGCGGCGGCGCGCACGTCGGAGACCCGCGGTCCGGGGCCGATGGGCACCGGGGCGCCGGCCAGCCGGACGGGGCCGGTGTCCGGGGCGCCGACCGGCGCCGGCACCACCGGGTCGTGCGGGGGCGGGGGCGGCACGGGGGCGACCCGGCCGCCGCCGCGTCCGGCGCCCGGTCCGGGCTTCACCGCCGGGCGGCCGCCTCGGCGGGTCTCGATCAGGCCGACCGCCCGCTCGGGCAGCCACGCGGACGCCGTGCCGCTGTCGTCGGAGCCGGAACCGAAGAGGTGGGGCGCGAGCTGGGCCTGGAGGTCGGCCGGGTTGGGCCGGGCGGTGGCGTCCATCTGCATGCAGGACTCGATGAGCGGGCGCAGCTCGTCCGGGAGGCCCTCCAGGTCCGGGCCCTCGCGCAGCAGCATGAAGACCGTCTCGACCGGGTTGGCGCCGTGGTAGGGCGGGTGCCCGGTGGCGGCGAAGACCAGCATCGAGCCGAGCGAGAACACGTCGCTCGCGCCGGTCACGCTCCGGGAGTCCTTGGCCTGCTCCGGGGACATGTAGGCGGGCGTGCCGACGGCGACGTTCGTCATCGTCAAACGGGTGTTCGAGACGCCGGAGGCGATACCGAAGTCGATCACCCGCGGGCCGTCCTCGACGACCAGGACGTTCGAGGGCTTGAGGTCGCGGTGGACGAGGCCGGCGCCGTGGATCGACTGGAGCGCCTCGGCGACGCCCGCGGCCAGCCAGCGCACCGCCTGGGCCGGGAGCGGCCCGCACTCGTTGACTATCTCCTCCAGGGAGGGCGCGGGGACGTACGCGGTGGCCAGCCACGGCACGGCCGCCCGGGGGTCGGCGTCGACGACGGCCGCCGTGTAGAAGCCGGAGACCGCCCGCGCGGCCTCCACCTCGCGCGTGAAGCGCACCCTGAACAGCTGGTCCTCGGCGAGCTCCGTGCGCACCGTCTTGATCGCCACGCGTCGGCCGGACGCCGAGCGCGCGAGATAGACCAGCCCCATGCCGCCGGCGCCCAGCCGTCCCAGCACCTCGAACGGCCCGATCCTCCGCGGATCGTGCTGCGTCAGCTGATCCACCACTTGCCTGCCACCTCCCCGTACGAGCCGCGCCACCGACATGTTCACGCGACCGAAGTGCAGCGTCTCACCACCGCACCGCCATGGCGGCACGCACCCCGATTCTTCCTGCCCGGGGCACTGGTTGCGAACCCGGGGTCGAAGCGGGGTGTCTCCCCCCATACCGGACGGAAATCCGCCGGTCAGCGTTGCAGCAGCGCGAACGACGCCCCCTGATTGTCGGTGACGACGGCGACCAGTCCGTACGAGGTGGAGAACGGCGGCGCCTGCACCCGCCCGCCGAGCCGGTGCACCGCCTCCAGCGCGGCCACGCAGTCCTCGACCGCGAAGTGGACGAGGAAGTGGGGCGGCATCTCGGCGGGGAAGACGTCGGAGACGGCGGCGCGGCCGAAGTCGGGCCGGGCGCCGGGCCCGAACAGGGCGTCGTGGAAGAGGCCGCCGTAGAAGCCGTTGGCGCGCTCGGTGTCGCGGGCGTACAGCTCCGCCCAGGCGAACGTGCCCGGCTCGTGCCGCCTGCCGAAACCGGCGTGGCGGCCCGGCTGCCACAGGCCGAACACGGCCCCCTCGGCATCGGTGACCAGCGCCGCCGTGCCCAGGTCGCCGACCGGGACGGGCACGACGACGACCTGCCCGCCGGCGTCCCGGACGCGGCGGGCGAGTGCTTCCGCGTCCGGGGTGGCGAAGTACACCGTCCAGACGGTGGGCATCCGCCCGTCGGTCTTGTGCGCGAGCGCGGCGACGGGGGCGCCGTCCTTCAGCGCCCAGGTGGACGCCCCGTACGACTCCTCGAAGGTCCACCCGAAGAGTTCACCGTAGAAGCGCTTGCCCGCCTCGACGTCGGGAAGCTGGGCGTCCACCCAGCACGGGACGCCCTCTGCGTATGCGGATGCCCTGTTTTCGGCCATGCGGCAAACGTAGCGGCGACGCACGCACCGCGCAGACCAGGCGCACCCGTCTCTTATCACCCGGGCACCCCATTTGCAGTCGGCCGAATCGCGCTCCCATCACCCCTCGGTAAGCTGACGACATGACAGGACAAGTGCGTACCGTCGACGGCCGCGTGGCCGGCCGGCGTGGGCAGGCGACCCGGCAGAAGCTGCTCGACTGCCTCAGCGAGATGCTCAGCTCCTCCCCCTACCGGGACGTCAAGGTCATCGATGTCGCCCGGAAGGCCGGTACGTCGCCCGCGACCTTTTACCAGTACTTCCCGGACGTCGAGGGCGCCGTCCTGGAGATCGCCGAGCAAATGGCCGCCGACGGGGCCGGATTGACCGAGCTGCTCGAGGGCCGCTCGTGGACCGGCAAGGCGGGCTGGCAGACCGCCCAGGAACTCGTCGACGGGTTTCTGGAGTTCTGGCGCAAGCACGACGCGATCCTGCGCGTCGTCGATCTCGGGGCGGCCGAGGGCGACAAGCGGTTCTACAAGATCCGCATGAAGATCCTGAACTCGGTGAACAACTCCCTCGCGGACGCCGTCGCCGGGCTGCAGGCCAAGGGCCGCGTCGACAAGGACGTGAACCCGGCCGCCGTGGCGGGTTCGCTGGTGGCGATGCTGGCGGCCGTGGCCTCGCACCAGAAGGGTTTCACCTCCTGGGGCGTCAAGCAGGCCGAACTGAAGCCCAACCTGGCGCTGTTGGTGCACCTGGGCGTGACCGGCCGGAAGCCGACGAGGTAGTTCCCGCGGTCTTCAGGTTTCCGAAGTTTCCCCAGATGCCGAAGTTCAAGAAGCTCCCGAAGTTCGGGAAGCTCCTGAAGTTCCGGAAGTTTCCAAAGTTTCCGAAGTTGTCAAAATTGCCATAGTTCTTCTGACGTCCTGTCCGGCAGGCGGCGGTTCACGGGAGTGAGCCGCCGCCTGCCTTGCTGTGCGGGCGCCCCACGACCCGCGGCTCGCGGCGCCGCGGGGAAGCGCGCTAAGCGTCCCGCCGGACGAGCCGGAACAGCCGGATCTCCCGCTCCACCCGCGCCTGGTACGCGGCGTACGGCGGCCACAGGGCCACTGCCGCCCGCCAGGCCGCCGCCCGCTCCTCACCCTCCAGCAGCAGCGCCGTCACCGGGATGTCCCGGCCCCGGAAGCTGATCTCGGCGTCCGGGTGGGCGAGGAGGTTGTGGGTCCAGGCCGGATGGCCGGGGCGGCCGAAGTTGGAGCCGACGAGGAGCCAGCCGCGCCCGCCTTCCTCCGGCACGCAGGCGAGCGGGGTGCGGCGGGGCAGGCCGCTGCGCGCGCCCCTCGCGGTCAGTACGACGCCCGGCAGCATCAGCGCGCTCAGCAGCACCCGGCCGCGGGTGAGCCGGTGGACGGCCCGGTCGAGCCGCGGGACGACGTGCGGGGCCACCCGGGCGAAGCCCCGGGTCGCGGACACCTTCTGCACGATCCGCTCGACGCTCACACCGTCACCCGCCCCTGCTCGTAACTCTGCTCGTGCCCCTGCTCGAAGAGGTGCGCCGCGTCGGCGGCGTGCGCCCGCAGCCGGTGCACCGGCCCGAACAGCAGCTCGTCGCCCCAGGCGCGCTTGAAGTACAGGTGCGCGTCGTCCTCCCAGGTGAAACCGATCCCGCCGTGCAGCTGGATCCCGTCGGCGGCCGCGGCGCGCAGCGCCTCCAGTCCCTGCGCGAGGGCGAGGGCGCCGGCCCGCTCCCCGTGCGCGGCGGCCCAGGCCGCGTAGTACGCCGCCGAGCGCGCCGCCTGGACCTTGACGTACACGTCGGCCAGCCGGTGCTTGACCGCCTGGAAGGAGCCGATGGCCCGGCCGAACTGCTCGCGCCGCTTCACGTACTCCACGGTCCGCTCCAGCGCCCGGTCGGCGGCTCCGACGGCCTCGCACGCCAGGACGGCCGCGGCGGCGTCGCCGACGGCGGCCAGGGCGGCGAGAACCGCGCCGCGCTCGTCCTCCGCGTCCCCGCCCAGCAGCTCCGCCGCCACGTCCCGCAGCTCCAGGCGGGCCTGCGGCCGGGTCGTGTCCAGGGCGGTCTGCCGTACCCGGACGAGCCCGCCGGCGTCCCCGCGCACCAGGAACAGCAGGGTGCGCGACCGGGCGAAGCCGCCGGTGTGCGCGGCGACCAGCAGCAGGCCGGCGCTGTGCCCGTCGAGCACCTGCTCGGCCTGCCCGTACAGCCGCCAGCTCTCCCCCGCCCGCCGGGCCTGCACACCCCCGGCCCGTCCGCCGCCGGCCCAGTCGCCGCCGTTGCCGCCGGTCAGCGCGAGCGCGGTGGCGAGGCGGGGGCCGGGCACCGCGAGGGCGGCGGTGAGCTCGCCGGAGGCGATGCGGGGCAGCAGCCGGGCGCGCTGGGCCGCGGTGCCGAGGGCGAGCAGCAGCGGCGCGGCGAGGACGGCGGTGGCCGTCAGCGGCGACGGCGCGAGCACCCGGCCGGTCTCCTCGCAGGCCAGGGCGAGCTCGGTGACCGTGCAGCCGGCCCCGCCGTGGGCCTCCGGGAGCGCGAGGCCGGGCAGGCCGAGCTGTGCGGCGAGGGCGGTCCACAGCAGCGGGTCGTGGCCCGCCGGGGTGTCGACGGCCGCGCGCAGCTCCGGTGACCGGCATCGCTTGCGGAGCAGTTCGCGCAGGGTGCGGCGGATGTCGTCCTGCTCGGCGGTGAACGTTGCGTCCATGACCCTTCCCTCCGCATCTGACGGTCCGTCATATTAGGAGGGCCGGACCCAGATGCCCAGGGGGAGGAGAACGCGGATGGCTCGCGGCAGCAGCCGGAACGTCGCCGTGGTGGGCGTGGCCCTCGCCGACTGCGGGCGGCTCGACGCCACCACCCCCTACGCCCTGCACGCGCAGGCGGCCCGCCGCGCGCTGGCGGACGCCGGGCTGGAGCGCCGCCATGTCGACGGGTTCGCCTCGGCGGGCCTGGGCACGCTCGCCCCCGTCGAGGTCGCCGAGTACCTGGGCCTGCGCCCGACCTGGGTCGACTCCACCTCCGTCGGCGGTTCCACCTGGGAGGTCATGGCCGCCCACGCGGCGGACGCGATCGCCGCGGGTCATGCGAACGCCGTCCTGCTGGCCTACGGCTCGACCGCCCGCGCCGACGTCCGCGCGGGCCGCCGGACCGGCGACCTCGCCTTCGGCTCGCGCGGCCCGCTGCAGTTCGAGGTCCCCTACGGCCACACACTGATCGCCAAGTACGCGATGGCGGCCCGCCGCCACATGATCGAACACGGCACGACGATCGAGCAGTTGGCGTCGGTCGCCGTGCAGGCGCGGGCCAACGCGGCCCTCAACCCGGAGGCGATGTTCCGGGACCCGATCACCGTGGACGAAGTGCTCTCCGGCCCGATGATCGCCGACCCGTTCACCAAGCTGCACTGCTGCCTCCGCTCCGACGGGGGCGCGGCGGTGCTGCTCGCCGCCGAGGAGTACGTACGGGACTGCCGCGGCGCCCCGGTGTGGGTGCTGGGCACCGGGGAGCACGTCTCGCACGCCGCGATGTCCGAGTGGCCCGACTTCACGGTCTCCCCGGCGGCGGTGAGCGGCCGGCTGGCGTTCGGGCGGGCGGGGGTGCGGCCGCGGGAGATGGATTTCGCCGAGATCTACGACGCGTTCACGTACATGACGCTGGTGACCCTGGAGGACCTCGGCTTCTGCGCGAAGGGCGAGGGCGGGGCGTTCGTGGGGAAGGACCGGCTCAGGGTGGAGGGCGGCGAGCTGCCGGTGAACACGGACGGGGGCGGCCTGTCGGCCCAGCACCCCGGCATGCGCGGCCTGTTCCTGCTGGTCGAGGCGGTACGGCAGCTCCGGGGCGAGGCGGGCGCCCGGCAGGTGCGCGCCCGCGACGGCGGCGTCCCCCGCCTGGGCGTGGCCTCCGGCACCGGGGGCTGGTTCTGCTCGTCGGGGACGGTGGTGCTGGGCCGGGACTGAGCCGGGACGCTCTCACGGATGTCATGGCGACGGGCATCACAGAGCCGCCGTTCGACAGCCAGGGCCGCTGCTCGATCTCTCAGCCAGTGCCGAGATACCGCCGGTCGCCGAGAAAGCCGACGACCCGGTCAGGCACTCGCGAGAGCGGAGTCGAAGTTAACGCTTGCATTAACATGGGGCTCGTGGCTCAATGGGAAGTGGTCCTCGTCGCGGAGGTCGCGGCGTGGTTCGAGGCGCTGGCTGCCGGAGGACTGGGACAGCGCCGAACAGGTGGAAGACGCCATCGACATGCTGGCGGCCGTGGGCCCGACGCTCGGTCGTCCGCTGGTTGACCGGATCAAGGGTGCCGAGAACCATCGTTTGAAGGAACTGAGACCGGGTTCGTCCGGGACCAGCGAGATTCGGATCCTCTTCGCTTTTGATCCGGTGCGCCGGGCCGTGCTGCTGGTGGCCGGCGACAAGGCCGGAAACTGGCAGCGCTGGTACGACGTCAACATCCCGATCGCCGAGGAGCGCTACCGGGCGCACGTGACTGATCTTGAAACCAGGGAGTACGAATGAGCACAGTCAGCTGGGAGGAGACCAAGCGCAAGGCACGTGAGCGGCGCGAGGCCGCTGGACTGCCGGTGCGTTCGACTCAGGAGAAGCAGGCAGCCATGGACAGGCTGACCGCGGAGGTGCGCGCTCACAAGCTGGCGGAGGTCCGACGCGAACAGGCGCTGACCCAGCGCCAGGTCGCCGCTTCCATGGGAGTCTCGGCACCTCGCGTCTCCGCGATCGAGCACGGCGAGCTGGACCGGGCCGAGGTGGCGACACTCCGAGCTTATGTGGAAGCGCTGGGTGGCCGGCTGCGTATAGTCGCGGACTTCGGAGACGCCGAATACACCGTGGCCTGAGCCCGAGGGCACGCACCGGCGCTGTAGTCGGCATTTGCGGTCAGGTGGTGACGGCGACTGGGGCACATTCGACTGAGCCGGGTCACCGGGTCACGGTGACCGTGGCCCGGTTGTCGGACGGGTCGGGGTCGTGGCGGCCGGTCCGCGGCCTGGCGTCGCGCAGGCGCACGCTGCCGGTTCCCGGCTCGCCCAGGCTCACTGCCCTTCGCGGCGAGCGGCACGACACCCCGGGTGCCCGCCAGGCCGAGGCCGGTGCCCGTGACGTCGCAGGTGACATGGGTGGCACCGCCCGCGCAGTCCGGGCCGCTCCCGTCCAGCCGGACGACGCCCTCGGACCCCGGCGCGACGTCCACGGTCAGCCGCCCGGTGCCGGGACGGGCGTACGGGCTGCCGCCGTCGACCGACAGCGGGAACCGCTTCTCGCCGCCGTGCGCGCGAAGGTAGAAGACGTCGGGCGCGGAGAGCGCCATCGGCTCGCTGCCACCGCACGCGGTGAGGGTCCCCAGCAGAAGGACCCCGGCGAGCAGATGCCCCGACGCCGCCCGGCCGGTTCGTTCGTGTCGCAGCTCCCCCGCCCCCTCTCGACGCCCCCGGAGTCCAACGTACTGCCGTACTGCCGGACTGCCGGACGAGGGCGCGGGGGGGCGCTGTCGCGGCGGCGGGTGATACTCGGCGTATGGCATCGGATCTTCACGGGCTGCTGAGGTCGCTGCGGGTTTGGGACCCGGAGGTCACCGAGTTGCGGCCGTTCGACCCGGCGGCCGCGCCCGCGGAGCCCCTGGCGCTGTTCACGGAGTGGTTCGCGGAGGCGGTGGCGGCCGGGCAGGCCGAGCCGCACACGATGTCGCTGGCGACGTCGGACGCGGAGGGCCGCCCGGACGTGCGGATCGTGATGCTGCACGGCGCGGACGCGGACGGCTGGTCGTTCGCGACCCACGCGACCAGCCGCAAGGGCGGACACCTGGCGGCCCGGCCGTACGCGGCGCTCACCTTCTACTGGCCGGTGCTGGGCCGCCAGGTGCGGGTGCGCGGCCCGGTCACCGCCGCGCCGGCCGAGGAGTCCCAGGGCGACCTGCACGCCCGCTCGACGGGCGCCTTGGCCGCCGCGCTGACCGGTCGCCAGAGCGAAGTCCTGGGCTCGGTGGAGGAGTTGGCGCGGGCGTCGGAGGCGGCGTGGGACCGGGCCCAGCGTGAGCCGGACGCGCCGGTGCCGACCTGGACCCTGTACCACCTGCGCCCGGACTCCGCGGAGTTCTTCCAGGGCGACGAACGCCGCCGCCACGTCCGCCTCAACTATCGCCGCACGCAGGCAGGTTGGGTGCAGGAGCTGCTGTGGCCGTGAGCCGGATCCAGGCGTCCCGGTCAGACGGGCACGACGAGGAGCGTGCTGTCCAAGCCCTTGAAGTCCGCTGCATTGCGCGTGAAAAGCGGCATGCCCCTCACTGAGGCGATCGCAGCGATCATCAGATCCACGCGGCGCGGACGAGGGTCTCTGCCGGCCGTGATGGTCAGTGCGACGAGGGTGCCGTACCTGGAGGCAGCGTCTCCGTCGAACGGCAGAGGCTCGAAGTCGGCGACCGCAGCACCGAGCTTCTCCATGCGCGCCGCCCGCGCGGCCGGGTCCCTCGCCATAGCCACCCCTTGCTGCAGTTCCGCGAACGTGACGGCGGTCAGTTCGGGCATGAGCGGAAGGCTCTGCGGGCTGAGCAGGTCCAGATCGATGTAGGCGCACGTGTCAAGAACGCCCGCAGGGTGCCGGTCAGCCACGCGAGCGCTCCCATGGATCGTCGTCGAGACGCTCCTCGCTGCCGAAGAACTCGTCGGCCTCGGCACGCATCTGCGCGTGGTCCACCCGCGGCAGCCTCTTGTGCTTGGCCACGAGTTCGTCGGCGCTGAGCCGGCGTCGACGCGCCAGCGGACGCAGTTCGGCGACCTCTATGCCGTTGCGGGTGATGTGGTAGGTCTCTCCCGCCTCGACCGCGTCCATGACCGCGGCGGAGTGATTCCGGAACTCGCGCTGCGTGATCGTCCTCATAGACCCAGTGTAGCCTCATGTAGCCCGTCGTGTCTCATGGCGCTACGGCAACGGCGTCCGTCGCCAGACGGCCATGCAGGTGGACGTCCCGGAAGGCGTCGCGGCGGTTCGCCTCGAACATCGCGCCGCGCAGGGTGCCCTCGTAGCGGAAGCCGCAGCGTTCGGCGACGCGGCAGGAGGCGTCGTGGCCGACGGCGTGGCCGAGTTCGAGGCGGTGCAGGCCGAAGCCGGTCAGGGCCCAGCGGGCGGCCACGGTGAGGGCGCCGGTGGCGACGCCCCGCCCGCGGGCCTCGGGCAGCACCCAGTAGCCGACGCGGGCGATGGGCATCGCGGGGTGGACGACTTCGACGCTGATGTGGCCGAGCAGTGTGCCGGTCTCCGCGTCGGTGACGCAGTACGACGCCGCACTGCCCTCCGCCGCGGCCTGCGTCTTGGCGCGCAGCGACTCACGGGCGCTGTCGACGTCCGTGACCGCTCTGAGGGGGGTGTTCCAGCGCACGAAATCCGGGTCGGTGAGCCCGCGCAGCCAGGCGGCGACGTCGGTGTCGGAGTCCGGGTCCCACGGGCGCAGCAGGAGACCGTGGCCGCGCAGGGCGGGAAACGGGCCGGTGAAAGGCTGGGCGGTGTGCTGGTCGGCGCGGTGCTGGTCGGCGTGGTGCATCCGCCCATTCAATCCGCTGCGGCCGCCCCGCGCGGCCGGAATATCGGTACGCCGTCCCGGAACACGGCCTCCAGGTCCAGGCCGGCCCGCAGTTCGTCCGCCGCGCACTCGACGACCTCGGTCATCATCCGCGGCCCTTCGGCGAGGTCGACGACGGCGGCGACGTAGGGCGTGCGGGCACCGAAGGGCGGCAGGTCGTTGCGGTGGACGACGGACCAGGTGTAGAGCACCGCGCGGCCGCTCGCCGGTTCCCAGGTCACGTCCTCGCTCCAGCAGTGCGGGCAGAACTCGCGCGGGTAGTGGTGGGCCCGCCCGCACGCCCCGCAGCGGCGGATCAGCAGCCTGCCCCCGGCCGCCGCGTCCCAGTACGTCCGCGTGAACGGGTCTGCCTCCGGGACGTCGAAGCGGGCGGCCGTCACCGGAACAGTCCCAGCGCGCTGTCGACGGACCAGGTCTGCCAGGACATGCCGAACAACGCGACGGCGGAGATCAGCGCCATCATCACGTTCTGCCCCTGCTCGGCCCAGTCGTGGATCATGAGCGTGAAGTAGAGCGCGTTGAGGGCCAGGCCGCCGGCCAGCGCGACCGGGGTGAGGAAGCCGGCGACCAGTCCGAGCCCCAGGGCCAGCTCCGCGTACACGACGACGTACGCCATGGTCCGCGGCCGCGGGGCGACCACGGCGTCGAAGCCGGTCCGCACGGCGCTCCAGCGGTGCCGCGCGGCGACGTCCGCGGCCCAGGCGATGCCGGTGCCGCGCTCGAACCAGCCCTTCTTGTCCTTGTGCCGCCAGCTCTCCAGCCACCACAGGCCGAGTCCGACGCGCAGCACGGCCAGCCACTCGGCGCCGTCGAGCCAGATCGTGTCCATGGATCTGACGGTACGTCAGATCGGGCTTTCCGAGAAGCCGTTGGATCCCCTTGGGGGTCTGTATCCCGCCTGTGAATCTGTGCATCGGCCATGAATGCGCGCAGATTGTTGGCAATCTTGTCCACACTGTCGCTACCTTCGCAGGCGCAAGCAGACGCAAGCAGACGTAAGCAGGCGCAAGCCCAGCCATCGAGGGAGTCGAGAATCGTGAAGCACAGGGCAGTCAAGCGCAGGACCGTCGTGATGGGCATCGGCGCCACCGCGGGCGTCGCCGCGGTCGGCGGCGTCACCCTCAGCGCCCAGGCGTCGAGCGGCACGGGGTCGTCGTCCTCCTCGGGCGCCCTGGTCTTCGACCCGGACGCCTACACCGAGCTGACCACCACCGTCACCGACACCGACGGCGACGAGCACCAGGTGACCTACCGCTTCTGGAAGGCCCTCACCTACGTAGCCCGGCCGGTCGACGAGAAGTACCAGTCGCTGAACGTCAGCGTGCCGGTGGAGGTCGACGGCAAGGCGGTCGACGCCACCGACGCGCCGATCCTCTTCGCGAACTCCGTCGGCGGTTACATGCCGTCCTCGGTCGCCGACGCGACCGGGATCGGCGGCGGGGGCATGGGCGGGGGCGGCATGCCCGGCGGCGGCCCCTCCGGCAGCGCCGCGCCCAGCCCCTCGGCCTCCGACACGAGCGGCAACGGCAACGCCAACGGCAACACCAACGCCACCGGCGGCGCCCTGGACACCAACCAGAAGCTGGCCCTGCTCGCCGGGTACGTCGTCGTCGAGCCCGGCGCCCGCGGCCGTACCCTCACGAACTCCGCCGGCGAGTACTACGGCACCGCTCCCGCCGCGATCGTCGACCTGAAGGCAGCGGTGCGGTACGTGAAGGCCAACAGGGGCCGCATCCCCGGCGACGTCGACCGGATCGTGTCCGCGGGCACCAGCGCGGGCGGCGCGCTGTCGGCGCTGCTGGGCGCCTCCGGCGACAGCCCGGCCTACGCGAAGTACCTGAAGGAGCTGGGCGCGGCGGACGCCTCCGACGCGGTGTTCGCGGTCGGCGCGTGGTGCCCGATCACGGACCTGGAGCACGCCGACGGCGCCTACGAGTGGAACTGGGGCGCCAACGGCCTGAGCACCGGCGAGCAGGTCGACCGGGCGGTGTCCAAGGCGCTGACCGCGCAGTTCGCCGAGTACCAGGCGGGGCTGCGGCTGCGCGGCCTGAACGGCCAAGGCCCGCTCACCGCCCGCAACTACGACGACTACCTGGTCGAGCAGTACCTGCGGCCGTCCGCCACGACGTACCTCGCCGCCCTGTCGGACGCCGACCGCGAGGCCTACCTGGCCGCCAACCCCTTCATCACCTGGAAGAACGGCAAGGCCTCCTTCACCTGGGAGGACTTCCTCGCGCACGTGGGCGCCCGGAAGAAGAACACGCCGGCCTTCGACGCGTTCGACCTGTCCACGGGCGAGAACAACGAGTTCGGCGCGGGCACCACCGAGGCCCGCCACTTCACGGCGTACGGCGCGAAGAACGACACCACGGGCCTGAGCACCAAGCGCGTCGCGAGCGACATCCCCGAGAAGCTGAACCTGATGAACCCGATGCACCACCTCGTGGAGAAGGTCAACGCCGGCCGGGCCCGGCGCTGGTGGATCCGCCTGGGCACCAAGGACTCCGACACCTCGCTCACGGTCTCCGCGAACCTCGCCGCCGCCGCGCACGCCCTCGGCGACGACGTGAACCACCTCTACTACTGGGACCAGGGCCACGGCGCGAACACCGACCCGGGCGACTTCATCGCCTGGATCGCCAAGGTGACCGGCCACAAGGCTCGGTAGACGGCGACCGGGTGGGACGTACCGGATCCCCGGAACGGCCACAATCACGTGAAGTACGCCACACGTCCCACCCGCTCCTCCCCCACACGTGATCAATCCGCAACCAATTCCGGTCTTGACCGAGACCCAACAAACTGATGCGTGGTTACGCTCGCGCTCATGGCCGACTCCACACCGATCGCAAGCCCCGCGGGTCACCCCGTCTAC
Source organism: Streptomyces sp. NPDC031340 (assembly GCF_055569945.1). Classification (NCBI taxonomy): domain Bacteria; kingdom Bacillati; phylum Actinomycetota; class Actinomycetes; order Kitasatosporales; family Streptomycetaceae; genus Streptomyces; species Streptomyces sp. NPDC031340. The sequence goes on from NZ_JBVIIE010000020.1 coordinate 75,391, forward strand.
GTCGTCGGCGGCGGGCCCGGCGGGCTCTCCGTCGCGTACGCGCTGCGCGCGCGGGGCGTCCGTGCCGTCGTGCTGGAGAAGTCCGACCGGGTCGGGGCGTCCTGGCGGCGCCACTACGACCGTCTGCACCTGCACACCACCCGGCGTCTGTCCGCGCTGCCGGGGCTGCCGATGCCGCGCCGGTTCGGGCGCTGGGTGTCCCGCGACGACGTGGTGCGCTACCTGGAGAAGTACGCCGAGCACCACGAGCTGGAGATCGTCACCGGCGTCGAGGTGTCCCGGATCGAGCGCGCCCCTGACGGCGCCGGCTGGCTGCTGCACGCCACCGGCGGGCGCGAGCTGACCGGCGCGGCGGTGGTCGTCGCCACCGGCTTCAACCACACCCCGCGCATCCCCGCCTGGCCCGGCCGCGAGACGTACGGCGGGGAGCTGCTGCACGCGTCGCGGTACCGCAACGCCGAGCCGTACGCCGGCCGGGACGTCCTCGTCGTCGGCTCCGGCAACACCGGCGCCGAGATCGCCGTCGACCTGACGGAGGGCGGCGCCTCGCGGGTGCGGCTGTCCGTGCGGACGGCCCCGCACATCGTGCGCCGCTCGACGGCCGGCTGGCCCACCCAGTACACCAGCGTGCTGGTACGGCGGCTGCCGACCGGGCTGGTCGACCGGCTGGCCCGGCCGGTGGCGAAGCTGAGCGTGCCGGACCTGACGGCGCGGGGGCTGCCGCGTCCGGACACCGGTCTCTACAGCAGGGTCAAGCAGGGGGCGATCCCGATTCTGGACGTCGGTCTCGTCGACGCCGTGCGCAAGGGGCGCGTCGAGGTGGTGGCCGCCGTCGACTCCTTCGAGGGGGACGAGGTCGTCCTCGCCGACGGTACCCGCGTCACGCCGGACGCCGTGATCGCCGCCACCGGGTACGTCCGCGCCCTGGAGGGCATCGTCGGCCACCTCGGCGTGCTCGACGCGCGCGGCAGGCCGGTGACGCACGGCGGCCGCTGCCCCGAGAACGCGCCCGGCCTGTACTTCACCGGCTTCACCAACCCCATCAGCGGCATGTTCCGCGAGATGGCCCTCGACGCCGTCAAGATCGCCAAGGCCGTCACCCGGACCGCCGGCGCCCGCGCCTCCCGACTGCCGTCCTGACAACGCCCCGGACAGGGGTGGATCAGCGGGCCGGGATCGGCTGGGTGAGGTTCAGCGGGTTGCCATCGGGGTCCTGGACGTGGGCGACGCGCTGTCCCCACGGCATGTCGTTGGGGCCGCCGCGGACCGAGCCGCCCAGCGCCTCCACCCGGCCGAGCATCTCGTCGACGTCGTCGACACCGATGCTGAGCAGGATCCGCGGTGCCGCCCCGGTCTCCGGGTCCGCATCGGCCACCAGCCCGAGGTCGGTGTCGCCGATGCGCAGGCCGACGTAGAAGACCGGGCCTTCGGCCGGCACCCGGAGGATCTCCTCGGCGCCGAACAATTCCGTGTAGAAGCCGAGCAGGACGTCGTGGTCGGCAGTGATGATCACCGGCTGGATGGTGGACATGGCGCTCCTGTCGAGAACGGTAGTGACGTTGGACAGACCGTTCGAGGACGGTGAACTCATCGGCGGAACCGGCGTCCGGGGCGCCCCGCGGCGGGGCCCCCGGTGCCGCCATGGCACTGAAGCCCAACTCTCCTACGTGCGGCTTTCCTTACTCCTGAGTCAGATGTTGGCGCAGAGCTGTACCGCGCCGTCGCGCCGGGCCAGAATGTGAGCGCTGTTCACCTTTTGGGTTCCGGCTCCACCCACCTCTCGCTCATGACGGAGGACGCACGTGGCACGTGAAAGACAGCTTCCCCGGCTCTCCCTGCTCTCCCGGCGCTCCCTGCTCGGCGGTGCCGCCGCGGCGGCGGGCGCCGTCACCCTCACCGGCACCGCGGCCGTCGGCACGGCGTCCGCGGCCGGCCGGGACGTGGACGTCTGCGTCGTCGGCGGCGGCCTCGCCGGGCTGACCGCGGCCCGCGACCTGGTGGCCGGCGGCAGCACCGTCGCCGTCCTGGAGGCCCGCGACCGGGTCGGCGGCCGGATCGTGGGCCTGCCCCTGCCGGGCGGCGGTGTCACGGAGGGCGGCGCGGAGTTCATCGGCCCCACCCAGGACCGCATCAAGGCGCTGGCCGACTCGCTGGGCGTGGCGACCTTCCCCACCTACAACACCGGCAAGAACCTGCTGTACAAGGACGGCACGAAGACGCCCTACGCCACCGACGGGCTGCTCGGCGCGGTCCCGCCCGTGGACGCGGCCGGACTCGCCAACGCCGCGATCGTGCAGGCCGCGCTCGACGACATGGCCAAGAAGGTGCCGATCGACGCGCCGTGGACCGCGCCCAAGGCCGCCGAGTGGGACCGGCAGACCTTCGAGAGCTGGCTGAACGCCAACGCCGTCGTCCCGTCCGCCAAGTTCCTCCTCGACGTGGCGACCACGTCGATCTTCTCGGCGCAGCCCCGCGAGCTGTCCCTGCTCTACGTCCTGTACTACATCGCCGCCGCCGGCAACGAGTCCACCGCCGGCACCCTGGAGCGCCTCACCGACACCGCGAAGGGCGCCCAGGAGTCCCGTTTCGTGGGCGGCTCCCAGCAGGTGCCGGTGAAGCTGGCCGCCACCCTCGGCGACCGGGTGGTGCTGAGCGCGCCGGTGCGCTCGATCGCGCGGTCGGGCGCCCGGTACGTGGTGACCGCGGACGGGATCACGGTGACCGCGAAGAAGGTCGTCGTCGCGCTGCCGCCGCCGCTGGCCGCCCGCATCGCCTACGACCCGCTGCTGCCGGCCGCCCGCGACCAGCTCACCCAGCGGATGCCGATGGGCTCGATCGGCAAGGCCATCGCCGTCTACGACACCCCCTTCTGGCGCGCCGCCGGCCTCAACGGCCAGGTCGTCAGCGACTCGGGCGTGGTCCGCTCGACGTTCGACAACTCGCCCCCCGACGCCTCCTACGGCGCCCTGATGGGCTTCATCGAGGCCGACGAGATGCGGGCGTACGACGCGGCGAGCGTGGACGAGGTCAAGGCGGCCGTGCTGAAGGACTACGCCGTCTACTTCGGCGACAAGGCCAAGTCGCCCACCGCCTTCGTGCTCCAGCGCTGGGACAACGAGGGCTTCTCGCGCGGCGGCCCGGTCGCCTACGCGCCGCCCGGGGTGCTGACGGAGTACGGGGCCGCGCTGCGGGAGCCGGCCGGCGGCATCCACTGGGCGGGGACCGAGACCTCCACGTACTGGACCGGGTTCATGGACGGCGCGGTGCGCTCGGGCGAGCGGGTGGCCAAGGAGGTGCTGGCGGCGCTGTGAGGCCCGGCCGGGCGTGAGCGGGGACGGCGGGCGTGAGCACGGGCCGGCCGGACACTGCGCGGAACGGCGGGGCCGCACCCGGGACGGCAGCGCCCGCGCCTGGGGGCGGGAGGGCTCGCAGCAGGACGGCAGGGCTCGGAGCGGGACGGCGGGGCTCGGAGCGGGACGGCGGGGCACGAACGCGGAGTCGCCGGACTGAGCCGGGGACGGCGGGCACGAGCGCGGAGCCGCCGGACTGAGCCGGGGACGGGTGGGCCCGGAGCGAGGCGACAAGGCTCGGAGCGGGACAGCCGGGCGCGAGCGCGGAGCTGCGGGCCTGAGCCGGGGACGGCGGAGCCCGATCCGGGGACCGGAGGCGTGAACGGAGCCCGCGCCCGGAACCGGAGGCGTGAACGGAGCCCACCGGGCCCGAGCCGGGGCCGCCAGGCCCAGGCCGGGGACGGCCGGGCGCGGGCGCCGGGCAGTCGGGCCCGCGTCGGCGAGAGCGCGGCCCGGCAAGGAACGCCGGGCTTTGCCTGCACGGCCGTTCCTGACACGGCGTCAGTTCAGTAATCTGACAGAGCGTCAGTTATTGCTGTCACACAGGAGCGGGCGGACAGATGCTTGGATCGACCCACGGCACCCTCACCACCGACTCCCGCCGGGCCCGGGTCATCGCCTGCGGCGAGCAGCCCGGACCCGCCGTCCACGGCCGGCCGGCCGAGGCGGACGACCTCGACGTCAGCGGCCGGCCCCTGTACGCGGGCGTCCCCGACCTGGACCGCTTCTTCCGCCCCGAGTCCGTCGCCGTGATCGGCGCCTCGGACGCCGAGGGGCGGCCCAACACCGGCATCACCCGGCAGCTGGTGGGCTGGACCGAGCGGGTGGGCGCCCGGCTGCACCCGGTGCATCCGCGCCGCCCGTCCGTGTTCGGCATCCCCTGCTCCGCGTCCGTCGCCGACCTGCCCGAACAGGTCGACGTCGCCGTGGTGCTGGTCGCCGACCCGCTCCCCGTGGTCGAGCAACTCGCTGCGGCCAAGGCCAGGTTCGCGGTCGTCTTCGCCTCCGGGTTCGCCGAGACCGGCGCGCGGGGCGCGGCCGCGCAGGAGCGCCTGGCCGCCGCCGTCGCGCAGTCCGGCATGCGGCTGCTGGGGCCCAACACCAACCTCAACGCCTTCGAACGGTTCCGGGACGACCTCGACGGCCCCGCCATCGCGCTGATCACCCAGTCCGGGCACCAGGGCCGCCCCGTCTTCGCGCTCCAGGAACTCGGCATCCGGCTCTCCCACTGGGCGCCCACCGGCAACGAGGCCGACCTGGAGACCGCCGACTTCGTCTCCTACTTCGCCGAGCGGCCCGAGGTCGGCGCCATCGCCGCCTACGTCGAGGGCCTGAAGGACGGCCGTTCCTTCCTGCTCGCCGCCGACCGGGCCGCCCGGCGCGGGGTGCCGGTGGTCGCCGTCAAGGTGGGCCGCACCGAGGCCGGCGCCCGCACGGCCGCCTCGCACACCGGCAAGCTGACCGGCGCGGACGCGGTGGTGGACGCGGCGATGCGGCAGTTCGGCGTGATCCGGGTGGACGGCCTCGACGAACTCCAGGACACCGCCGCCCTGCTGGCCCGGGCCCGGCCGCCCCGCGCCGACGGCGTCGTCGTCTGCTCCATCTCCGGCGGCACCGGCGCGCACGTCGCCGACCTGGCGGCCGCCGCCGGGCTCAGGCTGCCGGTGCTGTCCGAGGCCCGGCAGGCCGAGCTGCACCAGTGGATCCCCGACTACCTGAACGTGGCCAACCCCGTGGACAACGGCGGCCACCCCGTCGGCGACCACCGCGGACGGAAGATCATCGACGCGCTCCTCGCCGACCCCGAGGTGGGGGTGCTGATCTGCCCGGTCACCGGGCCGTTCCCGCCGCTCAGCGACAAGCTGGTGCGGGACCTGGTGGACGCGGCCGAGGAGACGGACAAGCTGGTGTGCGTGGTGTGGGGGTCGCCGGTCGGCACCGAGCCGGCGTACCGGGAGGTGCTGCTCGGCTCCTCCCGGGTGGCGACCTTCCGCACCGTCGCCAACTGCGTCAGCGCGGTGCGCGCCTACCTCGGCCACCACCGCTTCACCGCCGGCTACCGCTCCCCCTTCGACGCGGCCCCGCGCACCCCGTCGCCGTCCTTCCGCAAGGCGCGGGCGCTGCTGCGGCCCGGCGAGCAGCTCAGCGAGCACGCGGCCAAGCAGCTGCTGCGGGCGTACGGCATCCGGGTGCCGCGCGAGCAGCTGGTGACCAGCGCGGCGGCGGCCGTACGGGCGGCCGGGCTGGTCGGCTACCCGGTGGTGATGAAGGCGTCCGGCGCGCGGATCGCGCACAAGACGGAGCTCGGCCTGGTCAAGATCGGGCTCACCTCGGCCAGCCAGGTCCGGGACGCCTACCGCGAGCTGACCGACATCGCCCGCTACGAGGGCGTCGCGCTGGACGGCGTACTGGTGTGCCAGATGGTGGAGCGGGGCGTCGAGATGGTCGTCGGCGTCACGCACGACGAGCTGTTCGGGCCGACCGTGACGGTCGGGCTGGGCGGCGTGCTGGTCGAGGTGTTGCGCGACGCGGCCGTGCGGGTGCCGCCGTTCGGGGAGGAGCAGGCCCGGGAGATGCTCGACGAGCTGCGCGGGCGGGCCCTGCTCGACGGGGTGCGCGGGCGTCCCCCGGCCGACCTCGACGCGCTGGTGGAGGTGGTCCTGCGGGTGCAGCGGATGGCGCTGGAGCTCGGTGACGACATCGCGGAGCTCGACGTCAACCCGCTGATGGTGCTGGAACGCGGGCAGGGCGCGGTGGCCCTCGACGCGCTGGTGGTGTGCCGTTGAGCGCCCCGGTACGGCACGAGGTGCACGGGCAGGTCGCCCACCTCACCCTCGACCGGCCCGAGGCCCTCAACGCCCTCACGCCCGAGGCGCGCGACCGCGTCGTCGCGCTGCTGGACGACGCCTCCGCCGACCCCGCCGTACGGGCCGTCGTCCTCACCGGCGCCGGGCCCGGCTTCTGCGCGGGGGCGGACCTGCGCGGCGGCACGGCGGACGGCGAGCGGCTCCCCGGCGACGTCGCCCGCGTCCTGCGGCTGGGCGCGCAGCGCCTGATCTCCGCGGTGCTGGACTGCGAGAAGCCGGTGATCGCCGCCGTCAACGGCACGGCGGCCGGGCTCGGCGCCCATCTGGCGTTCGCCTGCGACCTGGTGCTGGCCGCGGAGTCGGCGCGGTTCATCGAGGTGTTCGTGCGCCGGGGACTGGTCCCGGACGGCGGGGGCGCCTACCTGCTGCCCCGTCTGATCGGCCCGCAGCGGGCCAAGGAGCTGATGTTCTTCGGCGACGCGCTCAGCGCCACCGACGCCGCACGCCTCGGCCTGGTCAACCGGGTCGTCCCCGACGGCGAGCTGGACGCGACGGCCCGCGCCTGGGCCGCCCGCCTCGCCGCCGGACCGACCCGCGCGCTCGCCCTGACCAAGCAGCTCGTCAACGCCTCCCTGGACGCCGACCGCGCCTCCGCCTTCGCCGCCGAGGCCGCCGCGCAGGAGATCAACATGACCACGCGGGACGCGCGGGAAGGCGTACGGAGCTTCGTGGAGCGCAGAACCCCCGAGTACCGGGGGCGTTGAGGGGGCGCCGACCCTTCCCATCTGACGTGCCGTCAGCTTCAATGGCCGGTGTGATGGGACACGCAGGGGCGGCCGCGGCCGCCGTCCGCTACCTCCGGTCGGCCGGGGCTCCGGCCCCCGTGGAGGCGCTGCCGCGCCCCGAGCTGCGCTGCGTCCGCGAGGACGAACGCGCGCCGGTGGACCCGGCCGCGTTCCGCCGCGTCCTCGGGCACTTCGCGACGGGCGTGACCGTGATCACCGCCCCCGCCGCCGACGGCGAGGACGGCCCGGCCGGCTTCGCCTGCCAGTCCTTCTCGTCCCTCTCCCTGGACCCGCCGCTGGTCGCCTTCATGGTCGGCCGCGCGTCGACGACCTGGCCGCGCATCGCCCGCGCGGGCGTCTTCTGCGTCAACGTCCTCGCCGCCCAGCAGGCCGGCCTGTGCCGCGCCTTCGCGGTGAGCGGCGCGGACAAGTTCGCGGGCGTGCCGTACGACGCGGCCCCCTTCTCCGGCTCCCCGCGCCTGCCGGACACCCTGGCCTGGATCGACTGCGCCGTCCACGCGGTCCACACCGGCGGCGACCACCTGATCGTGGTGGGCCGGGTGGAGACCCTGGGGACGGACGACGGGGACGGCGCGCCGTTGCTGTTCCACCGGGGACGGTTCCTGTGACCGGGCACGCACGCCCGTGATCCGTGGCGCATCATCGAAAGCGCCCGCGGCAGGCATCCCGAAAGGCCCGGAACGCCATGCGCTTCACCGCTGAGTCGTCATCCGAAGGCGTCCGCGAACAGCTCTTCCGCCTCGGCGACGTCCCTGGCGTGTTGTGGACTCCGCGAGGCGCCGACGGGATCCGCCCCCTGATCGCGATGGGGCACGGCGGCGGTCAGCACAAGAAGGCCCCCGACATCGTGGACCGTGCGCGCCGTTTGGTGGCCGAGTGCGGTTTCGCGGTGGTGGCGGTCGACGCGCCCAGCCACGGCGACCGGCCGGAACACGAGGAGTTCACCCGGATCGCGACCGAGTACGAGGCCCGGCTCGACGCCGGTGAGGAACCGGCCCCGCTGATCGCCGGCTTCCAGGCGCTCATTGCCCGCGAGATCGTGCCGGAATGGCAGACGGTCCTCGACGCGGTCCAGCAGCTCGGTCATGTCGGCAGTGGCCCGGTCGGCTACTGGGGTGTGTCGCTGGGCTGCGTGATCGGTGTCCCGCTCATCGCCGCCGAGCCCCGGGTCCGGGCGGCCGTGCTGGGCCTGGGCGGTGCCGAGGTGCCGGCCGAGACCGCCGCCCGGATCACCGTCCCGGTGGAGTTCCTCGTGCAGTGGGACGATGAGCGAGTGCCCCGGAGCCGGAGCCTGGCACTGTTCGACGCCTTCGCCTCGGCCGAGAAGACCCTGCACGCCAACCCCGGCAAGCACGGTGAGGTCCCGGCCTTCGAGACGGACAGCATGCTCCGGTTCTTCGCCCGGCACCTCGGGGCTAGGACGGCACGGCCGCGAGTTCTGCCGCCGGGGTGATCGGCCGGCGGCGGATCACCAGGGCCATCAGGGCCGCCGCCGCGCACAGGGCGCCCGAGGCGTACCAGACCATGTCGTAGGAGCCGAAGACGTCGCGGGCGACGCCGCCGAGGAAGGCCACCAGGGCGGCGCCGACCTGGTGGGAGGCGAGGACCCAGCCGAAGACGATCGCGCTGTCGTCGCCGTAGTGGGCGCGGCACAGGGCGATGGTGGGCGGGACGGTGGCGACCCAGTCGAGGCCGTAGAAGACGATGAAGAACAGCATCGGCGGATGCACCGACGGGGCCAGCAGCATCGGCAGGAACAGCAGCGAGACGCCGCGCAGGGCGTAGTACACCGCGAGCAGGCGGCGCGGCTCGAAGCGGTCGGTGAACCAGCCGGAGGCGATCGTGCCGACGACGTCGAACACGCCGATCACCGCCAGCAGCGAGGCCGCCGCCGTGACCGGCATCCCGTGGTCGTGGGCGGCGGGCACGAAGTGGGTCTGGACCAGGCCGTTGGTGGACGCGCCGCAGATCGCGAAGGTGCCGGCGAGCAGCCAGAAGGTGCCGGTGCGGACGGCCCTGGACAGCACGGCGACCGCGCGGCGGGCGGCGCCGGGGACCGGCGGCGGCTTGGGCACGAAGGCGGTCGCGCCGTACGGCGCCAGCCCCACGTCGGCCGGGTGGTCGCGCAGCAGCAGCCAGACGAACGGCACGACCGCGAGCGCGGCGAGGGCCACCGTGACGGCCGCCGGGCGCCAGTCGTGCGTCTCGACGATCCAGGACAGCAGCGGCAGGAAGATCAGCTGCCCGGACGCCGACGCGGCGGTGAGGATGCCGGTGACCAGGCCGCGGCGCTCGGTGAACCAGCGGTTGGTGACCGTGGCGGCGAACGCCAGCGCCATCGAGCCGGTGCCGAGACCCACCAGCAGACCCCAGCACAGCAGCAGCTGCCAGGCCGCCGTCATCCACACGGTCAGGCCCGAACCGACCGCGATCACGGTGAGAGCGGCCGCGACCACCCGCCGGATGCCGAAGCGGTCCATCAGCGCCGCCGCGAACGGGGCGGTGAGGCCGTACAGCGCGAGGTTGACGGAGACGGCGGCGCCGATCGTGCCGCGCGACCAGCCGAACTCCTGGTGCAGCGGGTCGATGAGCAGTCCGGGGAGCGAGCGGAAGGCCGCCGCCCCGATGATCGTCACGAAGGTGACGGCGGCGACGAACCACGCACGGTGGACTCGCGGCTTCCGGGGCGGGCGGGCTTCCTCCAGGGCGGCTGCGGCTGCGGCGGCTGCGGCTTCGGTTGTCTGGCTCACGCAACAGAGCATCCGTCACGGTCGGGGCTCGATCGAGTGGCCCGGAGGACAGTGTTCGCTAGGATCGGGCCATGAGCCGTGAGCCGGACTTCCGCCCGCACCGCGTCGTCGTCCTCGCCCTGGACGGCCTGCTCCCCTTCGAGCTGGGCATACCGCACCGCATCTTCGGCCGCCCCAGGGACAGCCGCGGCCGGCCGCTGTACGAGGTCGTGACCTGCTCGGTCCGGCCACCGGGCCCGGTGCGCACGGACGCCGACTTCGCGATCACGGTGGAGCACGGGCCGGAGGCGCTGGCGACCGCGGACACCGTCGTCGTCCCCGCCTCCTACGAACTCGGCCCGGTCTTCGAGCAGGGCGTGCTCACCGAGGAGCTGGCCGCCGCGCTCGCGCACATCCGGCCGGGCACCCGGCTGACCTCCATCTGCACCGGCGTGTTCGTGCTGGCCGCCGCAGGCTTCCTCGACGGCAGGCGCGCCACCACCCACTGGGCGGAGACCGAGCACCTGCGACGCCTCTTCCCGAAGATCGACGTCGATCCGGACGTGCTGTTCGTCGACGACGGCGACGTGCTGACCTCGGCCGGCGTCGCGGCCGGCATCGACCTGTGCCTGCACATCGTGCGCCGCGACCACGGCACCGCCGTCGCCAACGAGATCGCCCGCCGCACGGTCGTACCGCCGCACCGCGACGGCGGGCAGGCGCAGTACATCCAGCGGCCGGTGCCCGACCCGCAGCAGGCCACCACGACCGCGGCCCGCGCCTGGGCGCTGGGACGGCTGCACGAGCCGATCCAGCTGCGGGACATGGCGGAGCGGGAGTCCATGTCGGTACGCACCTTCACCCGGCGCTTCCGCGAGGAGGTCGGCGTCAGCCCCGGCCAGTGGCTCACCCAGCAGCGCGTGGAGCGGGCCCGGCACCTGCTGGAGACCACCGACCGGTCGGTGGACCGGATCGCGAGGGACGCCGGCTTCGGCACGGCCCAGTCGATGCGCCAGCACCTGCAGACGGCGCTCGGGGTGACGCCGACGGCGTACCGGCGCACCTTCCGCGCCGGCGCGCGAACGTGGGGCCGTGGGGCCGTGGGGCCCCGGAGGGAACGCGTCAGAAGGTGAGGACGGCGCGTGCGACGCGGCCCGCCTCCGCGTCCGCCCGCGCCTTGTCGAAGTCCGCGACCGGGTACGTCGCCGTCACCAGCTCGTCCAGCAGCAGCCGGCCCGCCCGGTACAGCTCGGCGTACAGGGCGATGTCCCGCTGCGGGCGCGAGGAGCCGTAGCGGCAGCCGAGGATCGACTTGTCCAGGTAGAGGGAGGAGACCCGGAAGGACGCCTCCGCGGTCGCCGGGGGCACGCCGAGCAGGACGGCCTGCCCGTGCCGGTCCAGCAGGTCGACGGCCTGCCGGATCAGCTCCACCCGGCCGACGCACTCGAAGGCGTGGTCCGCGCCGGACGGCAGGACCTCCCGCACGTCGCGCGCCGACGTCAGGAAGTGCGTCGCCCCGAACCGCCGGGCCACCGCCTCCTTCGCCGGGTTGGCGTCGACCGCGACGATGGTCAGCGCGCCCGCGAGCCGGGCGCCCTGGATGACGTTCAGGCCGATGCCGCCCGTGCCGATGACCAGCACGCGCTCCCCGCGGTCCACCCGCGCCCGGTTGAGCACGGCGCCGACGCCCGTGAGGACCCCGCACCCGATCAGCGCGGCGGACGGCAGCGGGACGTCCGCCGGGATGCGCACCGCCTGCACGGCCTTCACCACGGTCCGCTCCGCGAACGCCGAGTCCGCGGCGAACTGGTACACCGGCCGCCCGCCCCGCGTGAACGGCCGCCCCGGCCGCCCGATCGCCTGCCGGCACATCGTCGGCCGCCCCCGGTCGCACTCGGCGCAGGTGCCGCAACTGGCCAGCGTGGACAGGGCCACGTGGTCGCCGGGCGCGACATGGGTGACCCCGGCGCCCACCGCCTCCACCACCCCGGCGCCCTCGTGCCCGAGCACCACCGGGACGGGGAAGGGGATGGTCCCGTCCACCACGGACAGGTCGCTGTGGCACAGCCCGGCCGCCTTCACCGCCACCAGCACCTCGCCGGGGCCGGGATCGCGCACCTCCAGGTCGTCGACGACCTCGGTCCGTTTCCCGTCGAACACCACCGCGCGCATCACTCGCCTCCCTTGGGCTCCCTGGGCAGGCCGAGCACCCGCTCGGCGATGATCGTGCGCTGGACCTGGTCCGAGCCGCCGTAGACGGTGTCGGCCCGGGAGAACAGGAACAGGTGCTGCGCCGCGTCGAGTTCGTACGGCGCCGACGGCGACCAGTCGGCCGGTCCGGCGCCCGCCGCCGCCCCGCGCACCAGCACGGCGAGCTCGCCGAGCCGCCGGTGCCAGCCCGCCCACAGCAGCTTGGCCACGCTCGGCGCGCCCGGCACGTCCGAACGCCCGAGCGTGCGAAGCGCGTTGCAGCGCATGGCGCGCAACTCCGCCCACTGCGCCACCAGCCGGTCGCGCAGGACCGGGTCGCGCACCGCGCCGGTCCGTACGGCCGCCCGGACGACGTCGGCCAGTTCCTCGGCGAAGCCGATCTGCTGGGCCAGCGTGGACACCCCCCGCTCGAACCCGAGCAGGCTCATCGCGACCCGCCAGCCGTCGCCCTCGCCGCCGACGACGTGTTCCACGCGCGCGCGTGCGCCGTCGAAGAAGACCTCGTTGAAGTCGCTGGTGCCGGTGAGCTGGCGGATGGGCCGCACCTCGATCCGCCCCGGCTGGTCCATCCGCAGCAGCAGGAAGCTCAGTCCGTGGTGGCGGCGGGAGCCGGGCTCGGTGCGGGCCAGCACGAAGCACCAGTCCGCCTCGTGCGCCAGCGACGTCCAGATCTTCTGCCCGGTGACCCGGTAGTCGCCGTCGGGGGTGCGTACGGCCGCGGTGCGCACCCCGGCGAGGTCGGAGCCCGCGCCGGGTTCGCTGTAGCCCTGGCACCACAGTTCCTCGCCGGCCGCGATCGGCGGGAGGAAGCGGGCCTTCTGCTCGGGTGTGCCGTGGGCGAGCAGGGTGGGGGCGAGGAGGTTCTCGCCGATGTGCCCGGAACGCGGCGGTGCGGACGAGCGGGCGTACTCCTCGGCCCAGGCGACCTGCCGGGTGAGGCCGGCGGTGCGGTTGCCGTAGCCGGACTCGGGCCAGCCGAGCCCGATCCAGCCCGCCTTGCCGAGGGTGCGTTCCCAGGCGCGGCGGTCGGCGGTGTCCGAGGCGTGCGCGGCGTGCGCGGCGAGCCAGGCCCGGGCCTCGGCCCGGAACGCCTCGTCCTCGGCGGTGAATCCGAAGTCCACGACGCTCTCCCCTCTCAGGTCTTGGGCTCGCAGGTCTTGGCCCCTCTGGTGCCGGGCCTCTCAGTGGTTGGGCCGGTCCCCGCGCGCCGCCGCCTGCTCCATCTCCTCCAGCTGTCGCAGCATCGGCATCGGGTCCACCCCGACCGTCCCCGGCAGGAACCGCGCGATCGTCTGCGGCGTCCATCCGCCGTCGGCGTACGCGGCCCGCAGTTCCCTCGGCTGCGCCCACACCGCGATCTTGGAGCCGGCGACCGTGTAGACCTGGCCGGTGATCCGCTGCTCCTTCGCCTCGTCCGACAGCAGGTAGACGACCAGCGCGGCCACGTCCTCCGGCTCCCCGATCTCCGCCAGTCGCATCGGGACGCCGGCCGACATCCGGGTACGGGCGACAGGCGCCACCGCGTTCGCGGTCACCCCGTACTTGTGCAGGCCCAGGGCGGCGCTGCGCACCAGCGAGATGATCCCGCCCTTGGCGGCGCTGTAGTTGGCCTGCGACACCGAACCCTGGTGGTTGCCGCTGGTGAACCCGATCAGCGTCCCCGCCCGCTGCCGGCGCATCACCGCCGAGGCGGCCCGGAACACGGTGAACGTGCCCTTGAGGTGGGTGGCGACCACCGGGTCCCACTCCTGCTCGGACATGTTGAACAGCATCCGCTCGCGCAGGATCCCGGCGACGCAGACGACACCGTCGAGCCGCCCGTACGACTCCAGCGCCGCGTCCACGATCCGCTGTCCGCCGGTCATGGTGGACACGTCGTCGGCCACCGCGACCGCCTCGCCGCCCGCGGCCTCGATCTCCTTGACGACCGCCTCGGCGACCGCGCTGCCCGGGGACGCGCCGTCGACCGAGACGCCGTAGTCGTTGACGACGACCTTCGCGCCCTCGGCCGCCGCGGCCAGCGCCACCGCCCGGCCGATGCCCCGTCCGGCGCCCGTCACGGCGACGGCCTTGCCTGCCAAGAAGTTCCCCACGCCGGCCCCTTCCCGCGGTTTCTGACGGACCGTTAGATTTTATGTCCCGCCAGACATCAGGAGACAAGCCCCGGGGAGGGCCGATGTCGTTGCCGGCCGAGTTCCACGAGATCGCGAAGCGCGTGAACAACTGGGGGCGCTGGGGGCCCGACGACGAGATCGGCACCCTCAACCTGATCACCGACGAGGTGGTCCGGGAGGCCGCCGCCACCGTCCGCACCGGCCGCCGGGTCCCGCTCGCGCTGCCGCTGCGGCAGGACGGCGTGCAGACCGGGGTGATCCCGGGGCGGGTCAACCCGCTGCACACGATGGTGCAGATCAACCAGGAGCTGTTCGGGCCGGGCACGGTGGCGTGCAGCGACGACGCCGTGACCATGGGGCTCCAGGCCGCCACCCACTGGGACGCGCTGACCCACGTCTCCCACTCGGGGAAGCTCTACAACGGCCGCCCCGCCGGCACGGTCACCGCGCACGGGGGCGCCGAGTTCGGCGGCATCGACAAGGCGCGGCACGTGGTCTCGCGCGGGGTGCTCCTTGACGTGGCCCGCGCGCGGGGCGTCGACCGATTGGCGGGCGGGCACCCGGTCACGCCGGAGGACCTGGAGGCCGCGGAGGACCTCGCCGGGACGCGGGTGCGGGCCGGCGACGTCGTGCTGGTGCGGACCGGGCAGATCCAGGCCTATCTCGCCGGGGACCGGGAGGCGTACGGCTATCCGTCGCCGGGGCTGTCGGTGCGCACGCCGGAGTGGTTCCACGCGCGCGATGTGGCCGCCGTGGCGAACGACACCCTCACCTTCGAGATCTTCCCGCCCGAGATCGAGGACCTGTGGCTGCCCGTGCACGCGCTCGACCTCGTGGAGATGGGGATGCTCCAGGGCCAGAACTGGAACCTCGAAGAGTTGTCCACAGCCTGTGGAGAAAGCGGCCGGTACGCGTTCCTGCTGTCGGCGATGCCCGAGCCGTTCGTCGGCGCGACGGGGACCCCGGTGGCACCGGTCGCCGTCCTGTGAGCCGCGGATGCCGGAGAGGCGGAGACGCCGGAGGACCGTGCAGGCCGGAGACGCGCAGACACCGACGGGCCGTGCAGGCCGGGGATGCGTAGACACCGACGGGCCGTGCAGGCCGGGGATGCGTAAACGCCGGAGGGTCGCGGATGCCGAAGATGCGTAGACACCGGAGGGCCGCGGACACCGGAGAGGCGTGAACGCCTCCGGTTCACGCATGCGGTGGATTCGCGTATGCCGTCGCGCCATGGCGCCGCCGGAGACGGTCGGACGGCGGTGCGCCCCGCCCGCCCCGAGCACGGCGCCGCGCACCGCCATCCGACTGCGGCGGACCCGTTCCGGCCCTCCTGGCCCCGAGGGAACGGACGCCGCGTCACGACCCACGCTCGCCGAGGGCTCCCGTCACCGGAGCCCTCGCCGTCCCCTCGCGGCGAATCGCTGAACTCAAGGGTGATCAATCGGACAGGACACGTCAACAGTCGGTGCAGGATTCCTCACTTATGCCCGCTTTGTCGCGGACGCGCACGGAAGCACGTCCCGGCGCACCGCGCCCTCACCGACCGGCTCTGACAGCGGTTTCTGCGCCCTCTGCGCCAGGGCTGACGGACCACCGGCGGACGGGAGCGGGTCACACCGCCTCGAAGGCCAGCCCGTCGTACGCCGACGCGCCGCTCCCGCAGCCGGTCGCGCCCTGCCCGGTGCGCTCGCAGCGGTCGAGTTCGCACCAGATGCGCTTGCCGGACCCCTCGGGGTTCCAGCCCCAGCGGTCGGCCAGGCCGTCGACCAGGGCGAGCCCGCGCCCGCCGGTGGTGTCGCCGTCCAGACATCGGGGCACCGGGGCCCGGTCGCTGGCGTCGGCCACCTCGACGCGGACGGTGGCGGTCCCGGCCACCGCGCCCGCCAGGGACAGCCGCAGCACCGCCGGACAGCCGGTGTGCACCACGGCGTTGGTGACCAGCTCCGAGACGAGCAGCACCAGCGTCTCGGCGAGCGGTTCGTCTTCCTGTATGCCGGACCCGGCCAGGCGCGACCGCGCCCACCGCCGGGCGCGCCCGACCTCTGCGGGGTCGGGCCGGATCTCCAACTGCACTTGAAGCACCTGCACCGCTCACACCATCCGAACCGGCGGACACCTGACCTCGGGCCGCGCGCACGCCGCGACGAGGGCCACGATCGTAGCCATTTTCTGCATGGCCGGGACAACGGCCGGCGCAGAGCCCAGAGCAAGGGTCACGGAACGTGAATCCCTTACGAGACAGCTTGGTTGACGTACAGTCACCTCAACAAGCGCTTCGGGCATATTCCAGCGCGAAGGAGTACCCGTGCGGCATACTGTGCGACGCTCGCGGCGACGAGTCGAACAGGCTTGATCCAGCCTCGCCATGGGGGCGAAACCGGGCCGGCCCGTCCTCGGAACCACTCGCATTCCACAGAAGGTACCGGAGCACGGCGGTGACTCCGGGAGGTGACGGGACACTCTTCGGACACAACCCGGCATCAACGCTCCGTAATTCCGGTATGCCACGATCCGCGACATCCATGTCGGTCGCGCGGGCGATGCCCCAGGACGACGTCGTTCAGGCCGTCAGATCGGCCGCGAGCAGCTCCTCACACTCCGTCACGCCGCCGCCACGCTGCGCCCGCACCCACGCCCGCTTCAGGTGCAGGTGCACCTCGGACTCCCAGGTGAAGCCCATGCCGCCGTGCACCTGGAGGCAGTCGCGGGCGCCGCGCACGGCGGCCTCGTCGGCCAGCAGCCGGGCCGCGGCGACGTCGGCCGGGTCGGCGGTGACAGCGGCCGCGTAGACCGCGGTCCGGGCCACCTCGGCGCGCACCAGCAGATCGGCGCACAGGTGCTTGACGGCCTGGAAGGCCCCGATCGGCCTCCCGAACTGCTCACGGGTCCGGGCGTGTTGCGCGGCCAGCTCGCACACGCGTGTGGCGGTGCCCAGTTGTTCGGCCGCGGTGAGCAGAACGCCCACCGGATCGGTCGCGGTCGTCGCCGCGCCGGGGACCCGGTGCAGCGGCGTCAGCGGGTCGACCGACCGCAGCGGTACGGCCTTCGCGGCGTCGCCGCGGACGGTGTCCGCCTCGCTGAGCCATTCCACCAGCCCGCCGTCGACGGCCGCGACGACCGTCTCGCCGGTGGCCGCGCCCGGCACCTCCCGCGCCGCGAGGTGGGTGGCCATCAGCGGCCCGGGCAGCAGCACCCGGCCCGCCTCCTCGAACGCCAGCACCGCCTCGGGCAGCCCGAGCCCGACCCCGCCCTCCTCCTCCGGCACCCGCAGCGCGAAGAACCCGGCCGCCCCCAACTCCCGCCACAGCGCCCGGTCGAGCCGCCCTCCCCCCTCGACGGCCCGCCACAACGCCTCACTTCCGAAGCACCGCCCGAGCACCTGCCGCACCCCGTCCCGCAGGGCCCGTTGCTCCTCACCGACCCGGAACCGCACGCCGCGCCACCCCCTTCACCGCCCGTTCGTCACCGGAATCACCCCGTCACCGCCCGTCACCGCCCCTTCGGCAGTCCCAGGACGCGTTCCGCCACGATGTTGCGCTGGATCTGCGAGGTGCCGGCCGCGATGGTGTACGACAGGGAGGTCAGCCGGTCGAGGACCCACGGCTGCTCCAGGTCCAGCGCGTCGGGGCCCAGCACGTCGGCCGCGGTGTCGTAGAGGTCCTGGCGGGCGTGCGAGTACCGCAGTTTGAAGACCGAGCCGCCGACTCCCGGGACGCCTCCGCGTTCCTCCGCCTCGCTCACGTTCCACTGCGCCAGCCGCCACAGCGCGCGGAACTCGGCGTTCAGCGCGCCGAGCCTGCGCCGCAGCACCGGATCGTCCCAGCGCCCGTTGCGGCGGGCCTCGGCGGCGAGTTCGCCGAGGACGCGGCGGCAGGCCACCACCTCGCCGGCGAAGGCCGTGCCGCGCTCGAAGGACAGCGTCACCATCGTCACGCGCCAGCCGTCGTTCTCGTCGCCCACCCGGTCGGCCACCGGCACCCGCACCTCGTCGAGGAACACCTCGGCGAACTCCGCCGAGCCGGCCAGGGTGCGCAGCGGCCGTACGGTGATGCCCGGGGCGTCCATCGGCATCGCCAGCCAGGTGATGCCCCGGTGCCTGGGCGCCGTGGCGTCCGTGCGCACCAACAGCTCGCACCAGTCGGCCACTTCGGCGTGCGAGGTCCAGATCTTGGAGCCGCTCACCACGTAGGCGTCGCCGTCCCGCCACGCGCGCGTGCGCAGCGCCGCGAGGTCGGAACCGGCGTCCGGTTCGCTGAAGCCCTGGCACCAGACCTCCTCGCCGCGCAGGATCGGCGGCAGCCAGCGCTCCCGCTGTGCGGGGGTGCCCTCGGCGGCGATGGTCGGGCCGGCGTGCAGCAGCCCGACGAAGTTCGCCCCCACGTAGGGCGCGCCCGCCTTCTCGGTCTCCTCCAGGAAGATCAGCCGCAGGGTCGGCGAGGCGTCCCAGTGCACGCCGGCGTACCCGGCGTCGTACAGCATCCGCTGCCAGCCGAGGTCGTAGGCGCGGCGGGCCGGCCAGTCCCGCGGCGACGGCCTGGGCGGCAGGGCGGGCAGCGCCTCGGCCAGCCACTTGCGCAGCCGGGCCCGGAAGTCCTCCTCCTCCGGCGTGTACGTCAGGTCCATCAGCGGTCGAGGTCCAGGCCGAGCATGCGGATCGCGTTGCCCCGCATCAGCTTGTGGACCGTCTCCGCGTCGAGGCCCTGCACGTGCTCCAGGGCGACCTCCCTGGTGTGCGGGAAGGTGGAGTCGACGTGCGGGTAGTCGGTCTCGAAGGTGGCGTTGTCGCGGCCCACCACGTCCAGCGAGGCGACCCCGTGCTTGTCCCGGAAGAAGCAGCAGAAGATCTGCCGGTAGTAGTACGCCGACGGCGGCTCCGGGATCAGGTCCCGCACCCCGCCCCAGGCTCGGTGCTCCCGCCAGACGTCGTCGGCGCGCTCCAGGGCGTACGGGATCCAGCCCATCTGCCCTTCCGAGTAGGCGAGTTTGAGGGTGGGGAAGCGCACCAGGACCCCGCTGAAGAGGAAGTCCATCATCGACGCCATGGCGTTGTTGAAGCTCAGGGACGCCTGGACGGCGGGCGGGGCGTCCGGGGAGGCGGCCGGCATCTGCGACGACGACCCGATGTGCATGTTGACGACCGTCCCCGTCTCCTGGCAGGCCGCGAAGAACGGGTCCCAGTACCCGGAGTGGATGGAGGGCAGGCCCAGGTGGGTGGGAATCTCGGAGAAGGTGACGGCCCGCACCCCGCGTGCGGCGTTGCGCCGGATCTCGGCGACCGCGAGTTCCACGTCCCACAGCGGGATCAGGCACAGCGGGATGAGCCGGCCGCCGCTGTCGCCGCACCACTCCTCCACCATCCAGTCGTTGTAGGCGCGCACGCAGGCCAGCGCGACCTCCTTGTCGTGCGCCTCGGCGAAGGTCTGGCCGCAGAAGCGCGGGAAGGTCGGGAAGCAGAGGCTGGCCTCGACGTGGTTGAGGTCCATGTCGGCGAGCCGTTCCTTCGGGTCCCAGCAGCCGCGCCGCATCTCCGCGCGCGTGATGCCCTCCAGCGTCATCTCGTCGCGGTCGAATCCGACGGCGGCGATGTTGCGCTTGTACGGGAACTGCAGGTCCTCGTAGATCCACCAGTCGGTGGGCGGGCCGTCCGGGTCCATGGTGATCCGGTACTTGCCGCCGACGTAGGCGAGTTCCCCGATCCCGGCGGTGACGGGCCGCGGGCCGCGGTCGCGGTACTTGCGCGGCAGCCAGGTCTCGAAGAGGTGGGCCGGCTCGATCACGTGATCGTCGACGCTGATGATGCGGGGCAGTTCGCCCGGGTCGGTCATGATCCCCTCCGGCTGGCACGGGCCATGTTTTCTGATGGAGCGTCAGATTGTTGTTGTCCAGCAGGCTAGCCCCGCCCCCCTGGACCGACAAGGCGCCCGGCCCTACGCTCTGCCCACGATCTGACGATCCGTCAGCTCTCTGTCGAAGGGGGAGCCGCTGTGAACGACACCGCCCACGCGCTCGGCGCGTCCCGCACCCTGTGGGAACTGGTCACCCGCCGCGCCGCCCGCACCCCCCGCCGCCCGGTCCTCCTCCAGGGCGAGCGCTCCCTGAGCTTCGGCGAGCTGCACGACCGCGCCGAGCGCATCGCGGCCGGCCTGTACGACATGGGCGTGCGCCCCGGCACGGTGGTCGCCTGGCAGCTGCCCACCCGCGTCGAGACGGTCCTGCTCTCCCTGGCGCTGGCCCGGCTCGGCGCCGTGCAGACCCCGCTCATCCCCTTCTACCGGGACCGGGAGGTCGGCTTCGCGCTGCGCGAGGTGAGGGCCGAGTTCTTCGCCGTGCCCGGCGAGTGGCGCGGCTTCGACCACACGGCGATGGCACGGCGGCTGGGCGCGCGGGGCGTCTTCGAGGCGTACGACCGGCTGCCCGACGGCGATCCGTCCGTGCTGCCCGCCCCGCCCGCCGACGGCACCTCGGTGCGCTGGATCTACTGGACCTCGGGGACGACCTCCGCGCCCAAGGGCGTGCTGCACACGGACCGCTCACTGATCGCGGGCGGCTCCTGCCTGGCGCACGCGCTGCGCCTGTCCGCCGCCGACGTGGGGTCGGTCGCCTTCCCCTACGCCCACATCGGCGGGCCCGACTACCTGGTGATGCTGCTGCTGTACGGCTTCCCGGCGGTGCTGCTGGAGCACTTCGCGCTGCCGGACGCGCTGGCGGAGTACCGCAGGCACGGGGTGACGGTGGCGGGCGGGTCGACGGCGTTCTACTCGATGTTCCTCGCCGAGCAGCGCGCACGGCCCGGCGAGAAGGTGGTCCCGACGCTGCGGCTGCTCGCGGGCGGCGGGGCGCCGAAGCCGCCCGAGGTGTACCGCGCCGTGGTGCGCGAGATGGGCGTCCAGCTCACCCACGGATACGGCATGACCGAGGTGCCGATGATCACCATGGGCTCGCCGGACGACACCCCGGAGAACCTGGCGACGACGGAGGGACGGCCGCCGGAGGGCATGGAGATACGGATCGTGGACGGGGAGGTCCGGCTGCGCGGCGAGGCCGTGTGCCGGGGCTACCTGGACCCGGCGCAGACGGCCGAGGCCTTCGACGAGGAGGGGTTCCTGCGCACCGGCGACCTGGGGCGGCTGACGCCGAGCGGGCACCTGGTGCTCACCGGGCGGCTGAAGGACGTGATCATCCGCAAGGGCGAGAACATCTCGGCGAAGGAGATCGAGGACCTGCTGGCCGCGCACCCGGCCGTCGCCGACGTGGCGGTGATCGGGCTGCCGGACGCGGAGCGCGGCGAACTGGTGTGCGCGGTGGTCGAGCGGCCTCCGGGGGCCGGGGAGCTGACCCTGGAGACGGTGACGTCGTACCTGCGCGCGCAGGGGCTGTCGGTGCACAAGCTGCCGGAGCGGCTGGAGGTGGTGGACGCCCTGCCGCGCGGCGAGACCCTGCGCAAGGTGCTCAAGTACGTCCTGCGCGAGCGTTACTCGGGGACGGTGAAGTAGCGGGCGAACGCGGGCACGATCTCCGCCTCGCCCACCTTGCCGTCGCCGTCGGCGTCCAGGGCGGCGGCGAGCGTCTGCGCGACGTCCTGCGGCACGCCGAGGACCCGCAGCACGCGTGCGGTGTCCGCGACGGCGGCCATGCCGTCGCCGTCCGTGTCGGCGACGGCGAGGGCCGCGTGCAGGAAGGGGCGGGCGATCTCGGCGAAGCGCTCCGGCCTGTCGTGCAGGACCTTGACCGCGATGCCCACGAATTCGTCCCGGGTGATGCGCTGGTCGCCGTCCCGGTCGGCCATGCCGGCCATGCCCTGCCAGAACGCCTCGGCGCCCGCGTACAGGGCCTGGCCCTTGTCCGACCTGGCCGCCGTGCCGAACTCCGCGAGCAGCGCCTTGGCCGCCGTGCTGAAGTCCTCCCGGTCGATGTAGCCGTTGCCGTCCTGGTCGAAGACGGTGAACCGGCCTGCGATCCTGCGCTCGTACTCGCTGCTGACCATGTCTTCCTCGAGCCGCCTCACGTCGTGTCGGGGTGCTTCCGCACGGAGCGTACGACGCGGCGGCCCCGCGGAGCGCGGAAAAGCGTCGCCTGTGCCAAGACCGGGGGAATTCCGGGACAACGGTGTGGCACGACGGCGATGCTCGCCGGCGCGGTTCCCGGGCGCGGAGGCCGGCGCGGTTCCCGGGCGCGGAGGCCGGCCCGGCTCCTCGGGCGCGGGGGCCGGGCCCGGAGGGCAGCGGCTCCTCCTCCGGGGGGCTCAGGCGGACAGCGGGCCGGCGTCCTCGGCGACGGCCTCGTCCAGGTCGGTGTAGACGTCGAACAGGCGGCGCACCCCCAGGGCGCCGAGGACGCGGCTGACGTGCGACCCCTCGGCCGCCCCCCGGGCCGGCAGCACCAGGCGCAGGCTGCCCCGGCAGGAGCGGATCAGGCGGCGGGCGGCGATGAGCACGCCGACGCCGCTGGAGTCGCAGAAGAAGACCTCCGAGAGGTCCAGGACGAGGCTGTGGCGGCCGTCGGCCACCACGTCGTGCACCCGCTGCCGCAGCGCCGGCGACGTCAGCAGGTCCAGTTCGCCCGACACGTGGAGCACGGCCCAGTCGCCCTGCTCGCCATGGGTCACACAGAACGCCACCACCACGCCCTTCGCTCACCGGGGCCTCCACAACCGGAACCCGCCCCTACGTTTCCCCGCCGCCCCTGCCCAGCGGCCGTTCCCTCAAACGCCGACGGAGAAACGGAAACCGATCGAAGCAGGCTTGTTTTAGTCGCCTTCGAACTTGTTCGATCAGAAGCGAACTCGGGTATGCGAAGGTCGTCCATTACCACCCGGGGCCCCGCAGGGTGCGCACTTTGTCACAAAGGGGCGTGCGTCGTCCGATGTGCCGACTACATTCGAGGCGACGGTGGCCGCAGGCTGGGGAGACCGACGGGCGGGGGTGAGGGGCCGCATGGCGAAGAGGGACGTACCGCCCCGCTGGGACCGCAGGATGCAGCAGCGCCTCGCGCACGGGGAGGCGGCGGCCCTCGGCGAGCTCTACGACCGCTTCGCCTCCCTGGTGCACGGCCTGGCCCACCGCGTCCTCGGCGACGAGCACGCCGCCGACGCCGTCACCCGCGATGTCTTCGTGCACGTCTGGGAGCATCCCGAGGACTACGACCCCCGGCAGGGCCCGCTGCGCACCTGGCTCGCCGCGCTCACCCACCGCCTCGCCGTGCGGCGGCTGCGCGCCACCGAGACCGCCGCCCTGGCCGCGGACGGCGGCTCGGCCGAGGAACTGGAACACCGGGTGCGGCACGCCTCGGTCGCCGCCCGCGCCGACTACATCGTGCAGTCGATGCCGGCCCCGCTGCGCTCCGCCCTGGAGCTCGCCTACTTCCAGCGCCGCGACTACCGCCAGACCGCCGCCGACCTCGGCGTCACCGAGGACGAGGCGCGCCGCCGGCTCCGCCTGGGCCTGCAACTGCTGTCCACCGCCCACGACGCGGGCGCACCGGGAGCACCGCCCGGACACGGGGGTGCGGCGTGAACAACGCGGGTGACGCGGGCGACGCGGACCGCTTCGAGGCGTACGGCGAGGACGGGCGGCACGGGGGACACCCGGCACCCGACGACTCCGACGACGGCCGGCGCGACCCGCGCCGACCGGGCCCGCCCGGCCCACCGGCCCCGGACGATGCCCGGGGTGCGGGCGGCGAGGGGCCGGGCGGCTCGTCGGGTTCCGGCGGGCCGGGCGGAACCGGCGGAACCGCGCGCGGGGGCGGTCCCGGCCCCGGCCGGCCGCCCCGCATCCCGATGCCCCGCGTCTCCGTCGAGGACGGCGGCGGACCGCTGCCCGCGATCGGGGCCCGGCCGGAGCCGGCGCCGCGACCGGCCCCGCCGGTCCTGCCGGTCCTGGAGCACCGGGTGCTGAAGGCGCTCCTCGGGGCGTGGGCGCTGGCGGCCTGTTCGGCGGAGGAGACCGCGGCCGTCGAGGAGCACCTCGGCGACTGCGGCCCCTGCGCGGACGAGGCGCTGCGGCTGCGCGAGGCGGTCGGCCTGCTGCACCCGCCGGAAAGCCTCGACCTGGACCCGGCGCTGCGCACCCGCGTCCTGGAGCGCTGCCTGGACCGGCGCCCGCCGCGCGTGCCGGTGCCGGACTGGGCCGCCCCGTACGACGCCGAGACGGCCCGGCTGGACGCCCTGCTGCAGGACATCGGGGACGCCGAGTGGCACGCGCCCGTGCGGCTGCGCTGGTTCGAGGGCGACGGCGCGACGAGCCGTCGTACGACCGTCGCCGGGGTGATCGCGCATCTGCTGGCGGTCGACGGGCTGGTCGCGGTCGCGGTGGGCCTCGACGACCCGCTCGGGGAGGCCGGGCCCGGCGCGGCCACGCCCGCGGCCCGCACCGAGGCGTACTGGCGCGCCGTCGGAGCACACGCCCCGCCGACCCGGGCCGTGCGGGCGCCGTGGCGGGCGCAGAGCCACGACCTGGTGCGCACGGTGTCGTTCGCCGGCGGCCCGGACGGCGCGGCCCCGCCGGTCGCGTACGGCGGCTTCGAACTGCCGCTGCCGGACGCCATGGTGGACCGCGCCTTCGAGTGCTGGGTGCACGCGGAGGACATCGCGGAGGCGGTGGACTACCCGTACGAGCCGCCCTCCCCGCGCCATCTCCACCGCATGATCGACCTCGCGGCCCGCATGCTGCCGGCCGCGCTGGCGGTGCGGCGGCGGGAGGGGCAGGCCGCGCCCGGCCGGGGCCGGCACCTCGTCCCGGCCGGAGCGCCGGGCCGCAGTCTGCGGCTGGAGATCGAGGGCTCGGGCGGCGGCGAGTGGCTGATCCCGCTGGACTCCCCCGGCGCGCAGGGCTCCGCGGAGCACGAGGTGGCCCATGTCGCCCTGGACGGCGTGGAGTTCTGCCGACTGGCCGCGGGCCGGGTGCCGCCGCGGGAGGCGGCGGCCGGGCAGCTGGGCGACCGGGAGGCGATCCGGGACGTACTGTCCGCCGCGGCGGCCCTGAGCCGCATGTAGGGGCGGCCCGGCGCCCGTTGCGCGCGGCGCGAACGAACGAGCCCCCGTCCCACGTTCCGTGGGGCGGGGGCTCGCATTCAGAGCGCCGGGCAGGCCTTGCACCTGCATTTCCCCGCAGGAAGCGGGGCGTCTTTCCTTGGACCACCAACGCACGTCCGGTTGTTCGCAGTTGCGGCGACCGGCCTGAGAACGACTATACCGTGATCGCGGACCGGATCGCACATCGGCGACGTCCCTCAGGGATCACGCTCCTCAGGCGAAGACGACCGTGCGCCGCCCGTTGAGCAGGATCCTGCGCTCGGCGTGCCACTTGACCGCGCGGGCCAGCGCCTGGCACTCCACGTCCCGCCCGATCGCGACGAGCTGATCCGGCGTCACGTCGTGCCCGACCCGCTCGACCTCCTGCTCGATGATCGGCCCCTCGTCGAGGTCGGCGGTGACGTAGTGCGCGGTCGCCCCGATCAGCTTCACCCCGCGCGCATGCGCCTGGTGATAGGGCTTGGCGCCCTTGAAGCTCGGCAGGAAGGAGTGGTGGATGTTGATGATCCGGCCGCTGAGCTGCTTGCACAGGTCGTCCGAGAGCACCTGCATGTAGCGGGCGAGGACGACGAGCTCCACCCGCTCCTCACGGACGATCTCCAGCAGCCGCGCCTCGGCGTCCGCCTTGGTGTCCCTCGTCACCGGGATGTGGTGGAAGGGGATGTTGTACGAGGCTACGAGCTCGGCGAAGTCGGTGTGGTTGGACACCACGGCGGCGATCTCCACCGGCAGCGCCCCGGTCCGCGCGCGGAACAGCAGGTCGTTCAGGCAGTGCCCGAACCTGCTGACCATCAGGACGATGCGCATCCGGTCGTCGGCCCGGTTTATCTGCCAGTCCATGTGGAAGGAGTCGCCGATCGCCGCGAAGCTCGCCCGCAGCTTCTGCACGGTCACCGGCGCCTCGGCCGAGAAGTGCACCCGCATGAAGAACAGCCCGGTGTCCTGGTCGCCGAACTGCTGGCTGTCCACGATGTTGCAGCCGGTCATGAACAGGTAGCTGGACACGGCGTGCACGATGCCCTGCTTGTCCGGGCAGGAGAGCGTGAGGACGTACTGGTCGGCCGGGGCCGCGGCGGGGGTGGACTGCTCGCTCATGCAGGACAGGGTCCCATATTCGCGGGCGCGGACGGGTCGCCGTCCGTCACGCGGACCGGGTCATGATCCGCAGCACCTCGAGGGTGCGCGGCGGCGTGTCCGGGTCCTCGCCGTCGGCCACGGCCATCCGCACGTGCGCGTCCCGCGCCGCCCGCACCGCCTCCGGCCACGCCTGGTTCTCCAGATAGGCCGAGACCGGCGCGTCGGGTCCGACCTGGTGCATGATCCGCAGCACGCGCAGCACGGCGGTGTCGACGAGGGCCGCCTCCTGGGAGTCCCGGAAGATCGTGCCGACGTACTTCTCGGCGGACCAGTTGTCCAGCCAGGTGTCCTCGACCAGGCGGTACACGGCGTCGGTGACGTCCCCGTACCCGTCCACGCCGGCCAGCCAGACGTCCCGCTGGAACGCCGGGTCGGAGAGCATGTGCAGCGCGGAGCGCACATTGCTGCGCCAGCGCCACCACGGCATGTCGTTGAGTGGCATGCCGCCCATGGTGGAGGAGCGACGGGCGCGACGGGAAGAGTTATCCGGACCTTGCACGGTCACCGATCGTACGTTCTCCGCCACGAGGGCCTCGCCGGCCCCCGCAATTCACCCGCATGTCACCGATCAATAACCGTAGGTCACCCTGCACTTGGGAGTGTGACGGAACCGTGTGTGTACATGACCGGCAGGCGAACCGACCGCAGCACCTCCCGACCTACGCTCAACCGGCCCGTCAGAGCCGCCGTCCTCTCGGTGGGGGCTCTGGCCGTGTGCGCCTCGATCGCCGTCGGGTGCGGGGTGGTCCCCGGCACCGCGGGGGGATCCGGGGACGAAACGATCACCGTCATGACCTGGGCCCCGCAGGACACCGACGCCACCAACAAGCCCGGCATGCCCGCCTTCGCGCAGGCCTACGCCCGCTGGGTCAACGCCCGGGGCGGCATCGCCGGGCGCAAGCTGCGGGTGCTGACCTGCAACGACCACAACGACAGCGTGGCGGCCGCGAAGTGCTCCCGGATCGCGGTCAAGCGGAAGGTGGTCGCGGTCGTCGGCTCCTACAGCCAGCACAGCGACTCCTTCCTGCCGTCCCTGGAGGCCGCCGGCATCCCGTACATCGGCGGATACGGGCTCAGCGGCGGCGAGTTCACCAGCCCGCTGTCCTACCCCGTCAACGGCGGGCAGCCCACCCTGCTGGCCGGCCTGGGCAAGGAACTCGCCGCGAGCTGCGGCTCGGTGGTGCTGGTACGGCCCGACAACATCGCGGGCGACGCGCTGCCGGCGATGCTCGACTCCGGCCTGAAGGCGGGCGGGCACGCGGCCTCGATCGACCAGCAGGCGGCCGAGGACGCCACCGAGTACGAGGAGCAGGCGCGGCGGGCGGTGGCCGCCTCGGCCGGCGACACGGCGAAGAAGGGCTGCGTGATCCCCGCCCTCGGCGGCCGCACCAGCACCTTCATGGACTCCTTCCGGCGCGCCCGCGAGAACGCCCCGGGGGTGAAGACGGCGGCCGTGCTGGGCAGCGTGGACCAGACGGAGATCAACGAGTCCGGCGGCCGGTCGGGGCCCTACGAGGGGTCGTACATCACCGGCTGGTACCCGGCATCGAGCGATCCGCGCTGGGACGGGATGAAGAAGGTGATCAGCGAGGAGGCGTTCGGCGACAACCGCATCGACGCGGCCGACGCAGGCGTGCAGACCACCTGGATCGCCTACACCGTGTTCCGCAAGACCGTGGAGTCGCTGGGCGGCGGCAACGTGACCTCCGACACCGTACGGCGGGCCCTCGACCACGGGCTGAAGGTCACCACGGGCGGACTCACCCCGCCGCTGGAGTGGGAGCAGCAGGGCCCGCTCGCCGCCATCGGCCTGTCCCGGCTGGTCAACGACGAGGTGACGCTGCAGGTCGTGCGGCAGGGCCAGCTGGTGCCCGCCAAGAAGGGCTTCCTGAACGTCACCGGGACCCTGGAGAACGCGGACGTGAGCTGAGCCGCCGCCCGGCTCACGTCCCCGGCCCGCCTCCCGGCGGGTCACAGCTGGGTCGGCTGGCGCTGCGTCAGTCCGTAGGTCTTGGCGATCGCGTTCCACAGCTGGGCGGCCTTGGCCTTCTGGACGGTGGCGGTGCTGCTCGCCCGGTTGCCGGCCAGGGTCTGCCCGGTGGTGCGGGCCTGCCCCTTGCGGCAGCCCTTCTTGCCGCCGACCTGGTCGGCCCAGGCCGCGTAGTGGTTGTCGGCCGAGGCGGACGCCTGCCACGCCTTGGTGAGCGCGGTGGTCAGCTCGGCGTGGTTCGGCAGCTTGTCGACGGACAGTCCGGACAGGCGGGTGACCAGCTCGGTGCGCTGCTTGGCCGCGGCCCTGAGGTCCGAGGCAGCCTGTCCCAGGTTGTCGCAGGCCCGTACGTCGCCCACGGCCGCGATCACCGACGCCCGGCTGTCGCCGCTGTCGGCCAGCAGCTGGTCCAGGGCGGTCGCCTGCTGCTTCGCCGGGTCGGCGGAGGGGGAGGCGGAGGCGGAGCCCTCGGTCGCGGGGGCGGTGGCCGAGACGTTCTGGTTGCCGGCCTTGTCGTCGTCGCCCCCGCCGCCGAGCAGCGCCCCGGCGCCGACGCCGAGGACGACGATGCCGACACCGACGGCGGCGATCAGCGGCACCCGCGAGCCGCTCCGCCCGCCACGGCCGCCGCGGCCCCCACCCCCGCCGTCGCCCCGCCTGCCGCTGCCGGCGTCGCCGGGTGGCCCGTACGAGGGCCGGTCGTACGACGGCGCGGGCGCCTGCTGCGGGCCGACGCGCGGGAGTTGCTGGGTGGACCCGGCGGCGCTCTCGCCGCCCGGCGCGCCGCGGAAGAGGTTGTCGAACTCGGCGGGCGGCTGCCGGTCTGCGCCGCCCTGCGTCCCGTACGGAGCGCCGGGGGCCTGGCCGCTCACCGGCGGCAGGTACTGGGTGGCCTCGGACGCGGACGGGGACGCGGCGCCGGTGTGGCCCGGGTACTGGGTGCCGCCGCCCGGTCCGTGCGGCGGCGTGTCCGCGCCCACGGGCGGGAGGAACTGCGTCGCACCCTCGTCGGCGGCGGGCGGTATGTGCGGTATGTACTGGGTCGCGCCCTCGTCCGGGGCGGCGACGGGCGGTATGTACTGGGTGGCGCCGTCGGCGCCGGGCGCGGCGACGGGCGGGAGGTACTGGGTGGCGCCCTCGTCGGCGGCGGGCGAGCCGTAGGCCGGGCCGGGAGCGCCGTACGCGTGCGGGTTCTCCGGCGGCAGCGGGGCGCCCGGCGCAGGCTGCGGCGGCGTGTACGGCGGGTACCCGTAGGCGGCCGCCGGGGCGCCCTCCGGGGGCAGCGGCTGGGACGCGCCGCCCGGCGCCTGCTGCGCTCCGTCCCACTGGTCGGGCGCGTCCCACTGCTGCGTGAGCGGCTCCGCCCAGCCCTGGCCCTGCTGCGGGGCCTGGCTCTGCTGCGGGGCCTGGCCCTGCTGCTGGTCGGGGCCCCACGGGGTGCCCCAGGCCTGGCCGCCGGCCGGGGCGGCCGGGGCGGGCGGTTCCGTGCGGGGGCCGGCGTGGCCCGGCGCGGCGCCGGCCCGGCGGCCGGAGCCGGGGTCTGCGGGGTGGCCGCCGTGCGGGCCGGCCGGCGCGGAGGCGAACCCGCCCGTCCCGCCCGGCAGCACGGGCTCGCCGCCGTCGGAGGGCAGCACGATGCCTTCGCGCGCCTGGCGCAGCGAGGGCTCCTCGCCCTGTCCACTCTGCGTCACCGGGACTCCTACCAATGGGGGACCTTGTGCGTCGTCGGCTCACGCTACCGGGTCCCCCGAGCCGGGTGCCACGCAGCTCAGGACGTCGCCTCCTTCCCGGTGACCGGCGCGACGGGGCGCCTCCGCGGCTCCCCGCGCCCGCCCTCCCGCGCCGGTTCCCGCACGTCAACCGGGCGTTTTACGAGGGTTCACCGGCCGGGCGGCGCGGGTGCTCACGCCGCCGCCCGCACGCCCAGCCGCGCTCCGAACTCCCGCACCACCGACTCCTGCCCGTACGGCTCCAGCCGCTGCTGGAGGTCCTCCAGGTACTCCGCGCCCCGGTCCGAGCGCAGCGTCTCCAGCAACTCCACCGCCTTCAGACCGGTGTTGCAGGCCTGCTCGATCTCCCGCTGCTGGACCTGCGCGGTGGCCAGCAGCACGTAGCCGATGGCCCGGCGGCGGGCCTTCGTCGCGGGCAGGCCGGCCAGCGCCTCCTCGGCGCACCGGGCCGCCGCCTCGCTCTGCCCGAGGTCGCGGTGGCAGTGCGCCAACTCGTCGGCGAGGTACGCCTCGTCGAAGTGCGCGATCCACTCCGGGTCGTCCCCGGAGGCGGGGTCGGCGGACTCCAGCGCGGTGACCGCGCGACCGGACGCCGTCTGCGCGGCGCGCACGTCGCCCAGCAACGCGTGCCCGCGCGCCTCCGCCGCGTGGAACATCGCCTCCGCGCGCGGTGTGACGCGCCCGCGCGCGCCTTCCTGCGCCGCCCGGGCCAACTGCGCGATCTCGCGCGGGTTCCCGAGCTGCGCGGCGAGGTGGCTCATGGAGGCGGCGAGCACGTACCCGCCGTATCCGCGGTCGCCGGCCGCCTGGGCCAGCCGCAGCGCCTGGATGTAGTACCGCTGGGCGAGGCCCGGCTGTCCGGTGTCGACGGCCATGTACCCGGCGAGCTCGGTCAGCCGGGCGACCGCGGCGAACAACTCCCGTCCCACCGCCTCCCGGTAGGAACCGGCCAGCAGCCCGGAGACGACGCTGTTGAGGTAGTGCACGACGACCGGGCGCACGTGCCCGCTGCCGTACTGGTGGTCGAGGTCGACGAGCGCCTGCGTCATGGCCCGCACGGCGGCCACGTCGGACGGTCCGACCCGCGGGCCCGCCGAGCGCGCCACCTGCGCGTCCGGCGTGGAGATCAGCCAGTCGCGGCTCGGTTCGACCAGCGCGGACGCGGCCACGGACGAGCCGGACAGGAAGTCCCGGCGCCCCACGTCGCTGCGCCACAGCTCGCAGACCTGCTCGATGGCGCCGAGCACCGTCGGCGAGAACTGCAGTCCCACCCCGGAGGCGAGGTTCTTGCCGTTGGCCATGCCGATCTCGTCGATCGTGACCGTGCGGCCGAGTTTGCGGCCCAGTGCCTCCGCGATGACGGCCGGGGCCCGCCCGCGCGGCTGCTGTCCGCGCAGCCAGCGGGCCACGGACGTCTTGTCGTAACGCAGGTCGAGACCGTGCTCGGCGCCGCACATGTTGACCCGGCGGGCGAGCCCGGCGTTCGAGCACCCCGCCTCCTGGATGAGCGCCTGCAACCGTTCGTTCGGCTGCCGCGCGACGAGCGGCCTTGCGGCCATGGCGTACCCCCTGTGGCTGCGGTGCCTGCCCACGCACCGAGTTGGCGTGCCTTCCGTGACCGCACCCCTTCGCCACCCGCCGTCCCGGAGGCGACGAAGAGATCCGGCCGTGAAGATCAATGCCCCGCGGACATGCACGGAATGCGAGTCATGCGAGGATTCCTGAGGATTGCCGGGGAAGGTCGGAGCCGACCCCCCTCGTGGCTACCCAGCCACGCCGCGCTTCCTCCCACGCGCCCCCGCACGTGCCTCCATGCGCCCCGCCGGCCGAGCCGATGCCCCTCCCCCGCGCGCGTGACTCCCGTAACTCCAGGTTGATGCGGTAGTTGTGTGCATCGTGGAAGATACGATCGTGGGCACCGAAGCCGTTCAGATTCCTCTGCAGCGTGGCGCATCGCTGCTGGAGACCGCCGTCAGTTACGCCGAGGAGCGCCACTGGGACGTCTTCCCCGGCACCTGGCTGGAAGCCGTCGACGGGGTGCAGTACTGCTCCTGCGGCGACACCGGGTGCGCCCTGCCCGGCGCGCACCCGGCGCGCGAGGACTGGGCTACGCAGGCGACGGGCAGCGCCACCGTCGCGCGGCGGCTGTGGTCGCAGCAGCCGACGGCATCGATCCTGCTGCCGACGGGCCGCGCGTTCGACACGGTGTCCGTGCCGGAGACGGCCGGGTTCCTGGCGCTGGCCCGCATGAAGCGGATGGAACTGACTCTGGGCCCGGTGACGTTGACGCCGGACCGGCGGATGCACTTCTTCGTGCTGGCGGGCGGGGCGGCGAAGGCGCCGGACCTGGTGCGCAAGCTGGGGTGGGCGCCGTCCTCCCTCGACCTGGTCACGCTCGGCGAGGGGGCCTACGTCGCCGCGCCGCCCACCAGGTACGGCTCCCGCGGGGCCGTGCAGTGGGCCTGCCGGCCCTCGGCCGCGAACCGCTGGCTGCCGGACGTGGAGGAGCTGATCCCCCCGCTCGCCTACGCCTGCTTCCGGGACCGCTGACCCTGCTGCCCGACGGGGCAACCCCTAGGGTTGCCCCATGACGGAGGGAACCGGGGTCGCGAAGGCCGCCGTACGGGTGCGCGGGCTGTGGAAGCGTTTCGGGCAGCAGGTCGCCGTCGCGGGGATCGATCTGGACCTTCCCGCAGGGAAGTTCATAGGGCTCGTCGGGCCGAACGGGGCCGGGAAGACCACCACCTTGTCGATGGTCACCGGGCTGCTGCGGCCGGACCAGGGAAGCGTCGAGGTCGTCGGGCACGACCTGTGGCGGGACCCGGTGGCGGTGAAGGCGCGGATCGGGGTGCTGCCGGAGGGGCTGCGCCTCTTCGAACGGCTGTCGGGGCGTGAACTGCTGGTCTACTCGGGGCGGTTGCGCGGGCTGCCCGGAGCCGAGGTGGACAAGCGGGCCACCCAGCTCCTGGACGTGCTGGACCTGTCCGGCGCCCAGCACAAGCTCGTCGTCGACTACTCGACCGGCATGCGCAAGAAGATCGGCCTCGCGGCGGCGCTGCTGCACAATCCCGAAGTCCTCTTCCTGGACGAGCCGTTCGAGGGCGTCGACCCGGTGTCCGCGCAGACCATCCGGGGCGTGCTCGAGCGGTACACGGCCTCGGGCGCCACGGTCGTCTTCTCCTCGCACGTGATGGAGCTGGTGGAGTCGCTGTGCGACTGGGTCGCCGTGATGGCCGCCGGCCGCATCCGCGCCCAGGGCACCCTCGCCGAGGTGCGCGGCGACGCGCCGTCGCTGCAGCGGGCGTTCCTCGAACTCGTCGGCGCGGGCGGCCGTGACGCCGGCTCCGACCTGGACTGGCTGGGCGGCGGGGCGCGATGACGGGCGAGCCGGTCACGCGGGACGTCACCGCCGTCGTCGTACGGCTGAAGCTGTCGCTGCTGCGGGGCGGGCTGCGGCAGTCCGGCGGGCGGCGGGCCGCCTACATCGTGTCGGCCGTGGTCGTGCTCCTCTTCGGCGCCCTGCAACTGGCCGGGCTGATCGCGCTGCACGGGCGCGCGCACGCCGGGTCCGTGGTGGTGCCGCTGGTGGCGGTGGTGGCGCTGGGCTGGGCGGTGATGCCGCTGTTCTTCCCCGGCGGCGACGAGACCCTCGACCCGACCCGGCTGGTGATGCTGCCGCTGCGGCCCCGGCCGCTGGTGCGGGCGCTGCTGGCGGCCTCGCTGGTCGGCATCGGCCCGCTGTTCACGCTGTGTCTGCTGGCCGGTTCGGTGATCGCGGTGGCGCACGGCGGGGCGGCGTACGCCGTCGGCGCCGTCGCCGTCGTGCTCGCGCTGCTGGTGTGCGTGGCGCTGGCGCGGGCCGTGGCCGCCGCCAACGTCCGCCTGCTGACCAGCCGCAAGGGCCGGGATCTGGCGGTGCTCAGCGGACTGGTCATCGCCGTCGGCGCGCAGCTGGTCAACTTCGGCGCGCAGCGGCTCGGTTCGGCCGGGCTCGCGCAGCTCGACCCGGTGGCGGACGTGCTGCGCTGGCTGCCGCCCGCCTCCGCGGTCGCCGCCGTGGCCTCGGCCGACGACGGGTCGTACGGCGTCGCGGCCGTCCAACTCGCGCTGAGCGCGGCGGCTTTGGTGGCGCTGCTCGCGGTGTGGTCCCGGCATCTGACCCGGCTGATGACCTCGCCCGACGGCTCCACCCTCCAGGCCGCGGAGCCCGCCGCCCGTCAGCGCGCCTCGGCCGGGCCGGTCCGGCTGCTGCCTGCCGGGCGCACCGGCACGGTCATGGAGCGCAGCCTGCGGTACGTCTGGCGCGACCCCAAGACCAAGGCCGCCTGGGTGACCTCGCTCGCCATCGGCCTGATCGTGCCGGTGTTCAACGCCCTGCAGGGCACCGGCTCGGTCTACTTCGCCTGCTTCGCCGCCGGGATGCTCGGCATCCAGATGTACAACCAGTTCGGTCAGGACACCTCGGCGTTCTGGATGGTCGCGATGACCATCTCGTCCGCGCAGGACGCCTACGTCGAGCTGCGCGGGCGGGCGCTCGCCCTGCTGGCGGTCACCCTGCCGTACGCGGTGCTGGTGACCGTCCTGACGACCGCGATGCTCGGCGACTGGCCCCGGCTGCCGGAGGTGCTCGGGCTGTCCTTCGCGCTGCTGGGCGCGATGCTGGGGACCGGCGCGTGGGCCTCGGCCCGCTTCCCGTACTCCATCCCGCAGGAGGGCTACAAGAACGTCGCCCCCGGGCAGGCGGGGCTCGCCTGGATCTCGATCTTCGGCGGCATGGTCGCGGCGGCCCTGCTGTGCTCCCCCGTCGTCGCGGCCGCGGTCTGGGCGAACGTGGCGCGCGACGGGGACGACTTCGGCTGGCTGCTGCTGCCCGTGGGCGCCCTGTACGGAGCGGGCGTCGCCGCGGCCGGCCTCCGCCTCGCGGCCCCACGCACGGCGGCCCGGCTGCCGGAGATCCTGACCGCGGTGAGCAAGGGCTGAGCAACGCCGCAGCCGCCGGGCCGGGCTCCCGCCTCGGGACGCCGGTCCCGGCTCCCGCCCAGGGGCGCCGGGGCACGGCCCGTGGAGAGGCGCTGCGGGGGCCGGGGCACGGCCAGCGGAGAGGCGCTGCGGGGGCCGGGGCACGGCCCGTGGAGAGGCGCCGCAGACGCCGGGGCACGACTCGCCGAGAGACGCCGCAGACGCCGGGACAGCGCCCGCCCAGGGGGGCCTCGGACGCCGCTCAGGCTTCCGCCGAGAGGCCGCAGGCGCCGGGCCACCATTTCCCCCAGAGACGCCGCGGCGTCGGGGCGGCGTTCGCCCAGAGGGGCCGCGGGCGGCGGGTCGGCGTCCCCCGAAGGGCGCGCAGGCGCCGGGGCGCCGGCGCCGACGGGCGGCTGCGGACGCCGCGGGCCGCTTTCGCCGGGAGGGGCCGCAGGCGCCGGGCCATCATTTCCCCCAGAGACGCCGCGGACACCGGGGCAGCGCCCGCCCAGAGGGGCCGCGGGCGCCCGGTCACGGGGTGCCGGGGGACGCCGCGGCGTCGGGTCGGCGTTCGCCGAGGGGCGCCGCGGGGTCGGGTCAGGGTTGGCTGAGGACGCCGTCCAGGAACGGTTCGATCGCCGCGCGCCAGGCCTCCGGCTGGTCGTAGTGGACGAGGTGGCCGGCGTCGGCCACCTCGGCGTACTGGCCGCGGGGCAGCACGCGGACCATCTCCTGGGCCTCGGCGCGGCCGAGTTCGCCGTCGAGGCCGCGGACGACCAGTGCGGGGCACCGGACCTGGGCCAGCTCCTCCCAGTGCGCGTCGTACACCCAGGTCTCGCGGGACTTCAGCATCTGCTCGGGGTCGAAGACGGGCCGCCAGCCGTCCGGGCCCTCGTGCATCACCTCGGCGTAGAACTCGCCGCGGGCCGGGTTGGGGCGCTCAACCCAGGGGTCGTCCTCGCCGAACCACTTGCGGACGTCGGCGAGTGTGGCGAACGGCGTCGGCCAGGCCTTGAACCAGTCCTCCCACTCGCGCTGCGAGGCGGCCCCGAGCGCGGAGGCCCGCATGTCACAGATGATCAGCCCGTGGACCAGGTCGGGGCGCTTGGCGGCGAGCTGCCACGCCGTCAGGGCGCCCATGGCGTGCCCGATGAGGACCGCCGGGGCGAGGCCCAGCTGCTCGAGGGCGGCCTCGACGTCGCCGACGTAGGCCTCGCGGGTGAAGGCCGCCTTCGGCGGCTTCTCGCTCTGGCCGTGGCCGCGCTGGTCCAGCGCGACCGCGCGGTGGCGGCCGGACAGCCAGCGGGCGGTGGACGCCCAGTGCGAGGCACGGCCCATCAGTCCGTGCAGTAACAGCACACCGGGCGTGCGTTCGGTACTGCCCGGTGGGTCGGTCCGGCCGGGCGGCCCCGCCTGCTGCGGTACGAGGGCCGCCGGGTCGCTCTTGGGTGGATCGCCGAACTCCCAGGCCGCGAGACGGACGCCGCCCGTCCCGGTCACGTCGATGCGCCGCACCACTGGTCCTGGCACCCCCCTAGCTCCGCTCGGACCGCTCGCTCACGCGCGAGCCGGACGGTCCTGTGCACCGTGTCGCACCGTGTCCTGCCGTTGCCGTGCAGCTGCCTTCGTGCACGCGGCTGTCGCGTGCACTCGTGCACCCCCTAGATGAAGCGCACGTTCCGCATGATCCGTCACCGCAGACTATCGAATACCTATTCGAAAGTGCCGTTCTGGCGAGCAACACCCCTCGTTCGAGTGACCCGCTTCGGGGAATGATCGTCGCTGTGCAGGGGAGATCTTCAGCGGGGGGCGGACCGCTCGGGGAAAACGGTCCGAGGGGAATGACCCTGAGAGCTCGGGGCTCCGGGTCAGCACAGGGGAGGACAGGCCCCGGCGCCGCACGGCGCCGGGGCCCTCCACACGTCTGCGGCGCATTCGCCCGCCCCCTCCGTCATATGCCTCACGGAAAGCGTCGCACGGGAGGCGTCACAGCGCTGCGATTCGACGCACTGGATCTTCGAACCGGCGCCGCACGGTGCTCAGCGCTCAGCGCTCAGCGCTTGGCGACGAACACGTGGGAGGCGATGTCCGCCTCCAGCTCGGCGGCCTCGCCGCCGCTGCCCACCAGCACCCCGCCCGCCGACTGGGTCACGCTCACCACGGATCCGGGCTGCACGCCCGCCCGGCGCAGCGTGTACATCAGCTGTGCGTCCGTCTGGATCGGCTCGCCGATCCGGCGCACGACGACCGTCTTGCCGTCCTCGCCCGCGTCGAGTTCGGCCAGCGACACCATGCCCTCGTTGAGGAACGGGTCGGCGCCGTCCTTCTCGCCCAGCTCCTCCAGGCCCGGGATCGGGTTGCCGTACGGCGACTCGGTGGGGTGACGCAGCAGCTCCAGGACCCGGCGCTCCACGGCCTCGCTCATCACGTGCTCCCAGCGGCAGGCCTCCGCGTGCACCTGCTCCCACTCCAGGCCGATCACGTCCACCAGCAGGCACTCCGCCAGCCGGTGCTTGCGCATCACCCGCGTGGCGAGCCGGCGGCCCTCGTCGGTGAGCTCCAGGTGGCGGTCGGAGGCGACGGACACCAGGCCGTCCCGCTCCATCCGCGCCACCGTCTGGCTGACGGTCGGCCCGCTCTGGTCGAGCCGCTCGGCGATCCGGGCACGCATGGGGACCACGCCCTCTTCCTCGAGCTCGAGGATGGTGCGGAGATACATCTCCGTGGTGTCGATCAGTCCGGACATACATGCCCCTCGATGAGATCTGCCGCGAGCGCGACGGCTTCGCGGCGTGTGCGCTGGCCCTGGACTCAATTCTGACGCATGGCACCGACAACCGTGCCGCGCCGCGGAAACCACGTACCCGGCGGGGAACGGCCGCGTCCCGGCGCACGCCGTCCGGGCAGCCGCGCGCGAGCCGCCGGACGCCGTATTGACACGGCAGTGGTCCAGACCGCACGGTGATCCGCGACACGGACATCCGACGCCGCCCTCCGGAAGGATCCGCATGAGCGACGCCACCCCGGCCGGCCAGTTCCTCGACGCCGCGATCGGCCTGCTGCAACGGGTCCGCGAGGAGGAGGCCGACGCCGTCGCCGCGGCCGGCGCGCTGCTCGCCGACACCGTCGCCGACGGCGGTCGGCTGTTCGCCTTCGGCGCGGGCCACTCCTCCCTCGCCGCCCAGGACGTCGTCTACCGCGCCGGCGGTCTGGCCCTGATGAACCTGCTGGCGGTGCCCGGCGTCGTCGGCGTCGACGTCATGCCGGCCACCCTCGGCTCCGCGCTGGAGCGGGTGGACGGCCTGGCCGGCGCGGTGCTCGCCAGCTCGCCGATCCGCTCCGGGGACGTGCTGGTGGTCGTCTCCCTGTCCGGGCGCAACGCGCTGCCCGTCGAGATGGCCATGAGCGCCCGCGCGATGGGCGTCAAGGTCATCGGCGTGACCTCGGTGGCGTACGCCTCCGAGACGCGGTCGCTCCACGCCTCCGGCGGCTACCTCAAGGACCACTGCGACATCGTCCTCGACTCCAAGATCGCGGTCGGCGACGCCGAGCTG
Organism: Streptomyces sp. NPDC031340; assembly: GCF_055569945.1. Taxonomy (NCBI): domain Bacteria; kingdom Bacillati; phylum Actinomycetota; class Actinomycetes; order Kitasatosporales; family Streptomycetaceae; genus Streptomyces; species Streptomyces sp. NPDC031340. Next base: position 113,813 of record NZ_JBVIIE010000020.1, read on the forward strand.
ACGCTCGACACCGTCCCCGCCCCCTTCGCGCCGGCCTCCACGGTCGTCACCGCGGCCCTGTTGCAGGCCGTCATGGCCACCACGGCCGCCGCCCTGGCCGACCGGGGCATCGAGCCGCCGCTGCTGCGCTCCGGAAACGTCGACGGGGGCCACGAGTGGAACGGGCGGGTGATGGAGCAGTACGGGGACCGGATCTTCTACCGGCACTGAGCGCCCGGCGGCCGCCCGGAGCGCCACGCAGCCGTTGATGTGTGGCGGGCGGCGTGCTCAGGCCGAGGCGGCAGACGGCGGCCGGCGGACACCGGCCGCCAGCAGCGGACCGACGAATGAAGCGGCCGACTGCTGCCGCGAGGCCGGCCGCCCGGCCGTTCCGGCACGGCGGATGAGGCCGACGAGGCGCCTGAGGCGGGGCGGCAGCCACGCCACCGCCGCGAGCCGGTGCCGCGGCTGTCGGGGCCTTGGCCTGCCGCCGGTCGTCCGCCGTACCGTCGCCCGGCCTCGTGACCTCGCCTGCCTCTTGTCCCCCGGTCGCCCTGTGCCTATCGCCGGTCCGCCGCGTCCGCGAGGTCCAGGGCTGCTGCGATGCGGGTCGCCACGTCCTCGGCGTAGGCCACGTCGGCCCGTTCGAACGGGTTGCGCCCGGCCGTGCGCAGAAACGTCACGACACCGAGCGTCCGCCCGCGGCTGCGCAGCACCGCGCACAGCGCGTGCACCGTGTCGGCGGGCCACTGCCGGGACCGCGCCCACTCCCGCGCGTCCTTGGCCGGCACCGAACCGCCGCCGGCCCGCACCGACCCGGTCCGCTCCACGCTCTGCAGCGCCGGATGCCCCTCCGCGTACCGCACGGGCAGTCCGGCCTGCCCGCCGAGCAGGCTCGGCCCCGGCGCCCCGGACGGCGTAGCCGCCACCCGCACCAGCCGCACCGGCCCGCTCTCCGCGCCGTCGGCGAGCGCGCCGCCCGCCACCCGGTCGATCAGCGCGTGGTCGGCGAACCCGGCGAGCGCGAAGTCGAGGTGGACGGTGGCCGCCTCCGCGGGGTCCTCGCACTCGGCGGCGGCGCGCGCCGCCCGGTGCAGTTGGTTGGCGCGGAACCTGAACAGCGCCGCCGCCTGCTCGCCCTGCTTGGTCTCGGTCACGTCCACGAACAGCCAGCCGACGCCCAGCGGCACCGGCTCCTCCGCGAGCGGCGAGGCCAGCCGGACGAAGCCGCAGCGCCAGCAGCGCCGCTGCTCACCCTCCGGCGTGCGCACGCTCACCCAGATCTCCGCGGGCGCCGGCGGCGCGCCCTCCGCCAGGACGTGCGTGAGCGCGCTCTCCAGTTCCTCGACGCCCTGGGCGAGCAGTTCCCCCAGCGGCCGCCCCAGCGCGGCCGTGCGCCCGATGCCGAGCGACCGGGCCGCGTGCGCGTTCACCACGGCGGGCCGCAGGTCGGCGTCCACCAGCACGACGCCCCAGGATGCGTCGTCGAACAGCGCCTCGCTCAGCGCGATGGAGCGCTCCAGGTCGATCTGCGTGTGCACCTCGCTGAAGGCGCAGTACACGCCCGCCGGCTTGCCGTCCGGGCCGCGCACGGCGGCCGACTGGGTCCGTACGAGCACCCGTCCGCCGTCCTTGGTCAGCAGCGCGAACTCGTGCACCTGCCGGCCGGGCGACCGCATCGCGGACATCAGCCGGCCCTCGACCTCGCCGGCGTCCGCCTCACGCACGGCCCACCCGGCGAAACCCTGCCGGCCCACGGCCTCCGCCGCCGTCCAGCCGAGGATCCGCTCCGCCTCGCGGTTCCAGTGGGTCACCACCCCGTCGGCGTCGAAGGCGCACAGGGCCGCGTCCATGCCGTCCAGCAGCGCCGCCAGCAGGTCGGAGCCGTCGGGGCCCGCGGCGGTCCCCGCCCGCTCGGGCTCGTCCGGCCCCAGTTCGTCGGTGGTCCCACTACGCCGGGAAGCACTCACCTGGACCCCCTCCCAGCTGCGCCCGCAGGCACGGCGCGTCGGTTCACTCACTCGTCATCATCTAACTGGAACGTGATCCAGCACACACCGGGTTCCAGAAGATTGAGGGAATCGTTGCAACCCAACCTCTTCTCTACCCAGACCGGCCCCCTCCCACGATCAAAAGGGCCCACCACCGGAAACCGCCGAAAACCTGTTGAACCGCGCCCGGCCACTGCCTAATGTGGCGAGCACGTGAGAAGGGAGGTGATCGGGTACATGAGTGAAACCCGGACGCACGAGGTGGCTGCGGGCTAGCGGCCCGCCACCACACACAGTGCGGTGCCGGACCAGCGTGTACGCGATATACGCAGCCGGCCCAATCCAACGCAGTCACCCGACCCGCGAGCTCGCCGGTACGTCCGGCCGGCTCCCCCGCCGTCCGGCGGAGGGACCCGAGTTCGCGGGTCGTCTGCGTTCCGCCGCGAGGACCGTCGGCGCCTCAGCCGCGAGGACCGTCGGCGCCTCAGCCGCGAGGACCGTGGAGACCGCGGCCCGCCGGCGTTCAGACCGCGAGACCCCTCACGGGCTCAGCCGCTCCACCCGCCATCCCCCGTCCGCCTCGGCGACGTACCTGAGCCGGTCGTGCAGCCGGTTCTCCCGCCCCTGCCAGAACTCCACCTGCCGCGGGGCCACCCGGAAGCCGCCCCAGTGCGGGGGCACCGGGACCTGCTCGCCCTCCGGGTAGCGGGCCTCCAGTTCGGCGTACGCGGCGTCGACCTCGGCGCGGGAGGCGATGACGCTGGACTGGGCACTGGCCCAGGCGCCGAGCTGGGAGCCGTGCGGGCGGCTGCGGAAGTAGGCGGCCGTCTCGTCGCGGCCGGTGCGGCGCGCGACGCCGGTGACGATGACCTGGCGTGCCATCGGGTGCCACGGGAACAACAGCGAGACGTGCGGGTTCTCGGCGAGGTCGTGTCCCTTGCGGGATTCGTAGTTGGTGTAGAAGACGAAGCCGTGCTCGTCGAACTGCTTCAGCAGCACCGTCCGGGAGCTGGGCCGGCCCTGGGCGTCCGCCGTGGACACGATCATGGCGTTCGGTTCGAACAGGTGGGCTTCCCGCGCGGCCTGCGCGAACCAGCGCGCGAACTGCTGCACCGGGGTGGCCGCCAGGTCGGACTCGGCGAGGCCCTCGGCCCGGTAGTGCTTGCGCATGGCAGCGGGGTCGGGAGCGGCGGCGTCGTGGGCGTTCACGCCGACATCTTGCCGCATCGGCGCGGCAGGCATCCGGGGCGGCCAGTAAATCCGGGGCGTCCGTGCGTGCGGCGTCCGCAGGGCGGACGCCGCACGGTGTCCTTCGTCACTGTGTGGCACTGAGTGCCGCGGACTCTCCCCAACGGTGGCACTCAGGGATATCGTGCTGATGCCGTTCCGGTGGGGTGACCGCCCGCCGTTCGGGGCATCACCAGGATGGCCACCGGGGACCGCGAGTCCGGAAGCGACCGAGGATCCACCGGCCAAGCCGCCCTTTCCGCATCGGCACATGGTCGTCGTCCCGTCCCCACCACACCGTCTGTCGCCCACATCACGAGGAGCCGCCTGATGTCCGACTTCGTACCCGGACTCGAGGGAGTCGTCGCGTTCGAGACGGAGATCGCCGAGCCGGACAAGGAGGGCGGCGCCCTCAGGTACCGGGGCGTCGACATCGAGGACCTGGTCGGTCACGTCTCGTTCGGCAACGTCTGGGGCCTCCTCGTCGACGGCGCCTTCAACCCCGGCCTGCCGCCCGCCGAGCCGTTCCCGATCCCGGTGCACTCCGGCGACATCCGCGTGGACGTGCAGTCGGCGCTGGCGATGCTCGCGCCGGTGTGGGGCCTGAAACCGCTCCTCGACATCGACGCCGCGCAGGCCCGCGACGACCTCGCCCGCGCCGCGGTGATGGCCCTGTCGTACGTCGCCCAGTCCGCCCGTGGGCAGGGCCTGCCCATGGTGCCGCAGCGGGAGATCGACAAGGCGCAGTCGGTCGTCGAGCGCTTCATGATCCGCTGGCGGGGCGAGCCGGACCCCAAGCACGTCGCGGCCGTCGACGCGTACTGGACGTCCGCCGCCGAGCACGGCATGAACGCCTCCACCTTCACCGCCCGCGTCATCGCCTCCACCGGCGCGGACGTGGCCGCGGCCCTCTCCGGCGCCGTGGGCGCCATGTCCGGCCCGCTGCACGGCGGCGCCCCCTCGCGCGTGCTGCACATGATCGAGGAGATCGAGCGGACCGGCGACGCGGAGGCGTACGTCAGGCAGGCCCTGGACCGGGGCGAGCGTCTGATGGGCTTCGGCCACCGCGTCTACCGGGCCGAGGACCCCCGTGCGCGCGTGCTGCGGCGCACCGCCCGCGAGCTGGGCGCCCCGCGCTTCGAGATCGCCGAGGCGCTGGAGAAGGCGGCCCTGGAGGAGCTGCACAACCGCCGCCCGGACCGGGTGCTGGCCACGAACGTGGAGTTCTGGGCGGCCATCGTCCTGGACTTCGCCCAGGTGCCGGCCCACATGTTCACGTCCATGTTCACCTGCGCCCGTACCGCGGGCTGGTCGGCGCACATCCTGGAGCAGAAGCGCACCGGCCGCCTGGTCCGCCCGTCCGCCCGCTACATGGGCCCGGGCCCGCGCGACCCGCGCCAGGTCGAGGGCTACGAGGACATCGCGAGCCGGTGACCGCCCGGCGCCGGGCTGAGCGGCCGCGGTCGGCAGGCGGCGGCCGCTCAGCCCCATCGACCACCGGGGGGGGGCGGGGGCAGCCGCGCCCCCCGCCGTCGCCCACCCCCCCCCCCCCCCCCCCCTCCCCTTCGTCCCCCCGCCCCCCCCCCCCCCCCCCAGCGCGCCGTCCAGCAGGTCCGCCCACTGCGCCACGACCCGCTCCCGGCGGCCCGTGTCGTCGGTGAGCAGGTTGGCGAGGCCGAGGCCCCGGGCCATGTCCAGCAGGCCCTGGACGGTCTCACGGACGCCGGGGCGGGATTCGTCGGCGCCCAGCAGGTCCACGGCGATGCGGTGGGTCTCGCGGCCCACGCGGGCCTCCAGCTCGGTCACCCGCGGCCGCAGCTGCTCCTCGTTGGAGGCGGCCACCCACAGGTGCAGCGCGGCCCGGAACATCGGGCCGGTGTAGAGGTCGACGAGGGCGGCCACCACGGCCCGGCGGTCGCCCGCCCCCTGCGGGAACAGGGCGCGCAGCGCGGTGGAGCGTTCCTCGGCGACGTACTCGACGGCCGCCGTGAACAGGTCCTCGCGGGTCGGGAAGTGGTGCTGGGCGGCGCCCCGGGAGACGCCGGCGCGTTCGGCGACCACGGAGACCGTCGAGCCCGCCCAGCCGTGCTCGGCGAGGCAGGCCACGGCGGCCGCCAGGAGCCGCTGCCGGGTGGCCCGGCTGCGGTCCTGCTTGGGGACGCGCTCCACGCGGTCCTCCGGGCTCGTGCTCACAGCACCCATGGGGCATCCCGTCGTTCCAGGAAGGCCGTCATCCCCTCGCGGGCCTGCGGGGAGGCGAACAGCTTGGCCGAGAGCGCGGTGAGGCCGGCCGCGTCCCGGTCGAATGACTCCAGCACCTTAGCCGTGAGCAGCCGTTTGGTCTCGGCCAGGGCCTCCGGCGCGGATCTGCGCAGGCCGTCCAGGACGGGTTCCAGTACGGCGTCGACGTCGTCGCCGGCCGCGGTGACCAGGCCGATGCGGGCCGCCTCGGCGCCGTCGAAGCGCTCGCCGGTGAGGTAGTAGCGGGCCAGCGCGCGGGGGTCGGTGCGGGGCAGCAGGGGCAGCGAGATGACCGCGGGGGCCACGCCGATGCGGACCTCCGTGAAGGCGAAACTGGAGCCGGTGGCGGCGGCCGCGATGTCGCAGCAGGCCAGCAGGCCCAGGCCGCCCGCCCGCACGTGCCCGGTGACGCGGGCGACGACCGGCTTGGGCAGCTCGACGATCTGCCGCAGCAGGCCGACCAGCGCGTCGGGGTGCGGCGGGTCGCGCAGGTCGGCGCCCGCGCTGAAGGTGTTGCCGGTGTGGGTGAGGACGACGGCCCGTACGCCGGTGTCCTTGCCGGCGTCCGTGAGCGCGTCGGCCAGCTCGCCCACCAAGGCCGCCGACAGGGCGTTGCGGTTGGCCGGGGAGTCCAGGCCGAGGGTCTCGACGCCCCGGTCGCGGGTGCGGGTGATCAGCGTCATGAGCGTCCCCTCAGCTGTCGGCGGAGGATCTTGCCGGAGGCGGCGCGCGGCACGGCGTCGAGGAAGGCGACCTCGCGGACGCGCTTGTACGGGGCGACGCGCTCGGCGACGTACATCATGACCTCGCCCTCGGTCAGGCCGGCCGCGTCGGGCTGGCGGACGACGTAGGCGCGCGGGACCTCGTTGCCGTCGTCGTTGTAGACGCCGATGACGGCGGCGTCCGCGATGCCGGGGTGGGTCAGCAGCAGCGCCTCCAGCTCGGCGGGGGCGACCTGGAAGCCCTTGTACTTGATCAGTTCCTTGACCCGGTCGACGACGAACAGCCAGCCGTCCTCGTCCACCTGGCCGACGTCCCCGGTGTGCAGCCAGCCGTCCTCGTCGATCATCGCGGCGGTGGCGTCGGCGCGGCCCAGATAGCCCTTCATGACCTGGGGGCCGCGGATGAGGATCTCGCCGGACTCGCCGACGCCGAGGTCCTTGTCGGGGTCGGCGAGGGAGACGATGCGCATCTCGGTGCCGGCGATGAGCTTGCCGACGGTGCCGGGGGGCGCCTCGTGCATGGCGTCGAGCGGGACGACGTGCGTGCCGGGCGAGAGTTCCGTCATGCCGTACGCCTGGCCGACCGGCGGCAGGCCGAGCCGCTCGGAGCAGGCGGCCGCGAGCTGCGCGTCGAGGGGGGCGGCGGCGCTGACGATGTACTTCAGCGACGACAGGTCGTACTGCGCGACCAGCGGGTGCTTGGCGAGGGCCAGGACGATGGGCGGGGCGACGTACAGGCCGGTGATGCGGTGGTTCTGGACGGCGGCGAGGAACGTCTCCAGTTCGAAGCGGGGCAGCACGACGACGGTGGCGCCCTTGCGCAGCGGCGCGTTCATCAGGGCCGTCAGGCCGTAGATGTGGAAGAACGGCAGCACGGCGAGGATGCGGTCGCCGGGCCCGGCGTCGACGAACGGTTCGAGCTGGGCGAGGTTGGTGGCGATCTGGCGGTGGGTGAGCATCACACCCTTGGGTATGCCGGTCGTGCCGGAGGAGTACGGCAGCGCCGCGACGTCCTCGGCGGGGTCGATGTCGACCTGCGGCTCGGGGGCGTCGGAGGCCAGCATGTCGATGAGGGAGCGGTGGCCGGGCGCGCTGTCGCAGACGAAGACCTCCTGGACGCCGCCCGCGAGTTCGGCGGCCCGCAGGGCCGTCTCCAGCAGCGGGGAGACGGTGACGATCCAGCGGGCGGCGGAGTCCTTGAGCTGCTTGGCGAACTCCTCGGCCGTGGCGAGCGGGTGCACGGTGGTGACCGAGGCACCCGCGCGCGTGGCGGCGTAGAAGGCGATCGGGAAGGCGACCGTGTTGGGGCTGTGCAGGGCGAGCACGTCGCCCTTGCGCACGCCCGCCTCGGCGAGCGCGGCGGCGACCCGCCGGTGGAACCGGTCCACCTGCTGGTAGGTGAGGGTGGTGCCGTCGGTGCCGTCGATCAGGGCGGGCTCGTCGGCGAACTCGGCGGCCCGGCCGAGGACCGCCTCGTGGATGGGCAGTTCCACGGGCGTGACGTCTGCGTACTCACTGCGGAACACGGTTCCTCCTCGCGCGGGTCAGTACGACTTGGGCAGGCCGAGGGTCTGGTGGGAGACGTAGTTGAGGATCATCTCCCTGCTCACCGGGGCGATACGGGACACCCGCGACGCGGTGATCAGCGAGGCGAGGCCGTACTCGCGGGTGAGGCCGTTGCCGCCGAGGGTGTGCACAGACTGGTCGACGGCCCGCACGCAGGCTTCCGCGGCCGCGTACTTGGCCATGTTGGCGGCCTCGCCCGCGCCGACGTCGTCGCCGATGTCGTAGAGGTGGGCCGCCTTCTGCATCATCAGGCGGGCGAGTTCGAGCTCGATGTGCGCCTGGGCCAGGGGGTGCGCGATGGCCTGGTGGGCGCCGATGGGCGTCTTCCAGACACTGCGCTCGCGGGCGTACTGCACGGCCCGGGACAGGGCGTAGCGTCCCATGCCGATACCGAACGCGGCCGTCATGATGCGCTCGGGGTTCAGGCCGGCGAACAGCTGCAGCAGGCCCGCGTCCTCGTCGCCGACGAGCGCGTCGGCGGGCAGCCGCACGTCGTCCAGAACCAGCTCGAACTGCTTCTCCGCGGCGCTGAGTTCCATGTCGATGGCGCGCCGCTGGAAGCCCTCCGCGTCGCGCGGGACGATGAACAGGCACGGCTTGAGACGGCCGGTGCGGGCGTCCTCGGTGCGGCCGACGATCAGGGTCGCGTCCGCGATGTCGACGCCGGAGATGAAGACCTTGCGGCCGGTCAGCAGCCAGTCGCCGCCGTCCTTGCGGGCGGTGGTGGTGATGCGGTGGCTGTTGGAGCCGGCGTCGGGCTCGGTGATGCCGAACGCCATCCGGCGGGTGCCGTCGGCGAGGCCGGGCAGCCACTGCCGCTTCTGCTCCTCGGTGCCGAAGCGGGCGATGACCGTGCCGCAGATGGCGGGCGAGACGACCATCATCAGCAACGGGCAGCCCGCGGCGCCGAGTTCCTCCAGGACGATGGACAGTTCGGCGATGCCGCCGCCCCCGCCGCCGTACTCCTCGGGCAGGTTGACGCCGAGGTAGCCGAGCTTGGCGGCCTCCGACCACAGTTCGTCGGGGTGGCGGCCCTCACGGGCCAGGCCGGTGATGTAGTCGCGGCCGTACCGTCGGCCGAGGGCGGCCACCGCCGACCTGAGGGCCTGGTGTTCTTCCGTCTCGAGGGTGGCGCTCACTGGTCCTCCTGTGCGGACTTTTCGACTCCGGACGCTTCGGCTGCGGATCCTTCGACTGCGGATCCTTCGACTGCGGGCGCCTCGACTGCGGACGCCTCGACTGCGGGCGCCTCGGCTGCGGACGCTTCGACCACGGCGAGCAGTGCGCCGACCTCGACCTGGCGGCCGGGGGCGGCGTGCAGGGCGCTCAGCGTCCCGGTGACGGGCGCCGTGATCTTGTGTTCCATCTTCATCGCCTCCAGCCAGAGCAGCGGCTGTCCGGCCTGGACCACGGCTCCCTCGGCCAGCCCCTCGGCCACCCGGACGACCGTGCCCGGCATCGGGGCGAGCAGCGAGCCGGGGGCCCGCTGAGCGTCCGGGTCGGGGAAGCGGGGCAGGGCGGTGAGCGTGGTGGCGTTGACGTAGACCCGGTCGCCGTGGCGGGCCACCTCGAACCGGCGCCGCACGCCGTCCACTTCGAGGACGACCAGCCGCGCGTCGGCGTGCGCGACCCGGACCCCGTCGGCGGCCAGGCCCTCGCGGGTGTGCCGGTAGCGCACCTCGTGCTCCTCGCCCGCCATCTCGTACCGCTTGATCTGCGGCTGCGAGGGCAGGTTGCGCCAGCCGCCGAAGCGGGAGCGGCCGTGGGCGTCGGCGAGGGCGGCGGCCAGGGGCGCGTACGGGTCGGGGGCGGGCTCGGTGAGGGCGGCGAGGTGGCGGTCGTAGAAGCCGGTGTCCATGCGGGCGGTGGCGAACTCCTCGTGCCGCAGGGAGCGCACCAGCAGGTCGCGGTTGGTGACCGGGCCGTGGACGGCCGCCCGTTCCAGCGCGCCGGCCAGCTTGCGGACGGCCTCGGCGCGGGTGGGGGCGTGGGCGACGACCTTGGCGAGCATCGGGTCGTAGTGGACGCCGATGGTGTCGCCGTCGGTGTAGCCGGTGTCCAGGCGGACGCCGTCGGGGACGGCGAGGCGGTGCAGGGTGCCGGTCTGCGGGGCCCAGCCGCCGGCCGGGTCCTCGGCGTAGAGGCGGGCCTCGATCGCGTGGCCGCGCACGGGCGGCGGGTCGCCTTCGAGGGCGTGGCCCTCGGCGACGCGCAGTTGCAGGGCGACCAGGTCGACGCCGGACACCGCCTCGGTGACGGGGTGCTCGACCTGAAGGCGGGTGTTCATCTCCAGGAAGTGCGCCGTGTCGCCGTCGACGAGGAACTCCACGGTGCCGGCGCCCACGTAGTCGACGGCGCGCGCGGCGCGCACGGCCAGCGTGCGCAGCTCCTCCTCCAGCCGCTCGGACAGGCCGGGCGCCGGGGCCTCCTCGATCACCTTCTGGTGGCGGCGCTGGAGCGAGCAGTCGCGGGTGCCGAGCGCCCACACGGTGCCGTGGGTGTCGGCCAGCACCTGCACCTCGACGTGGCGGCCGCCCTCCACGTAGGGCTCGACGAAGACCTCGCCGTCGCCGAAGGCGCTCGCCGCCTCGGCGCGGGCGCTCTCCAGGGCGTCGCCCAGCTCCTCCAGACGGCGCACGACGCGCATCCCGCGCCCCCCGCCGCCCGCGGCCGCCTTCACCAGCACCGGCAGGTCGGCCTCGGTCACCTCGCCCAGCGGGGCGATGCCCATCAGCTCCTTGGCGCGCGTCTTGGACGCCATCGCCTCGATCGCCTCCGGGGGCGGCCCGATCCATTTGAGGCCCGCGTCGGTGACGGCGCGCGCGAAGTCGGCGTTCTCGGACAGGAAGCCGTAGCCGGGGTGCACGGCGTCGGCGCCGGCGGCGACGGCCGCCTTCACGATCAGGTCGCCGCGCAGGTACGTCTCCGCGGGCGCGGACCCCGGCAGCCGTACCGCCGCGTCGGCCAGGCGCGCGTGGAGGGCGGTCTCGTCGGCGTCCGAGTGCACGGCGACCGTCCGGATGCCCAGTTCGCGGCAGGTACGGAAGATCCGGCAGGCGATCTCGCCCCGGTTGGCGACCAGCAGATTCTGGATCATGGACCTCACATCCGGAAGACGCCGAAGCCGCCGCGCGCGCCCTCGAAGGGCGCGGTGTGCACGGCGGACAGGCACAGGCCGAGGACGGTACGGGTGTCGCGCGGGTCGATGACGCCGTCGTCGTACAGCCGCCCGGACAGGAACATCGGCAGCGACTCGGACTCGATCTGCTGCTCCACCATGGCGCGCAGGGCGGCGTCCGCCTCGTCGTCGTAGGGGTGTCCCTTCGCGGCGGCCGACTGGCGGGCCACGATCGACAGCACGCCGGCCAGCTGCTGCGGGCCCATGACGGCGGACTTGGCGCTGGGCCAGGCGAACAGGAACCGCGGGTCGTAGGCGCGGCCGCACATGCCGTAGTGCCCGGCGCCGTAGGAGGCGCCCATGAGCACGGACAGGTGGGGCACCCGGCTGTTGCTGACCGCGTTGATCATCATCGCGCCGTGTTTGATGATGCCGCCCTGTTCGTACTCCCTGCCGACCATGTAGCCGGTGGTGTTGTGCAGGAACAGCAGCGGGATGTCGCGCTGGTTGGCGAGCTGGATGAACTGGGCGGCCTTCTGCGACTCCGCGCTGAACAGGACGCCCTGCGCGTTGGCGAGGATGCCGACCGGATAGCCGTGCAGGGTGGCCCAGCCGGTCGTCAGGCTCGTCCCGTACAGCGGCTTGAACTCGTCGAAGTCGGAGGCGTCGACGATCCGGGCGATGACCTCGCGCGGGTCGAAGGGGGTCTTCAGGTCGCCCGGGACGATGCCGAGCAGTTCGTCCTCGTCGTACTTGGGCGGCGCCACAGGGCCGGGATCCGGGTGGGCCTTGCGGTGGTTGAGCCGGGCGACCACCCGGCGCGCCTGCCGCAGGGCGTCGTGCTCGTCCGCGGCGAAGTAGTCGGCGAGGCCCGACACGCGCGCGTGCATCTCGGCGCCGCCCAGCGACTCGTCGTCGCTCTCCTCGCCGGTGGCCATCTTCACCAGCGGCGGCCCGCCGAGGAACACCTTGGCGCGCTCCTTGACCATGATCACGTGGTCGGACAGGCCGGGCACGTACGCGCCGCCGGCCGTGGAGTTGCCGAAGACGACCGCCACCGTCGGGATGCCGGCCGCGGACAGCCGGGTGAGGTCGCGGAAGATCGCGCCGCCGGGGATGAAGATCTCCTTCTGCGACGGCAGGTCGGCGCCGCCGGACTCCACCAGGCTGATGCAGGGCAGCTTGTTGGCGAGGGCGATGTCGTTGGCGCGCAGGGCCTTCTTCAGCGACCAGGGGTTGCTGGCGCCGCCGCGCACGGTCGGGTCGTTGGCGGTGATCAGGCACTCCACGCCCTCGACGACGCCGATGCCGGTGACAAGGGAGGCGCCGACGGCGTAGTCGCTGCCCCAGGCGGCCAGCGGCGACAGCTCCAGGAACGGCGTGTCCGGGTCGAGCAGCAGCTCGATGCGTTCGCGGACCGGCAGCTTGCCGCGCTTCCGGTGGCGCTGGACGTACTTCTCGCCGCCGCCCGCGAGCGCCTTGGCGTGCTCGGTGTCCAGGTCGGCGAGCTTGGCGAGCATGGCCTCGCGGTTGGCCCGGTAGTCGGGGGCGTGGGGGTCGAGGGTGGTCTGGATGACCGTCACAGCAGGGCCTCCGGGATGTCCAGGTGGCGGGAGCGCAGCCATTCGCCGAGGGCCTTGGCCTGCGGGTCGAAGCGGGCCTGCGCGGCGACGCCCTCGCCGAGGATGCCTTCGACGACGAAGTTCAGGGCGCGCAGGTTCGGCAGGGCGTGCCGGGTGACCGTCAGCGGGCGGCTCTCCGGGATCAGCTCGCGGAACCGGTCGGCGGTCAGCTCGTGCGCGAGCCACCGCCAGGCCGCGTCCGAGCGCGCCCACACGCCCACGTTGGCGTTGCCGCCCTTGTCCCCGCTGCGGGCGCCGGCGACCAGGCCGAGCGGGGCGCGCCGGACGGGTCCCGGCGCCGGCGGCTCGGGCAGGGCCGGCTCGGGCACCTCGTCGAGGGCGAGGGCGTCGGGGGGCGGCGGTACCGGGATCCGGCGTCCGTCGTCGAGGACCGCCGCGTGTCCGACCTCGCCCTGGGGGACGTACGCCGCCTCGAAGACCCCGTAGGGCGCGCCCTTGCCCGGGGGCGCGAGCACGTGGAAGCCGGGGTAGCTGGCCAGCGCCAGCTCGATCGCGGCCCCGCTCAGCGCCCGTCCGACCGCCTCGGGGTCCGCGTCCCGCACGACGAGCCGGAGCAGCGCGCTGGCGGTCTCCTCGGTGGGCGCGTCGGGCCGGTCGGTGCGCACCAGGTCCCAGCGGACGTCGGCGGGCGGGGACTTGGCGAGCGCGTCCGCCATCTGCTCGCGCACCAGCGCGGCCTTCGCCTCGACGTCGAGGCCGGTGAGGACGAAGGTCATCTCGTTGCGGAAGCCGCCGAGCAGGTTGCGGCCGACCTTGAGCGTCGGCGGCGGGGCCTCGCCGCGCACGCCCTCGATCCGCACCCGGTCGGGCCCGTCCTGGGTGAGCCGTACGGTGTCCAGGCGGGCGGTGACGTCGGGTCCCGCGTACCGGGCGCCCGCCGTCTCGTACAGCAGCTGGGCGGTGACGGTGCCGACGTCGACGAAGCCGCCGGTGCCGGGGTGCTTGGTGACGACGCAGCTGCCGTCCTCGTGCAGTTCGGCGAGCGGGAAGCCGGGCCGGCGGACGTCGCCGTCGGCGAAGAAGGCGTAGTTCCCGCCGGTGGCCTGGGTGCCGCACTCCAGGACGTGCCCGGCGACGACGGCGCCGGCGAGCCGGTCGTACTCCCCCGGCTGCCAGCCGAAGTGCGCGGCCGCGGGCCCGGTGACCAGCGCCGCGTCCGTCACCCGCCCGGTGACCACGATGTCGGCGCCCTCCCGCAGGCAGGCCGCGATGCCGAAGCCGCCGAGGTAGGCGTGGGCGGCCAGGGCGCCGGGGTGCGCGGCGGTGAGGTCGTCGCCCTCGACGTGCGCGACCCGGACCGGGACGCCGAGCCGGGCGGCCAGCTCCCGCACCCGGTCGGCGAGTCCGGCGGGGTTCAGCCCGCCGGCGTTGGTGACGAGGCGCACGCCCCGCTCGTGGGCGAGGCCCAGGCACTCCTCCAGCTGGCGCAGGAAGGTGCGGGCGTACCCGGCGCCGGGGTCCTTCAGCCGGTCCCGGCCCAGGATGAGCATGGTCAGCTCGGCGAGGTAGTCGCCGGTCAGCACGTCCAGCTCGCCGCCGGTGAGCATCTCGCGCACGGCGTCGAAGCGGTCGCCGTAGAAGCCGGACGCGTTGCCGATGCGCAGCACGCTCACGCGCCGGCCCCCTTCGGCGGGCGGCCCGCGCCGGGCGGCCCCGCGAACGCCTGGGCGATGCCGAGCCAGCGGTCGGCGTCGGGGCCCTCCGCGCGCAGGGCGAGGTCGGCGCGGTGGGCGCGCTGGGTGACCAGCAGGCAGAAGTCGAGGGCGGGGCCGGTGACGCGCTGAACGGCGTCCTCCGGACCGAAGGTCCACACCTCCCCGGAAGGCGCGTCGAGCTCGACCCGGAACTCCTCCCAGGGGGCGGGCAGCCCGTGGGCGCCGAAGGCGAAGTCGCGGGCCCGCACGCCGATGCGGACGACGTGCCTGAGCCGGTCGGTGGGGGCACGGACGACGCCCAGCGCGTCGGCCACGTCCTGGCCGTGGGCCCAGGTCTCCATCAGACGGCCGGTGGCCATGGAGGCGGCCGACATGGGGGGTCCGTACCAGGGGAAACGGGCGCCGGGCGGGCTCGCGCGCAGCGCCCGGTCGAGCGCGGCGCGCCCCTCGCGCCACTTGGTCAGCAACTCCTCCGGCGGCAGCTTGGCCCCCTCGTCGGCGCCGTTGTCCACGAAGGAACCGGGTGCGGCGAGCGCCTGCTCGACCAGGCCGTGGAACGCGTCCACGTCGGTCACGGCGAGCAGGGCCGAGTGGTCGGTCCAGGCGAGGTGGGCGATCTGGTGGGCGATGCTCCAGCGGGGCGCGGGCGTCGCGAGCGCCCACTGCTCGGGGGTCAACTCGCCCACGAGACGGTCGAGTTCGTCACTCTCGTCACGCAGGTCGTCGATGACGGGCGTCGGATCGGACATGGGGGGAGCATGGCAGCGGGGCCAGAAACAATCAAGCATGCTTGCATGAATAATTCCGGGCTTGCGACGCCACGTGACAGCCGCCCCGGGGAGTCGTCCGAGCGCCGCCGGGCGTCATGGGGGAACAGCGAGCGGGAACCCGGCCCCACGGCGAGACGGTGACGCCCGGCCGGTCGAGAGCGCGGGCCGGGTCAGACCTTCTTGACGACGATGGTGTCCGGGACCAGCTTCTCCAGGTCGTCGACGTCCGAGGTGAAGACGGTGACCTGTCCCTTCTGCTGTCGCGCGATCACGGCGAGCACGGCGTCGATCGCGTACTTGTGGCCGTGCAACCCGGTGTCGGCCAGGAGCCGGCGTGCCTGGCGGGCCTCGTCCTTCCCGATGTCGGCGACCTGGAGCCGGGACAGCACCCAGTCCCAGCGCTGTTCGGTCGTTCTGCCGTCGTACGCCTCGACCAGAGTCATCGGCGACGTCACCACGTCGGCCTCCCCGCACGCCGCGAGGTCGAGCCAGGCGATCATCTTCCGGTCACCGCGCACTGCCAGGGAGAGTGCTTGACGGTCCAGGACGAAGACACGGAGCGGCCTCTGCCCGTGCTCACCGACTCGCTTCTTCACGCAGCCTCTCCGGCGTCGCGCCGTCCGGAGGTGCGGCGCCGATCGTGTTCGGCGTCGAGATCCTCCAGCTCGTCGAGCGCCACCGAACGCTCGCCCTCCGTCACGGGGCCGTGCTCTTCCTGCAGCCAGTCGACCAGTTCCCGAAGCCGGTCCCGGTCCCGCTTGAAGCGCAGCGCCTCGGCGACGTACGCCGACAGCCCCCGCTCCGCCGCGTCCGCGCGGATCTCTTCCAGCAGATCCTCGGGAATCGTCACGGTCACCTTCTTCGTAGCCATACAAGAGACCATACTCTTGGTGTCAGACCCCTTACCAGTGGGGCGGGCCGGCCGGAAAGCCGTGTGAGCGCCGCGCCGTCGCCCGAAAATCGCGGGCGCCGCGCGCGGTTGCCGTCGTACGGTCGCCCGATGGTGAAGGACGAGGACGGTTACTTCGGGGAGTCCGTCGCGGCGGACTACGACGAGTCGACGGCGGAGATGTTCGACCCAGGGGTCGTGGAACCGGCGGTCGACGTCCTGGCGGAACTGGCCGGCCACGGCGGCCGGGCGCTGGAGCTGGGGGTCGGCACCGGACGGATCGCGCTGCCGCTGGCGCGGCGGGGCGTCGAGGTGCACGGCATCGACCTGTCGCGGGCGATGGTGCAGCGGCTGCGGGCCAAGCCGGGCGGGGACGCGATCGGCGTGACGGTCGGGGACTTCGCGACGACGCGGGTGGACGGCACGTTCTCCGTCGCCTACCTGGTCTTCAACACGATCATGAACCTCACCTCGCAGGACGCCCAGGTGGAGTGCTTCCGCAACGCCGCGGCCCATCTGGAGCCCGGCGGCCGCTTCGTGGTCGAGGTCTCCGTCCCCGACCTGCGCAGGCTGCCGCCGGGGCAGAACGCGGTGCCGTTCCGGGTGGACGGGTCGCGGCTGGGCTTCGACCTCTACGACGTGGCGACGCAGTCGATGAGCTCGCACCACGTGCGGGTGGTGGACGGCCGGGGCTCCTACCTGGCGGTCCCGTTCCGGTACGTGTGGCCCGCGGAGCTGGACCTGATGGCCCGGCTGGCGGGGATGCGGCTGCGCGACCGATGGGACGGCTGGACACGGGAGCCGTTCACCGGCGAGAGCCGGCAGCACGTGTCGGTGTGGCAGAAGCCCGCCTGACGGGGGCGCGGGCGCGCTACGACGGGCGTTTCGGGCCCGTCTGGGTGCGCACCGCGCCCATGCTGGCCGCGATGACCAGGGCGACGGCCGCCGCCTGCGCCGCGGACAGGGTCTGGCCGAGGATCAGGAACCCGGCCGTCGCGGCCAGGGCCGGCTCCAGGCTCATCAGCACCGCGAAGGTGGAGGCGGGCAGGCGGCGCAGCGCGAGCAGTTCCAGGGTGTACGGCAGGACGGAGGACAGCAGCGCCACGGCCGAGCCCAGCCCGATCGTCACCGGGTCGGTGAGCTTCGCGCCCGACTCGGCGATCCCCAGCGGCAGCATCAGCAGCGCCGCCACGCCCATGGCCAGCGCCAGCCCGTCGGCCTGCGGGAAGCGTCGGCCGGTGCGGGCGCTGAAGACGATGTACGCCGCCCACATGGCGCCCGCGCCCAGCGCGAAGCCGGCTCCCGCCGGGTCGAGGTCGCCGAAGTCCCCGCCGCCGAGGAGGAAGACGCCGGCGAGGGCGAGCCCGGCCCAGACGATGTTCACCGCGCGGCGGGAGGCGAGGACGGACAGGGCGAGCGGGCCGAGTACCTCCAGGGTGACCGCGGCGCCGAGCGGGATGCGGGCGACCGCCTGGTAGAACAGGGCGTTCATCGCGCCCATGACGACGCCGAAGACGACCACCGTCCCCCAGTCCGTGCGCGAGTGGCCGCGCAGCCGGGGCCGGCAGACCAGCAGCAGGATCACCGCCGCCGCCACCAGCCGCAGGGTGACCACGCCGAGCGCGCCGGCCCGCGGCATCAGGCTCACCGCGAGCGCCCCGCCGAACTGCACCGAGACACCGCCGGCCAGCACCAGGCCGACGGGGCCGAGTGAGCCGCGGCGGTGCGGGACGCCGCCCGCGGGCACGGGACCGAGCCCGGTCGGCGAAGGGGTGGCGGCGGAGGGGGCGGTGGTCACGGGCGGTCCAGGGGCTCGGGTTCATGCATCTCATGCATCTCATGCATCTCGGTGTACTGCCAGGTCCACGGTAATGGACTCGGTCAGGCGCGTGAAACCTTTAAGCGACTGTCCCGGTGCTTGGACGTGCGGGTGCTCAGATGCCGGGCCAGGGCTCCTCGTCGCGGAGCGGGGGGCGGCCGTGGTCGACGGCGGTGGGGACGGTCCCGTACGCGTGCCGGCCGTACTCGTCGTACTGGCTGTACTGGCCGTACTGGCCGTACTGGCCGTACGGGTCCGAGGGGGCGGGCTGCTGGGCGCCGCCGTAGGGGTCGTGGGCGGGCGCGGCGGCGGGGGCGGGCGTCCAGGCGGCTTCCGGCGTCGCGTAACCGGTGTACCCGGTGTACCCGGTGTACCCGGCGTAGGCGTGGGCGTCGTGCACCTGATCGCCGTGGACTGCCGGGCCTGCCGGGCCTGCCGGGCCTCCCTGGCTTGCCTGGCCTGCCTGGACGGTCTGGGCGCCCGGGTGTGCCTGGGGCGGCGCGTCGTCGGTGAACAGCGGCAGGCGCAGCTCGCCGGTGTCCATCACGGCGTTGTTCTGCGAGCGGTGCAGGCGGGAGTAGGCCCCGCCGCGGGCGAGCAGCTCCTCGTGCCGGCCCGTCTCGACGATCCGGCCGCGGTCGACGACGAGAATGCGGTCGGCGTCGGGCGCGAGATTGAGGTCGTGGGTGATCATGATGGTGGTCCGCCCGGCCATCAGGCGCCGCAGCGGCTTGACCACCCGGCGGGCCGCCATGGCGTCCAGGCCGGTCGTCGGCTCGTCCAGGACCAGCACCGGCGAGTCGCGCAGGATCGCGCGGGCGACGGCCAGGCGCTGGAGCTGCCCGCCGGACAGGCGGGCCGAGTTGGGGTCGACCCGGGTGTCGTAGCCCTCGGGCAGCCGGACGATGAAGTCGTGCGCGTCGGCCGCCTTCGCCGCCTCCTCGACGGCCTGGTCGCTCGCGCCGGGGCGGCCGCAGGCGATGTTGGCGCGGACCGTGTCGTGCAGCACGAGGGTCTCCTGCGGCAGCAGGGTGACGTACTCGCGCAGCCGGGCCAGCGGGAAGTCGCGCAGGGACACGCCGTCCAGGAAGAGCCCGCCGGAGTCGGGGTCGTAGAAGCGCAGCAGGAGCTTCGAGACGGTGGACTTGCCCGCGCCGCTCGGGCCGGTGATGATCACCAGCTCGCCCGGGCTGACCGTGAAGGACAGGCCGTCCAGGGCGATCCGGTCGGCACCCGGGTAGCGGAAGGAGACGTCGCGGACCTCGACCGTGCCGTCGGGGCGGCCGGTGTCGGCGGCCCGTCCGGGGTCGGTGACCGACGGGGACACGTCCAGGATCTCGATGAGCCGTTCCGCGCCCGCCGTCGCCGCTGTGACCGTCAGGCCGAGCTGGGCCAGGCCGCGGACGGGCGGGTAGAGGTAGCCGAGGAACGCGGCGAAGGCGAGGAGTTGGCCGAGGGTCATGCGGCCGGTGGAGATCTCCCAGGCGCCGATGCCGATCACCGCGAGCACGCACACCGTCTCGATGACCTGCACCAGTTGCTCGTACGCCTCGTTGAGCCGGGTGGAGCGCACCGAGGCGCGGAACCAGGCGTTCGCCTCCTCGCTCAGCCGCCGCCGCTCCGCGTCCCGGCGGTCGTACGCCTGGGTGAGCACGATGTTGCCGAGCGACTCCTCCACGACCGAGGTGATCGCGCCGTCGGCGACCCGGCCCTCGCGGGAGACGTCCTTGATGGAGCCGGAGAAGCGGCGGGCCGCCAGCCAGAACAGGGGCGCCAGCACGAAGGTGGCGGCGGCCAGGTCCCAGCGCAGCCAGAAGGCGGCGACCGCGTAGAAGAGGGCGGAGAACAGCGCCGAGGCGGCCCCCACCAGGCCCGACACCACCAGCGTCTCGATCGCCTCGACGTCGCCGGTCAGGCGGGACAGCAGGTCCCCCTGGCGGTGGCGCTGGAAGAAGTGCGGTGGCAGCTTCTGCACGTGGTCGAAGACGTGCTCGCGCAGGCGCATCACGAACCGCTCGGTCGCCCACGCGGCCAGGGAGTTGCCCGCGTACGCGACGACGGCGCCGGCGACCGCCCAGCAGAGCCACTTCACCGCCGGCCCCCAGAACGCGGACAGGGAGCCCTTCTGCAGCGCGTTGTCGGTGAGGTCACCGAAGACCAGGATGGCCTCGGTCTCGGCGAGCGCGGCGAGCACCGTGCACACCCAGACGATCAGCAGCCAGCGCCGCAGGCCTCTGGTCAGCGGCCAGAACCGGCGGAACGCGGTGCGCGCCGGAATGGTGGGCGTGTCCTCGTATGCGAACTCCTCGCCCTCTCCCCCGCCCTCACTCTCGTCCACATCCATTCCGCATTCCCTTCGCTTCACGTCGCCGGAATCACCGAATTCGCCGAATCCACCGAATTCACTGAAAAGGAAAAGGCCGACGGCATGCCGTCGGCCCTCTCACGGATCACTCAGTTGTCGTCGCCCCGGATCGGCTTGGGCACCGGCGGCTTCGGGTGCTTCCGCTTGGGCTTCGGCGGGGGCGGCAGCTGCTTCGACTTGGGCTTCGGGGGCAGCGGGGCGAGCTTCTTGAGGCTCATTCCGACTCCTTGAGAGTGTGTGGTGCGTGCATTGGTGCGTGATGCGAGAATTCCCTACGGACACGGACGGGGATTTCTTTCCGGATCGTCATCCGGCTTCTCCCCGCCGCCCGACACGTAAGAACCTACACGCCCGCAATCCCAAGGAACGGCAAAGTCGCCACGTTTGCGGCAAGTAATTGCTGTGAATACCTGGGTGAATCCTGGGTGCGGCCCGCCGTACCTGAGGATTCTCTTATGAACCTGAGGACTTCCTTATGGAGTCCGGCCGTCCGGGCCGTCCCCGGCGGCCCCGGGGCGGCCCGGACGCGCCTCCGCCTCCTCCGGCGAGTCCTCCAGTGCCTCCGCCAGTACCTCCGCGAGGTGCCGCCCGCGCGCCCCCGCCAACTGCTCCAGCTGCGTACGGCAGGAGAACCCGTCGGCCAGGATCACCGCGTCCTCCCCCGCCTCCCGCACCGACGGCAGCAGCCGTTCCTCGGCGCACGCCACCGACACCTCGAAGTGCCCCCGCTCGAAACCGAAGTTGCCCGCGAGCCCGCAGCAGCCGCCCGTCAACTCGCCGGTCAGTCCAGCCGCTTGCCGCAGGCGCCGGTCGGCGTCGTCGCCGAGGACCGCGTGCTGGTGGCAGTGGGTCTGGCCGACGGCGGGACGGTCCAGGCGCGGCGGCGTCCAGTGCGGCGCCAGGCGTTGCAGCGCCTCCGCGAAGGTCAGCACCAGGGAGGCCAGGCGGGCGGCGCGCGGATCGTCGTGCAGCAGTTCGGGCAGGTCGCCGCGGAGGGCGGCCGCGCAGCTCGGCTCCAGCACGACGACCGGGACGGCGGCCTGAAGCACCGGTTCCATCAGGTCGAGGGTGCGGCGCAGCACCGCGCGGGCGCGGTCGAGCCGGCCGGTGGAGACGTACGTCAGCCCGCAGCAGACACGGCCGCGGCCGCGCAGCACCTGCCAGGGGTCGAGGAAGGCGGACGTGCCGTCGCCCACCGGGGGGCGGCGCAGCGCCAGCGTCGGCGGGAGCGCCACCCGCAGCCCGGCCGCCTCCAGCACCCGCACCGCCGCCCGCCCCACCTCGGGCGAGAAGTGCTCGGTGAAGGTGTCCGGCCACAGCACCACCAGGTCCCCGGCGCCGGAAGCCGCCGCCGGCCGCCCGCGCCACCACCGGGTGAACGTGCGCGTCGCCAGCCGCGGGATCTTGCGTTCGGGCGCGATCCCGCCGAGCCGCTTCGCCGCCCACGCCAACGGCCGTACGGCGGCGAGGGCGTTGACCAGCCCGGCGGTGCGGGTCCGGGCCGTCCAGCGCAGCCACTCCGGCAGCCGCCCCATGCTGTGGTGGGCGGCCGGGCGGCGCCGCCCGGCGTAGTGGTGGTGCAGGAACTCCGCCTTGTAGGTGGCCATGTCGACGCCGGCCGGGCAGTCGGAGCGGCACCCCTTGCAGGCCAGGCACAGGTCCAGGGCGTCGCGGACCTCCGTCGACCGCCAGCCGTCGGTGACCAGTTCGCCGGCCAGCATCTCGTGCAACAGCCGGGCCCGCCCGCGCGTGGAGTGCTCCTCCTCGCCGGTGACCCGGAAGGACGGGCACATGACGGCCGGCCCGGACGCCGTCTCCGTACGGCACTTGGCGACGCCGACGCACCGCCGTACGGCCGCCGTGAAGTCGCCGCCGTCCGCCGGGTAGCCGAAGGCCACGTCGACCGGCTCGCGCGGCAGGACGGCGAAGCGCAGGCCGGAGTCCAGCGGGGCCGGGCGGACCAGCATGCCGGGGTTGAGCAGGCCGTCGGGGTCCCAGACACCCTTGACCCGCTCGAAGAGGGCCACCGTCTCCTCGCCGTACATCCGCGGCAGCAGCTCGGCCCGCGCCTGCCCGTCCCCGTGCTCCCCGGACAGTGAGCCGCCGTGCGCCACCACCAGGTCGGCGAGTTCCTCCGAGAAGCGCCGGAAGCGGCCGACGCCGTCCCGGGTCAGCAGGTCGAAGTCGATGCGGACGTGGATGCAGCCGTCCCCGAAGTGCCCGTACGGCGTGCCGCGCAGGCCGTGGGCGGCCAGCAGCCCCCGGAAGTCCCGCAGGTAGGCGCCGAGCCGGGCGGGCGGCACCGCGCAGTCCTCCCAGCCCGGCCAGGCCTCGGTGCCGTCCGGCATCCGGGTGGCCGTGCCCGCGGCGTCCTCCCGGATGCGCCACAGCGCCCGCTGCCCGGCCTCGTCCGTGACCACCAGGGAGTCCACCACGTCGGCGGCCCGCACGACCGCCTCCGCACGCGCGTGTGCCTCGGCCTCCGAGTCGCCGCCGGTCTCCACGAACAGCCAGGCGCCGCCCCGCGGCAGCGCGGCCGCCGACGGCACCAGGTCGGCCGCCATCCCCTCCAGCGTCAGCGGCGCTCCCCCGCTCCCGGCTCCACCGTGGCAGGAGGATCCCCAGGCCCGCAGCCCGGCCGCGGCCTCGGCGGCGGCGCTCTCGTCGGCGTAGCCGAGGACGGCGAGAGCACGCGCGCGGGGCGCCCGGACGAGCCGCACGACCGCCTCGGTCAGCACGGCCAGCGTGCCCTCCGAGCCGCACAGCGACCGGGCCACGTCGGCGCCCCGCTCGGGCAGCAGCGCGTCCAGCGCGTACCCGGAGATACGGCGGGGCAGCTCCGGGAACCCGGTCCGCAGCCGCGCCAGTTCCCCCTCCACCACTCCCCGCAGGCCCTCCGGCACCCCGGCCCAGCCCGGCCCGGGCCGCAGCCGCTGCCCGCGCGCGGTGACGACGGAGAGCCGACTCACGTTGTCGGCCGTCGTCCCCCAGGCCACCGAGTGCGAGCCGCAGGAGTTGTTGCCGATCATGCCGCCGAGCGTGCAGCGGCTGTGCGTGGAGGGGTCGGGCCCGAACCGCAGCCCGTGCGGGGCGGCGGCCTCCTGGAGCCGGTCGAGGACCAGACCGGGCTGGACGACGGCCGTACCGGACTCCGCGTCCAGGGACACCAGCCGGTTCATGTGCCGGGTGAAGTCCAGCACGACCCCGGCGCCGGTCGCCTGCCCGGCGATCGAGGTGCCCCCGCCCCGCGCGACGACGGGCGCCCCGTGCGCCCGGCAGACCTCCAGCACGGCGGCCACGTCGTCGGCGTCGTACGGCGCGACGACCCCGAGCGGGACCCTGCGGTAGTTGGAGGCGTCCATGGTGACGAGCGCGCGGGCGGTGACGCCGAAGCCCACCTCGCCCCGGACGGCGGAACGCAGCTCGGTCTCGAGATCGCTCATACGCCCAGCAAACCAGCCACGCCCCGGCGAAGCGGCCCCACCCGACGAACCGACGGACGCCCAGCGAACCGGCCCCGCCCAGTGGACCGCCCGGCATCCGGGCGCCCACCGGTCACCGGGGACGCCTGCCGAGACACGCGTCTCATCCGACGGACGACGTTTCGCCCACGTTGCCCGCAGTGGATACCCTCCAGTCGTGGCTGAGATCCAGATTCCTTCTGACATCAAGCCCGCGGACGGACGTTTCGGCGCGGGTCCCTCCAAGGTGCGGACGGAGGCGCTGGACGCCCTCGCCGCGACCGGCACCTCCCTCCTCGGCACCTCCCACCGACAGGCTCCGGTGAAGAACCTGGTCGGCAAGGTGCGCGAGGGCATCTCCGAGCTGTTCCAGCTGCCCGACGGCTACGAGGTCATCCTCGGCAACGGCGGCTCGACGGCCTTCTGGGACATCGCGACCCACGGCCTGATCGAGAACAAGTCGCAGCACCTCACCTTCGGCGAGTTCTCCTCGAAGTTCGCCAAGGCCGCCAAGCTCGCCCCGTGGCTGGCCGAGCCCACCGTCATCTCCGCCGACCCGGGCACGCACCCCGAGGCCGAGGCCGAGACGGGCGTGGACGTCTACGCGTTCACGCACAACGAGACCTCGACCGGCGTCGCCATGCCGATCAACCGCGTGGCCGGCGCCGACGAGGGCGCCCTGGTCCTGGTCGACGCCACCTCCGGCGCCGGCGGCCTGCCGGTCGACATCGCCGAGACGGACGTCTACTACTTCGCCCCGCAGAAGTCCTTCGCCTCCGACGGCGGCCTGTGGATCGGCGTCTTCTCCCCGGCCGCGATCGAGCGTGCCGAGCGCGTGCACGCCTCCGGCCGGCACGTCCCGGAGTTCTTCAGCCTGCCGACGGCGATCGACAACTCCCGCAAGAACCAGACGTACAACACCCCGGCGCTCGCCACCCTCTTCCTGCTCAACCAGCAGCTGGAGTGGCTCAACGGCCAGGGCGGCCTGGACTGGGCGGTCCGCCGCACCGCCACCTCCGCGCGCACGCTGTACGGCTGGGCCGAGGACGTCAAGTACGCGAACCCGTTCGTCGCCGACCCGGCCAAGCGCTCGCAGGTCATCGGCACGATCGACTTCACCGACGAGGTGGACGCGGCGGCCGTCGCCAAGGTGCTGCGCGCCAACGGCATCGTCGACACCGAGCCCTACCGCAAGCTCGGCCGCAACCAGCTGCGGGTGGCGATGTTCCCGGCGATCGACCCGGCGGACGTCGAGGCGCTGACGAAGTGCGTCGACTACGTGATCGAGAAGCTCTGACCGTCCATGGCTGAAGGGCGCCCGGTGACAGGACCACCGGGCGCCCTTCCGTCATGATGCCGTGCAGCTCACCTCCGGCACCGCCCCGCCGCCGGGCGCGCCGCCGAATCCGAAGGTCGCCGAAGCGCCCGCGGCCAGGCTGCCGTTGTGCGCCGCGTTCACCGCGGTCACGGTCGAACCGGACTGTGTGTACGAGGCGTTCCACATGCTCGTGACCTGCTGGGAGCCGCTCCACGTCCAGGTCACCTTCCAGGACGACAGCGCGGTCGTGCCGGTGTTGGTCACCTTCACCTCGGCGTTGAAGCCGCCGCCCCAGTCGCTGCTGACGGTGTAGGCGGCGCCGCAGGCGGCCGTGGTACCGCCGCCTCCCGTGCCGCCGCCGCTCCCGCCGCTGCCGGGGAACGCGGACGCCTTGATGCTCGCCAGGTAGCCGTCCTTGACGGTGTCCACCGTCGTCCAGTCGTCCTTGAGGATCCCGCCGGTGTCACCGGAGTTGGGGTTCCAGGACCAGAACGTCCACTGGAAGGAGTCGGCGCCGTAGGTCGACGTCGGCCGCAGGTAACTCACCAGCGCGGCGAGCCACTTCTGGTCGACCGTCGACTGGAGCGTGGTGCCGAACTCGCCGATCCACACGGGCGCGATGTTCTGCTTGAAGATGTAGCCCCAGTACTTGTCCCACACCCCGGGCATGTTGGCGGGGAACGACGGATCGCTGAACCAGCTCTGCTGGGCGACGCTGGTGGCGTAGTCGTGGGCGGAGTACACCACCCGGTTCGCCACGTCGAGCTGCACCGGGTACTGCGCGACGCCCATCAGGTTGCCGCCCCACCAACCGGAGACGCCGTCGTAGGTCTGCACGCCCTCCACGAAGACGAGCAGCTCGGGGTTGACGGAGAGCACCGCGTTGCCGCCCCGCTGGGCGGCCAGGCGCCAGTCCTTCGTCGTGTCCCCGCAGCCCCAGCAGGCGGGGTCGTGCGGCTCGTTGTGCAGGTCGATGCCGATGACGGTGGAGTTGCCGACGTAACGGGATGCCAGCGACTTGAGGTTGGCGATCCACGTCGACTCCGGCACCGACGCCGTGTACCAGAGCGCCGACTGGCCGCCGGAGTCCGGGCGGTGGCGGTCGAGGATGACCTTCAGCCCGTCCTGGCCGGCATAGGCGACGATCTTGTCCATGACCTGGAGGGAGTTGAGGCCCTGCAGGTCGGCGTTCTTGCCGCCGGAGAAGTCGATGCTGTCGGGAGTGGTCCCGGACTTGAAGATGTCGTCGCTGTAGGGCAGCCGGATGGTGTTGTAGCCCAGCGACTTCATCTGGTCGATCATGCTCTTGTAGTCGCGGGACCACAGGCCGTGGACGACGTGGTTGCCGGTCTCGAAGCCGAACCAGTTGATGCCGGCGATCCGGACGGGCTGCCCGGCCGCGTCGAGGATCTGCCGGCCACTGGTGTGCCAGTAGCCCGCACCGGCCGTGTCGGCGGTGTCGGCGGCGTGCGCGGTGTGCGCGCCGGCCAGCGGTAACAACAGCGCCGCGGCGGCGCACAGCGCTCTTCGCAAGCTGCGGAACATGTGCCTGGGTCCTCTCGACAGGCGCGGGCCCGGAACCGGGGGGGGGGGGCCCCCCCCCCCCCCCCCCCCCCCCCCAACCCCCCCCCCCCCCCCCCACCCCCCCCCCTCCCCCCCTCCTCCCCCCCCCCTCTCTTAGACTCCCCTGCACTCCTCTGACC
>NZ_JBVIIE010000021.1:0-33114 GCF_055569945.1 Streptomyces sp. NPDC031340
CCCCCCCCCCCCCCCCCCCCCCCCCCCCCCCCCCCCCCCCCCCCCCCCCCCCCCCCCCCCCCCCCCCCCCCCCCCCCCCCCCCCCCCCCGCCTCCCGGATGTTCACCGCATCGCCCGCACCCTCGTCCACCAGCGCGGACGCTCAGGGTGCGGGCGGGCGCGTCACATGGGGGTCCGCGTCACCTTCAGGTCGTACGCGAAAGAGGGGTCGCAGGACAGCGACGCGGTCTCACCGAGGACGTCGACGGTGACGCTGGAGCTGAGCTGCCGGTGAACGCCGTGGGTGACGACGACCCAGGTGGGCTCCCGGTAGACGTCGTGGATCCGGGTCGACTCTCCGGTGAACGCGTAGGTACCGCGGATCGTCGCCGTTCCCGCGTCGCCCCCGTTCTCGCCGAAGTGCTCGATGGGCACGTCGGCGGAGACCGAACCGTTCTGGAACAGCTGCGCGGGCTCCGAGCCGCCGCCGTACTCCCCGTCGGAGCCCTCGATGTTGACCGACACGAAGGATCCGTACTGGGAGTTGTCGTACAGATCCACCAGGACGGACCTGTCTCCCGCCCGGCCCTGGCAGGACAGCACGTGACCTCTCTCGTACGAGGTCGTCGCACCGCTGCCCGCCTCGGCGGACGACGCCTGTGCCGTCATCGCGGGAAGACCCGCGGCCATGACCGCGACGCCGGCCACCAGGGCCGCGCGCATCGCATGCTTCTTCACAACTCGCCTCCGTAGAAAGTTGAACAACCACTTCCTAAGACAAGCGAGCCGTGCCGGGGAACTGAGTAATCGTTACTCGATGTCGGTGCTCGCGGCACCGTCCGAGCACGCAACCCGTCCCGGTCGAGGTCTGCCCTAGTTGGTCCCGATCCGGGCCAGCAGGTCGACGATCCGGGCCTGCACCTCCGCGCTGGTGGAGCGCTCCGCGAGGAACAGCACGGTCTCGCCGGACGCCAGCCGCGGCAGGTCGGCCGCGTCGACGGCGGCGGTGTAGACGACGAGCGGGGTGCGGTTGAGCTGCCCGTTGGCGCGCAGCCAGTCGACGATCCCCGCCCGGCGCAGCTGCACCTGCAGCAGATCCATCACGACCAGGTTCGGCCGGAACTGTCCCGCCAGCGCCACCGCGTCCGCGTCGCTCGCGGCCCGCGCCACCTGCATCCCGCGCCGCTCCAGCGTCGCGGTCAGCGCCAGCGCGATCTCCGCGTGCTCCTCGATCAGCAGTACGCGCGGCGGGTGCTGCTCGCTGTCGCGCGGCGCGAGCGCCTTCAGCAGAACGGCCGGATCGGCGCCGTACGCCGCCTCGCGCGTCGCCTGCCCCAGGCCCGCCGTCACCATCACCGGCACCTCGGCGGCCACCGCCGCCTGCCGCAGCGACTGCAGCGCGGTGCGGGTGATCGGACCGGTCAGCGGGTCGACGAACAGTGCGGCCGGGAAGGCGGCGATCTGCGCGTCGACCTCCTCGCGCGAGTGCACGATGACCGGCCGGTAGCCGCGGTCGCTGAGCGCCTGCTGGGTCGTGACGTCCGGGGCCGGCCACACCAGCAGCCGGCGCGGGTTGTCCAGCGGCTCCGGCGGCAGCTCGTCGTCCATCGGCTGCGGCCGGGGCGGATCCGCGACCTCCACCGCTCCGCCCGGACCGTCCAGCGGTTCGGGCCCCTCGGCGGCGTTCTCGTCCGGCGCGCCGATGGCGTACGACCGTCCGGTCCCCTCGGTGCCCGGCTGCGCCGGCCGCGCCTGCCCGGCCAGGGACGCCTGCGGCTGTGGCTGCGCCTGGGCCTGCGGTTGCACCTGGGGCTGGGGCTGTGCTTGCGGCGGCACGGGGACCTGCTCGGCCTGCGGGTGCGGCCGGGCGGCCTGCTCCGCGACCGCGGCCGCGTCGGCCCTCGTACCCAGCTTGCGCCGGCGGCCAGAGCCACCGGGCTGATGCGGCGCGGGCGTCGCGGCCTGCTGCTGGACCTGGGCCGCCTGCCGCGTGAACGGCACACCCTGCCCCAGCGTCCGCACACTGATCGCACGCCCCTGCGTGGAGTTCGGATCGACCGGCGCGACGGCCTCGGCGGGCAGCGGCTGCGCCGCGGCCTCCACCGGCGCCGGGGCAGCGGCGTTCGCCAGGGGCACACCGGCGCCGGAGGTGCCGCCGGTGCCGGGCCAGGGCTGGGCGGGGGCGGCAGCGAGGGCCGGACCGGCGGCCTCGGCGGGCACGGGTTGGGCCGGCACCGGCTGGGCCGGTACGGGCTCGGCGGGGGCGGGCTGCGGGGGCTGCGCGACTGCCGGCTGAGGAATCGCCGGCTGTGCGGCCGGGGGCTGGGCCGGCAGGGGCTGTGCGGGCAGGCCGACCTGCCCGGTCGCGTCCGGTGCGGTGACCGGCTGGCCGAGAGCCGGCTGCACGCTCGACGCCGGGGCGCCCTGCGGGGGAACGGGAGCCCCGGGCTGCACCTCCTGCACCGGAACTCCCTGCGCGGGCGTTCCGGGCGCCACGCCCGGCTGGGCCACGGCACGACGTCGACGCCCCGTCGGCGCGGTCGTGGGGTGCGGCTGGGGCGGGGTGTGGTCGTCGGCCTGGTCGTGCGGAACGGCGTCGTGCCGACCGTCGTCGGGGACAGCGCCACCGGGGACGCCTTGACCGTCCTGGACCAGGGCCTGCGGGTGCCCGGGGACCTGCCCCGGCGCCGGAACCTGAGCCTGCACCGGGACCTGCCCCGGCGCCGGAACCTGAGCCTGCACCGGAACCTGCCCCGGCACTGGAGCCTGGGCCTGCGCCGGAACCTGGGCCTGCGCGGGCAACTGCGGCTGGCCCGGACCCTGCGGTTGACCGGCGCTCTGCGGCTGCGCGGGTGCCTGCGGCCGGCCGGGAACCTGAGGCTGTACCGGAGCTTGCGGCTGGCCGGGTACCTGGGGCTGCACGGGAGCTTGCGGCTGGCCGGGAAGCTGAGGCTGCGCCGGCGCCATACCCGGTGCGGGCGTCACCGCCTGCGCGGGCGCGAGCCCGTGCGCGGGAACAACTCCCTGCGCGGGAACTGCCTGCTGCCCGGGAACGGCCCCCTGTGCGGGAATGACCTGCTGCCCGGGAACGGCCCCCTGCGCAGGCGCGACTCCCTGCGCGGGAACCGGCACGACTCCCTGGGCGGCAACCGGCACGACTCCCTGGGCGGGAACCGGCGTCTGTGCCTGGCCCTGCCCGGCGACGGCCTGCGGCTGACCCGGGACCTGAACCTGCGCGGGAACCTGTCCCTGTACCGGAACCGGTCCCTGCCCGCCCGGCGTGACGGCCCCCGCCCCCGCGGGCGCCCCGGCCACGGCCTCAGCTCCCGCCTCCGTTCCGGCACCCGTCGGCGTCCCACCGGACGGGCGGTCGGCCTCAGCCGGGGGCAGGGCGAACACCGCTCGGGGCCCGGCCTCCTGCGCGGCGGCGCGCTCGTTCGCGGCGGCCAGGGCCCGTCGCCGCCGCCCGGACGGCTGGGCACCCTCGGCCTGGGCCGACTGGGACGGCTGGACGCTCGAGTCCGGCTGAGGGGCGGACGGAGCCGGCAGGGCCGGCGGCAACGCCTGCTGCCCGCCGTCGTCACGCCGGGCACGGTGGTGTCCGGCGCCCGGCGCCGGCACGCCCTGCGGCGGCACGGTGCCGCCCAGCCCGGTCCCCACGGCGGCGGTCCCGGCCGCGTGCTCGGCAGCCGTCACGACGGCGCCCTCGGAGACGCCCTCCCCGGCGCCCTCGGCAGGCCGCCCCCGGCGTCGCCCCGTACCGCCGGAACCCTCGACGGCCGCCTGCGCCTGCGCTGGTACCTGCCCCTGCTCCTGCCCCTGTGCCTGCGCCTGGGCGGCAGCCTCCTCGGCCGCACGCCTCCGGCGCCGTCCGGTGGGCGCGCTGCCCTCCGTGTCGCCCGCTTCGGCCGTCCCGGGCCCGCCCGGGACCTCGCTGTCCAGGAAGGCGTCGACGGAGGACCGCCGGGCCCGCCGCCGCCCACCGCCCGGCTGCTCGGCCGGTACCGCCCCTTCGACGGCCGGCGCCCCGGCCATCGGCGCCCCGGCCATCGGGACCTCGGCCACCGGAGCCTCGATGACCGCGACCTCGGCGGCCGGAACGGCCCCGGCGCCACCGCCGATGGGCACCTCGAGCACGTAGGCGCTGCCGCTCATGCCCGGCACTTCGTGTGTCTGCAGCACGCCGCCGTGGGCGCGCACGATCCCACGCACGATCGGCTCGTGCACCGGGTCGCCCCCGGCGTACGGCCCGCGCACCTCGATCCGTACGACCTCACCGCGCTGCGCCGCCGCCACCACGACGGTGTTGTCCATGTAACCGCCCGCCGAGACGGGCGTGTTGCCGGTCGCGTCCACCCCCGCGACGTCCGCGACGAGGTGCGCGAGCGCGGTCGCGAGGCGCTGCGGGTCGACCTCGGCCTCGATGGGCGGGGCGTGCACCGCGAACTGCACCCGCCCGGGCCCGATCAGCTCCACCGCCCCGTCGACGCCGGCGGCGACGACGGCGTCGAGCATGACCTTCGTGCGGCTGATCTCCTCGCTGCCGGCGTCGAGGCGCTGGTAGCCGAGGACGTTGTCGATGAGGGAGGTGATCCGTGAGTAACCGGCGGAGAGGTGATGCAGGACCTGGTTGGCCTCGGGCCACAACTGCCCGGCGTCGTCGGCGGCCAGCGTGGCGAGTTCGCGCCGCAGCTCCTCCAGCGGCCCGCGCAGCGACCGGCCGAGCAGCGTCAGCAACTGCTCGTGCCGCCCGGCGAGAGCTTCGTAGCGGTCCTTCTCCCGCTCGCCGAGGGCGGCGTACCGCTCCTCCCCGGCGGCGAGTTCCTCGTCGTGCTGCTCCTGCAACTCCTCGAGTTCGGTGACGTGCTTCTGGCGGAGGGCGGTGAGCTCCGAGGCGTGCTCCTCCTCGATCCGCTCCAGCTCCGCCGCGTGCCGCTTCTCGAGCTCGTTCTTCTCCTCGGCGAGCGCGTCGTAGGGCCGCCGGTCGGTGAAGGTCATGACGGCGCCGACGAGCTGGTCGCCGTCGCGCACGGGCGCGGTCGTCAGGTCGACCGGCAGCGCGTCGCCGTTCTTGGCGAACACCACCTGCCCGCGCACCCGGTGCTTGCGCCCGGAGCGCAGGGTGTCGGCGAGCGGGGACTCGTCGTACGGGAAGGGCGAGCCGTCGGCGCGGGAGTGCAGGACGAGCGTGTGCAGCTCGCGCCCGCCGAGATCGCTGGCCCGGTAGCCGAGGATCTGGGCGGCGGCCGGGTTGACGAGGACGATGCGCCCGTCGGTGTCGGTGCCCACCACGCCCTCGGACGCGGCCCGCAGGATCATCTCGGTCTGCCGCTGCGAGCGGGCCAGCTCGGCTTCGGTGTCCACGGTGCCGGTGAGGTCCCGTACGACGAGCATCAGCAGCTCGTCGCCGCTGTAGCCGTGACTGTCGTACGCCTGGTGGCCGCTCTCCAGATTCGCGCTGGTGACCTCGACGGGGAACTCGGCCCCGTCGGTCCGCCGGGCGATCATCCGCGTCGGCTTGGTCCGGCCGCGCGGGTCCATGTGGTCCGGGCGCCGCATGGACCCCGGGATGAGCTTGGAGTCGAACTGTGGCAGCAGGTCCAGCAGCCCGCGCCCGACGAGGGCGGTCCCCGGCGCCTCGAAGGCCTCGAGCGCGATGGTGTTGGCGTTGACGACGGTCCCGTTGGCGTTGACCAGCACCAACGCGTCGGGAAGCGCGTCCAGTATGGCTGCGAGGCGAGCAGCGCCTCGGGATGGCCTGCTGCTCACGAGACGCTTCCTCCCTGTTACCGCCCTTTGCTGACCGCTCGGGCCATCTTGCCAACCTGCCCGCGACGTGTCACGCGAGGGAGTCTAAGGGCAGCGGTTGCGCTCCCGACGCCGGATGAGAGGGAGGTCGCACAACGAAATGACGCAGAACCCGTGACCCCGCCGTGACCACGTCGCCCGCCCGGGGCCCGGTCTCCGCGGGACTTCCACCTGGCTTCGGTGAAGCCCCGAAGCCCCGATCCCGCCCTGAGACGTGCCGCCGCGAGACGCCGCGTGTGTCACGGCCGTCCGTGGGAATCGAGATCGGGCAGCAGCGGCACGAGCCCGTTCCAGCGGGCGATGCGGCACCCGTCACCGCGGTCGTACACCGCGTCCACCGGCCGTCCGGCCCAGGTGCCGGTGACGTGCGCGGTGGCGGGCCCTCCGTACTGCATGGTGCACACGCTGCCGTCCGGGACGGGGGCGAAGACGTCCGTACCCCACCGGGTCCCCCGGTCGAGCGCGGCGCAGGCGTCGGCGGCGTCGGGGTGACTGCCGCCCGCGGGATGGCAGTACAGCTCGTAGGTCCCGTCCCGCCCCTGGCCGGCGTGGTGCACGGTGACCACGAGGTGATCGCCGCCGCGGTCCTCGTCACGGACGGGCGGCGGCGCGAGCGGACCCGCCGCGGCGTACGCGACGGCGGGCATCACTGCGGGTACGACGGAGAAGGCGGCGACGGTCGCGGCGGTGGCGGCGACGAGGGTGCGGGGGATGGCCTGCAGCATGACCTGACTAACGCGGCAAGCCGCCGGACGTTGCGCGCCACACCCGTCACCGGCAAGGGCTTTGCCCTGCGGGCTTCCGGCCTAGTACCGTGGGAGGCGATTGGTGACACCGCACTCGACTGTGTCATCATCTGCACGCACCACTCGCGCTCGCGCGGGAGGTTGTGCTGGAGGCGTCGCCTAGTCCGGTCTATGGCGCCGCACTGCTAATGCGGTTTGGGCCTTAAAGCCCATCGAGGGTTCAAATCCCTCCGCCTCCGCGCTGCATCACCGAAGCCCCGGTCCCCAGGACCGGGGCTTCGTCGTTCCCGTCCCACCCCCCCCGTGACGGCGTTTTCCCAGGTCACAAGGGGTGGACCAAACGGATTTCACATGGCGGCGGCAGTCATGTAATGTTCTTCCTGTCGCCGGGACGGGGCCGAAAGGACCAGGACAGGCGGAAAACAAAACAAGCACTCGTAGCTTAACGGATAGAGCATCTGACTACGGATCAGAAGGTTGCAGGTTCGAATCCTGCCGAGTGCACTAGAGAGAAGCACCTAGAGTGCTGGTCAGAGGCCCTGAACCGCCCCGGCGGATCGGGGCCTTTGTCGTGTCTGGCGAGTGTTCGTCTCACGGTTTCTCACATTCCCTTTTGGATCATGCTCAGCCGAGCAGTTCGGACAGCTTGTCCGAACCGGCCTTGAGCGACTGCGGATCGGGGTGGACGTAGGTGCGCTTCGTGAACGACAGGTCGCTGTGCCCGGCCCAGGCCGACACAACGGTGTCCGGTACGCCGTTGTTCGCCATCCACGACAGGCAGGCGTGCCGCGCGTCGTACAGACGGACCTTGCGTACGCCCGCCGTCTGCATCCGCTCGTACGCTCGCCGGCGGAGCCAGTCCGTCTTGACCGCGGCCCCCAACTCGTCGACGACGACGCGCCCCGACGCCTCGTAACCCTCGCCCGCGGCCAGGCGCTCGCGCGCCTGGCGGGAGCGGAAGGCTCTCAGCGCGGCAAGGACGATCGTGGGCAGCGGCAGCTTC
Organism: Streptomyces sp. NPDC031340; assembly: GCF_055569945.1. Classification (NCBI taxonomy): domain Bacteria; kingdom Bacillati; phylum Actinomycetota; class Actinomycetes; order Kitasatosporales; family Streptomycetaceae; genus Streptomyces; species Streptomyces sp. NPDC031340. The sequence goes on from NZ_JBVIIE010000021.1 coordinate 7,537, forward strand.
CGTTCCCCGGACGAGGACTTGGTGTCCTTCTCGATCACCTCACCTGCCACCAGAGTGCGCGTCTCTTCCACGGACACTGTGCCCGTCTCGAGATCGATGTCCGCCCACCGGAGGCCGCAGACCTCCGCCGGCCGCAGACCGATCAGGGACAGCAGCATCACGGCGTACAGTCGGTCACCCGCGACGTGCGCGAGGAAGGTCTTCACCTCATCCTCAGTCCACGGCACGCGCGCCTTCCTGCGAGCCTTGTCGTCCTTTCGGGCCTGCCTCGGAATGGTCACGTGCTCCGCCACGTTCCGCGTCACCAGGCCCCGCCGGATCGCCAGGTTCAACGCGGCCCGAAAGCGGCCGAGCGTCAGGCTCACGGTCCGGACGCTCAAGCCCGTGCCGGGCTTCCCGCCGATGCGACGCGCGCTGGTCAGCATCCAGTCGATGAGCGACTCCACGTCGTCCTCGTTGAGCAGCTGCACCCGCTTCTCGCCAAGGTGCGTGCGGACGTACCGCATCGCGTCCTCGTACGACCGCTTCGTGGCCACCTCCACGTCCCGCGTCGCGCTCTTCAGCCACATGTCCACCACGTCCGACACCGTGGCCTTGGAAGGAGCGACGAACGATCCCGTGGCCTTCTGATGCTGGATCCGCGCGTACTCCGCGACCGCTTCTTTTCTCGTGTCCTTCGTGACCGTCAACTGCCGGCGCTTGCCGGTCGCCGGGTCCTGGCCGATGTCGACGACGAACCGGTACCGGACCTTGCCGCTTGTCAGCGTCACCTTCTTGATGGGGTCAGCCATGCTCGCCTTCCTCGTCGACGTCCCGGTGCGTGTCGGCAAGGGCGGCCTCACGGCCGGCCGCGGTCATGAGGTTGTAGCGGCGCCTCTTACCTCGAGGGCGGGACCAGCGCGTGAAGTCGAGCTGTGCTGTGCCGTCGTCTCCCTCCGGCACGCGCAGCGGGCTCTTCCCGTCTGCCCAGGCCCACGCGGATACCGAGGGCACCGTTCCGCCACCCGTGAGCTGTGCGTCTCCCTCGATGGTGTCGGGCAGCAGTAGAGCCGACGGGTTGACGTCGAGGGCCACGGACAAGGCCATCAGATCATCGACGTCTACCTTGCGGTCGCCGCGTTCCAGCTTGGAGATGGCGGACGCAGCGATCGGCCGGCCTGCCTTACGGAGTGCCTCGGCGAGCTGGTACGTCGAGATCCCCTTGCCAGCTCGGATCCGGCGCACGTTCGCAGCTACGGCTTCGGCGGTGGGGCCCATGGCGACAGCACCGCGGCCTGTCTTCTGCTCGGTCATGAGCTTCAGCCTAGGCGGCAGATGGATCTTTCTGAGCTTCGGAACGTCTGTTATCGTCTGCGGCATGCGTCGAATATAGACGCATCCGATTCCAAACTCAACTCATCCAAGGTGGAAAAGTGCCCGAACAGCTACTTACCGCCAAGCAAGTGCGGTCTGAGTACGGCATCGCTCCGCAGACCCTCGCGAACTACCGGTGGCGAGGCACCGGGCCCGACTACGTCAAGACGGGCCCGGGCAAGTACGCCCGCGTTCGGTACCGCCGCAGCGCAATTGAGCGGTGGATCGAAGAGCACACCATCAAGGCTCGGAGTGACCGATGACGACGGCGGCCCGGCTCAAGCCAGAGAACGAGCGGCCGACGCTCGAGGACGTCCGCGGGTGGCCGGCCACCGTCAGCGTCTGCAGCGCGGCGAACGCCATGGGCATCAGCAAGTCCCAGCTCTACGGGCTGATCAAGCGCGGCGAGTCCCCCGTCAAGACGCTGCCGCTCGGGTCCCGCTGCCTGATCATCACGGCCGACCTGGTCCGTGTCCTGTCAGGCGAGAAGTGAGGAACGCATGAACCACAACGCAAGCGGTCCCCAGGTGCTGCAATCACCTGGGGACCGAAACGACCTCGCAACAGGCTTCGGGTCGGTGCCCATCGTGGCACACGCGCTCGCCTACGCGCAGCACGGCTGGAGCGTCTTCCCCCTCGCGGGCAAGACGCCGGCGATCCCCCGCGCTCACGAGGCGGGGCACCCCTGCCGTGGCGAATGCGGGCAGCACGGCCACGGCTACCACGACGCCACCCGCGACCCCCAGCAGATCGTTGCCTGGTGGCGCCACTACCCCACCGCCGGCATCGGCTTGCCGTGCGCGCCGAACGGCCTGGCCGTGGTCGACATCGACCCGCGCAACGGCGGTCGGTCGACGCTGTGCGACCTCGAGTCGCAGCACGGCCCACTGCCCGGCACGCTCATGCAGATCACCGGAGGGGACGGCCTGCACCTGGTCTACTCCCACCCCGGCACGGACCTGCCCGGCAAGCTCGGACCCGGCATCGACGTGAAGTCCAACGGCTACATCGTCGCCGCGCCCTCGCTTCACCCGTCAGGCACCCGCTACCGCTGGTCGGGCGACGGACGGTTCGGCCACCCGCTCGCCGAGTGGCCGGCGTTCCTCGGTGCCCCGACCGCCCCGGCACGGCCCGCCGTGTCGCCGATCCTGTCGGCGCGTCCGTTCGACGGCCTGGTCGGCCTGGTCGCGTTCGTCCTTGAGGCGCGCGAGGGCGAGCGGAACTCCCGCCTCTTCTGGGCTGGGTGCCGCGCCCTCGAGCTGGTGCGCCTGGGCAAGGTCGACGGCGAGGCGGTGTACGGGGCGCTGATGGACGCGGCGGCCCGCATCGGCCTGTCAGACGCAGAGGCATCGAGGACGCTGCGCAGCGCTGAGCGAGCGCCGCACAGGACGGGAGCTGTCGCGTGACGGACCTGCACGACGCTGCCCGCGAGACGCTCGAGCGCAACGGCATCACCGAGGCCTCGCTCACGCCCCGCCGCACACTGAAGATCACCCGCGCGTCGGACATCGAACCGGAGCCCGTGGTGTGGGCATGGGTCGACGACGGCGAGGGCCGCGTGCCCGCCGGGGCCCTGTCGGTCGCGGCCGGACGGGAGGGCACGGGCAAGTCCTCGTTCGGCATGTGGATGGCCGCGCACATCACGCGCGGCACCCTGCCCGGCTCGTTCCACGGACGGCCGCGCGCGGTGTTCTACGTGGCGGTCGAGGACTCGTGGAAGCAGACGATCGTGCCCCGCCTGATCGGCGCCGGCGCGAACCTCGATCTCGTCTTCCGCGTGGAAGCGGTCGAGGCCGAGTACGGCGAGACGACGCTCAGCCTGCCGCAGGACAACTCCCTGATGGAGCAGGCCATCGCCGAGCACGACGTGGCCCTGGTCGTCCTCGACCCGCTGATGTCGTGCATCGGCAAGGGCATCGACACCCACCGCGAGCGAGACGTGCGCCTGGCCCTCGATCCCCTCGCCCGCATGGCCGACCGTACCGGCGCCGTTCTGCTGGGCATCGCGCACTTCAACAAGGGCAGCAGCACCGACCCGGCCTCGCTCATCACCGGCTCGGGCGCCTTCAAGAACGTCCCTCGCGCCGTCTTCGGCTTCGCCCGTGACGACGACAACGAATGCCGCGTCATGACCCAGGCCAAGAACAGCCTCGGGCGCGCCGACCTCCCCTCGCTCTCGTACGTCATCGAGTCGGCCACCGTACCCACCCGGGCCGGGGACGCCCGCGTGGGCAAGTTCGTCTTCACCGGTCGCGCCGACCGCACCGTCGACGAGATCCTCTCCGCCGGGCAGGAGACCGACAGGGGCGAGCGGGACAACGCCGCCGAGTGGCTGCGCGGCTACCTCGAGAGCCAGGGCGGCGAGGCCTCGAGCAAGGACGTGAAGAAGGCGGCGGCCGCCGACGACATCTCCGAACGCACCCTTCAGCGCGCCATGCGCAAGGCAGGCGTCAAGGCCGAGCGCGCGGGCTTCGGCAAGGGCTCGGTATGGCGCATCATCGAGCACTTCCCCGACACGGAGAGTGAACCCGCTTCGGCAGTCGCGCCACAGTCGCGCCATTCACGCCAGGGTTCGGAGCCTGGCGTGAATGGCGTGAATGGCGGCGCCAATGGCGCGACGCCCGGACAGACATCACTCACGGTGACGCCCCGCGAGGTCAGCCGACACGACCGAGCCGAGCCGGACACAGCCCTGGCGAGGACCGGATGACGGCCCGCCTGCCCTCCTCAGCGCGGCACGTTCGAGCCCCCCGGACAGGAGCGGCGCCCTCGTGACGAACCTTGACCACCCTCCACGCGGACCGCCAACAACGCCCGCACCGCGCACCAGAACACCGAACCAGGAAGGAACCCATGGACCCCAACACGCCCGAGCCGGCCACGCCTCCCACCGAGCCGACCGCCGACTACCGCCAGGCCTCCCCGGCGGAGTACGCCGAAGCGGTCGCCCGCGTCCACAGCCACGGCCACACGGGGCGGACGGTACCGACGACCGCACCGGACGCCGAGCCCGTCGACTACCGCACCGCCTCCGCCGAGGACGTCGCCGAAGCGGTCGGCAACCTCCGCATGTACGGCACCACCCGAACCCCGTCCGTCCGCAGCTACCGCAACAGCAAGTGACAGGAGAACCCATGCACGCCGCAGACACCATCAGCACCACCCGCGCGCACCGCCTGGTCCACGCGTCCCGACAGGGCTGGTTCACCCTGCCCCAGGACGTGCTGAACGACTACGACCAGCTCGTGCAGCTCATCGAGGACGGCCAGGAGACGCGTTCCTACGGCGCCCGCGTCTGGGTCGACAAGAAGCGCGAGCAGCAGGCGGAGGACGTCGCCGTGCGCCTGGGCCAGTTCGGCGCCTGGGGCGCCCTCGAGACCGTCGTCGCCGAGCACCTGCAGCCCGCGCTCGACGAGCGGCTCGACGGTTTCCGCGCCGCGCGCCGTACGGCCGGGCAGTACGCCAACATGACCGGTGCAACTCTCGACATGCTGAGCGAGCCCGACAACGTCCGCTCCGCCATCCTCGAGCTGCACCAGGCAACCGTCTGGTACGGCGCACTGCGCGACGCCTGGTCGACCCTGCGAGGGGAAGGCGAGGACACCGGATCCACCCGCGAGTACATCGCCGATCCGATGGGCAAGGCCAGCCCGCTTGCCGAGATCCGCAACATCCCCGACCTCGTGCCCGAGTGGCGCACCGCCGGCACCGGCTTCGGTCCGGCCTGGCCGTGGGGCACAGGCGCGCCGATGCACATCAAGCTCGGCTGGCTGATCGACCACGACGCCGTGTTCTGGATGCCCAGCAAGCGCCAGCAGGACGCCGAGTACCAGCGCATCATCCGCAACGCCGCCGCGTGACTCGGGGAGCGCCGCTCCGCCACCCTGCGCCAGGGTGGCCCGTGGCCGCAGCCGCAGCGTGGTCGACCGTCTGAGCGCAGCAGCCGCAGCGCGGAACTGCACGCAGGACGCCAGCACAGCCCACAGGCTGGGTGTGCTGGCGTCCTGCTGTGTTCGGAGTCGTGCGTTCGCCCGCGCAGGGGTGGGGGCGCACCCGCGCGGGCGCGCGCACAGAAGACCGCGGGGGAGGGCACTCTCTCTGTGTACGGGTCTGGGAGACCCCACACGAGGCGTCAATCGGCCCCGGCTTGGCCACGCCTCCCGCTTCCGCGGCCGCCAGGCCGGCGCCCTCGAGGACTCCGTGCCACCTGCGCTGATCGTCTCCGCTCAGGGAGCCGACTGCCTCGAGCGGGGCGGGCGTCGGCACGAGGGCGCCCGGGCGTACGGCCTCGAGAAACCCCCTGCGAAGAGGCCACAAGTCAGCCCGGTACGCCGGGCCCTTGAGGCGGACGCGGGCACACGGAGCGCCCGGGCGGGTGACAAGCGCCTGGGAGCCTCTGCCGGTACCTTGCTGCCCACCACAACGAGGCGGTGAGGAATGACCGATGCGTTCGCCCGGGACGGCCGGCCGGTGTGCGGCGTATGCCCGTCCCTGCGGTGCCCAGGCGGCGCGTTCGACGTCGTCGAACGCCCCTCCCGCGACTGCCCCTTCGACCCGGCGACCGGCCACCGGTTCACCGCGGCCGGTGTGCCCGTGTGCGTGCACCCCGAGCGGGTCGGTCTGCCTGCCGCCCCGTATGCCAGCGACGGACTGCCGCTGCCGTGGGAGACCCCGCCGCCCGCCGAGGCCGGCGAGGTCCCCGCATGGGTACGCGCGGTGCTGGACGCGGCACCGCCGGAAGCCTGCGACGAGGTGATCGAGCAGGCGACTGCGCTCCTGCTCGCCGCGGACCCCGGCACGGACGTCACGGCGGTGCTGCGCGCCGCTCTCGGCTAGGCCGCGGCGAAGTCGAGGGCGTGCTCCCGGCCGGAGCGGCCCATGCCGATGCTCTCGTACAGGCCGGCCAGCACGCCGCGGCGCCGGACGACCTCTTCGTGGTCGAGCCAGTAGCGGGCGGGCGGCTCACCCCACGCCAGGCGGTAGCAGTCGTGGGTGTATCCGCCCGCGCGGTAGTCGGTGTGCTCCTGGTCGGTCTGGTGGATGATGGCGATGCCGCGGGCGTCGGCGATCCGCCCGAGCAACTGGGCCTGGGCGAGCATCGCGTGGGTCATCTCGTCGACCGGCACGGCGATGGGGATCTCCGCCACCTGGTCGTCGGCGGTGAGCGCATACACCGCGGCCTTGAGCGCCAGGGCGCGCAGGCCTTCCTCGAACAGCGCGGGCGCGTCCGCCTCGAGGTTCCACCGCTGCACCACGGGGAAGCCGGTGAAGCACTGCCAGTCGTCGCTGTACTCCAGTGACGCGGCCTTGAACGCGCCGAACTCCTTGTCGCCCTTGATGCCGTCCAGGATCACCTTCGCGGCGTCTGCGACGGTGCGCGCCGCGGGCAACTCGATGTGGGACATGAGGTTCCTCTCTCGATGGGCCGGAATGGGCGGGTGGTGCGTGGCCGGCGCCCCCGCGGGACACTGCACTCCGCGGAGGCGCCGGGGCTTGAGGGGGCGGCCGTCAGGGCGGTGCCTGCGCCAGCACCACGGCCAGGGCCGGGCCGGTCACGGCCGCCACGTAGAGAAGCAGTGCGGCGACGGCTCTCACTGGGTGAGGCTCTCGAAGTGGTCGGCGAGCGCGTTCACCGAGCGGGCCAGCTTGACGGCCACGGCCAGGCGCACGGGGTCGTTGTTCCCGTCGCCCAGGCGCAGTCTCATGAGGGCCTCGCCGACGCACGCCAGCGCGCACGCCCGGGGGACGTCGTCCTTCGGCAGGTCCCGGGCCGCCGCTTCGACGCTCGGGATGAGGACGTTGATGTGCCCGCGCAGCATCAGCGCCAGGGTGGACAGCTCGCCCGGCTCGGGCGTTTCGGCATCGTCGGCGAGCAGCCGGCGCACGGTGGCGCGCATCGTAGCGATGTCCGGCGGGTGCTGGTGGTCCTCTGCCGTGACGGCGGAGCGGGCGGTAGCGTGCGGCATGTCGACTCCTGGTAGTCGGCCAGCCCCGGGGCCGTGTCAGCGGTCGCCGGGGCGCTGCTTGTGCCCGTCATCGAATCGCGGGTGAACTGGCAGGGAAGGAGCCACACAGGGGGCCAGGAGGGGGCCAGACTGGCAGCCGGAAGGGGGCCCGATGGCAGAGGACCGCAGACGCCAGTTCGGCCAGTACCTCGCAGGGCTGCGCCGTCGCACCGGCAAGTCGCAACGCCAGCTCGCCGGCCTGCTGTGCACGTTGTCCGGTGTCCAGTCGGTCACCCGGAACGAGGTGTCCCGCTGGGAGCGGGGCGGCCGGGTGCCCGAGGTGTGGCTGCCGTTCCTCGCCGCCGCCCTGCGCACCCCGGACACGCAGTTACGGCAGGCCGCCGCCTACGCCCGCGGCGACCGCCTGGCGCAGCTTCCCGGCGCCTCTGCCACGCTCGCCGAACTCCTACCGCCCGGGGACCCGTTGGAGCCGCTGGCGGCTCGTACAGGGCGCCGTATCAGCGCGGCACAGGTCGAGGGTCTGGCAGCCCGGGTGCATGGCCTGCGGCTCGCCGACGACGTCCTGTCGGGCGGGGACCTGATCGCCCCCGCGTTCCGGGAGCTGTCCGCCGCCGTGACCCTGCACCGCGAAGCCTCCTACGCCGACGACGTCGGGCGTGCCCTGCTCGAGCAGATCGGGGAGCTTGCGCAGATCACCGGCTGGATCGCCTCCGACGCGGGCCGTCTCGAGGACGCAGAGCGCGCCTACCGGCTCGGGATCTCCGCAGCACGGCAGGCAGGTGACGGCCCGTTGACGGCGAACCTCGCCGGGTCTCTGGCCTACCAGTGGTCGAACTCAGGGCGGGTGCAAGACGGCATCGGCCTGGCGCAGGCCGCGGTCGACGAGGCCGGCGACGACGCCCCCGGCAAGACGCGGGCACTGTTTCTCGACCGGGTGGCGTGGGCGCACGCGAAGGCGGGCCGCTCGCACGCCCAAGAGGCGCTGCGGGCGCTCGGCGAGGCGCACGACGCGCTCACCGACGACTGCCACGGCGAGGCGCCGCTGTGGGCGTACTGGGTGAGTCGGGAAGAACTCGAGGTGATGGACGCCCGGGTCTTCACAGAGTTGCGCCGGCCGCTGCGCGCCGTGCCCCTGCTCGCCGACGTCCTCGCCCGGTACGACGTGACGCACGCCCGGGAACTGGCCCTGTACCGGTCGTGGCTCGCCGTGGCCCTGGCGGACGCCAACGAGCCGGAGCGGGCCGCAGCGGAGGCCCTGCGCGTCATCGAACTGTCCGGTGACCTCGCCTCCGACCGGACCGCCTCCCGTACCCGAGCGGTCCTCGAGCGGCTGAAGGAGTTCGACGATGTGCCCGAGGTGCGAGCCGTCCTGGCGGAGCACGGGCATCTGCTGCTCGCATGAGAAGAGCCCCTGCCCTCGAGGACCGAGGACAGGGGCTTGCGGCCGTGTCAGCGCGTGCCGTCGTCGTACGTCCGGCGCCATGCGTTGTGGGCCCGCCGGCCGACGCGCAGCCGCAGCTTCCTGCCGAGGCAGCGCGGGCACATCTTCGTCTTCCCGAACCGCTCGATGGTGCCGAGGCCGCCGCACCTGCGGCACGGGGCGAACGGCTTCACGGCGCACAGTACGGCGTAGCCGCCGAGCCAGAGAACGAGCGCGGCCATAGCAAGCAGCATGAGGTGCCTTCCCTCCGGTTCCGGGCGGTTCCCGGGGTGTGGGTGGTGCCCCTGCTAGGCGCTAGTTGCCTGCTCAGGGGCCGGATTCGGTGCTAGCGGGGCCGCTAGACCTAGCGGGGCGGGGTGCTAGGTCTAGCGGTCGTTGTGAGGGTCAGCCGGCGAGCCGGTCGGCTTCTCGGCGGGTGACGGCGGCGACGACGTCGGCGCGCTTGATGCCGCGCCGGTTGGCGCCCTCGCCGTCGTCGGTGCTGCCCCATACCTGGCCCGTCTTGATGCCCCACGGCTTCACGGCCGCGGTGACGTTCTCGCCCTTCCAGTCGGCGTAGGCGTCGGGCCGCAGTTCGGCGAGCCGGTCGGCGATCCGCTCGCACCACACGGCCTTCTCGTCGGCGCCCATGACGGCGAGGACGTCGCCGAGGACGTCCATGCCCACGGTCTTCGCCGGTCCCTCGCCGATGGCGTGGCCGGTGATGTTGCCGTACTCCTCGCGCATCTTCCGCGCTCGCGCGGCCACGAGTTCGGCCTTGGGCGCGTCGACGAACGCGGAGGCGACGATGCGCGGGTCGTCGCCCTCGCCTCCCATCCAGCAGATGCCGAGGTCACGGCGGCTGAACATGGTGGCGCGGATACCCGACTTGTACATGCCGGTACCGAGCACCAGATCGTTTGCGGTGTGGTTCATGACCTTCAGGCAGAACCGCAGCACCGCGTTCGCGCTGATACCGGTGGGCAGCGACTTCGCGTCGGGCCGCTGCGTGGCGTACATGCCGATGATGCCCAGAGCCGGCCCGCGCTTGGTGATGTCCGTGCAGATGGATTCCAGCTCGGCGCCGTGCTTGTCGTGCTCGAACAGCACCTGGCACTCGTCAATGCCGATGACGATCGGGTGCAGACCGAGGCTCTTGTCACTGGCCAGAGCCGGGGTCACCTTCGACTCGGGGCAGCGCGTGCGCGGCAGGGACCGGATCACCTTCGCCCGGCGCCGCAGCTCCTCCTTGACCTCCCGCAGCGCGTGCAGGATGTACTCGATGTCCTCGTCTTCCTCCCCGGACCGGTACCGGTGGGCGACGGGCTCGAGCGGGCCGAGGTCGCCGGTTCCCTTCAGGTCGAACGGCAGCAGCCACGCCCGCGGGTCCAGCGCGGCGATGAGCAGCAGCAGACGGAGCAGGAACGTCTTGCCCATGCGCGGGATGGAGCCGATGACGACCGAGGCGAACATCAGCGTCACCTCAACCCACCGCATCCGCTGGTCGTTGCCGAACACGACCGGCCGGAAGAGGTCGACCTGCCCGTCCTTCAGCAGCGGCCACGGCGGCTTGCTGGTCTCGTTCATCGGCTTGTCGCCGACCCACAGCACCAGGCGGCCCTCGTGCTCGTCGGGGTCGCCGGACGGCCACACGCAGCCGACCTTGCGGCGCAGGCCCGAGGCGAGTGCCTCGCGCTTCTCCATGATGTCGTCCGGGGTGACGCCGTACGGCAGGTCAAGGTCGGCACGGTAGCCGGGCCCGTCGCGGACGATCTCCGAGGTGAAGCGCATCCCGTCCATGTCGCCGCCCTTCTTGATGGCGGCCGAGATGCGCGGGTTGCCGATGGCGTCCAGGCCGCGCAGGACGATCGTCCCGGTGAGGCGCTGCAGCTCGGTCCGCATCACCGCGGGGCCGATGACGGGCGCGTCCGGCTGCTGCCCGAGGTAGCCGAGGGTCAGCACGCCGCCGGCGGCGAACGCCCCCAGGAACGCGGGCGCCATGACGTACAGCCACAGGGCGAACCCTGCGCCGAACACGGCGGCGACGACGGCGACCAGGCCGCGCAGCCGGACGCGGTTGCCGCGCAGCCGGGCAAGGTTCAGGTACTCGTCTACGTCCTCGGTGCGCACGGCGTGGTCGCGGAGCGGGGCGGCCTCCCGGTCCCACACCCACCGGTTCGTCTCGGCGACGAAGCGGCAGGCGCCGCGCGGGGACATGGCGGCGAGCTGCAGGGCGTACCAGGGGGCGCGCAGTCCGTGGTAGGCGGTGGCGTACCCGAGGCGGCCGGCGGTGTGCCTGGCGGCCGCCGTGAACTCGGCCCGGTCGCGCAGCCACGGCGGCAGGATCGGCTTCCGCTTCTCGTCGACGACGCCCGGGGCGGGCAGCTTGGGGTTGTCGACAGGTACGGGCGTACTCGGCGTGCCCGGCCGTTCGGGTACGGCCGTACCTGCCGTACCCGGGTCATCGGCTTTGGCGAGTGCGACAGTGTCCGTCACGATGGTTCCTCCGGTCGTTCTGTTGGGCGGTCCGGGACACGGGGCGCCCGGGTGTACCTGGCCGGGTACGGGCGCCCCGTGGCGTACCTACTGGGGCTTGGCGGCCCGCTTGCGGGCGCGCTCCTTGATGGCGGCGATGTCGCGGTCGATGTCGGGCTGGTGGGTGATGCCGGCGGCCGCGCGGCGCACACCGCGGGCCTCCAGGCGGACGATGGCGGCCTTCTCGCTGAGCGTGAGCTTCAGGTCGTCGGCCATGGTCAGTTGTCCTTCTTCTTGCCGACGACGAGGCGGTAGAACGGGACGTCCTTGCTGCGGGCGTCGCGGGAGGCGGCCTCGGTCGCGCGGTCGTGGTTCTCGGCGTCGACGGTGCCCCGGCCGGTCGTGTTGCGGTTGCGGTCCTGGGCGAGGTAGTACCACTTGCTCATGTCTTCTCCTGCGGGTTGCGGGCCGGGCTGTCCGGCCCCACCGCACCCCCGCTACTGATCCAGGTGGATCAGTAGGCGGAGGACGGAAGGGCAGGTCAGCGGCCCTTCTGGTAGTCGCGCCACATGGCGCGCAGGACGAGCAGGCAGGCCGTGGCGCACGGGGCGGCGATAGCGACGGCCAAGAAGCCCAGGGCGAGGCCGACGGAGCCGACGCAGACGGCGAGGCCGATACCGAGCCAGCGGCCGACGTTCACCGGCTCGCGGTGCTGGTGCTGGCAGGCCGCCGGCTGCTGCGGCTGCATGGCCTGCGCGATGGCCTGCCCCATCAGGACGGCCTTCATCAGCTCCAACTGCTGGCTGTCCTGTGCGGCATCACCCGCGGCGGCGATGGCTTTCTGCAGGGCGTCGTCGGTCATCGCGCCCACCTCCGCAGCCACGGCGCACGCAGGCCCGCGGCCAAGCCGGCCGCGAACGCCACCAGGACGGGCTTGGCGAGCAGCCACGCGCCCACGGAGGGCAGCAGCGGCGGGTACAGCAGCAGCACGGCCAGCACGGCCCCGAGCAGCAGCCACTTCATGACGACACCCCCTGACCTGCCAGCTTCGGCAGAGCCTCACGGAACGCTTCCTGGATCTGCTTCGCCTTGTCCTGGCCGACGTTGAGCCGGTCCTTGATGGCGCGGATGGACGGGACCTTGCCCGCCAGCAGTTCCTCCTTGAACTGCTCGGCGGCCAGGCCGACGCCGTACTCGGTGAGTGGGGCCAGCTCGTCGGCGTGACTGCCGCCCATCAGGTACTCGTGGTCGGCTTTCCATGCCTCGTCGGGTACGTACTCGGCGCGTACCTCTGCGCGGGTACGGGCGTACTCGGCGGCGGGCACAAGCGCCTTCGCGGCGGGCGCCGGCCGGGCGACGATCGGCAGCAGCCGCGCCCCCTCGGGTACGGCCGGAGGGATCGGCCGGACGGGCTCCGGTACGGCGGGTACGGGTTCCGCTTCCGCCTCGGCCGTGTACTCGACGGGCTCCTCGGCGGGCGTCTCCTCGGGTACGTCGGCGAGGCGGTGCACCCGCCACAGGACGAGCGGGGAGATCGCGGCGACGGCGACAACGAGGGGCCAGTCGACGGGCAACAGGCCGGCCGTCACGAGATGACTTGCCGCGTTCACCGCGATCAGCGCGGCCACGGCCGTCAGGACGTCACGGTGAGCGCGCAGGGCCCGCACGGTGTAGATGTCGAGGGCGCCCGGCACGGCCGCGGCAACCCACTGGCTGAAGCCGACCGCGCGGGCGAGGTCGTACTCGGCCGAGGCGGTGGCGACGAGGGCGAACAGAAGGGCGCCCCACTTGAGGTAGTCGTGGTTCACAGGCCCCCACCACCGCGGCGGTTCTCGGCACGGCTGCGCTGAGACGGCATGGTGCGCGGGCCGTTGACCCAGGGGAAGGGGCGGATGGCGTCGGCGGCCTTGAACACGCGCAGGGCGGTGTCAGCGGGGGCGTCGGGCAGGGCATAGACCCTGGCGCCCTCGATCGAGGCGAGCAGTCGCGCGCCGTGGTGCTCGCAGCCGACGGCGCTGGCGTTTGCCGCGTCCAGCACGGTCACCGCCACCGGGCCGCTGCACGGCGTCGGGTCATCGGGATGCGCGGCCGCGCACCGCTCGATCGTGCACGCCGGGGGCGCCTCCGTCGCGGGGGCCACGGCTCGCAGGAGGATGCGCAGGGCTTCGGTGATGGCGCCGTGCGCCTGGTTGAGGGCGAACACGTCGCCGTGGTCGACGCCGGCGTAGTCCTCGAGCAAGCGTCGGGCCACACGGACCGCGGTGTCGACGTCGCTCGGCTCGCGCCAGCCATCGGCTGCGGCACCGTGCAGGGTCTCTCGGATGGTCATCGGTCCGCACCTCCGTGCAGCGCGCTGAGTTCGTCGGCCAGCTCTCGCAGTTGGTCGGCGTGGGTGTCGAGGGCGGCCGCCAGGTCGTACAGCCCCAAGGCATCGAGGGTGTTGCCCAGCAGGCTCACCGTGACCCCGGGTCGGGCGTCCGCCGCGAACGGGTACAGCACGAGCGCGGCCTCGCCGATCGTGTGGCCGCGGAAGACGACGCGGTGGTCAGGGCCCCGGTGGAAGATGTCGACCCGGTAGCCGGGACGGTGTCCGGCGTGGCCGATGCACCAGGCCGTTTCCGGCAGGGTGACAGCGCCGGCGTCGGTCGTCGCCAGGGTGACGGTCCGCTCACTCACCGGTCACCGCCAGCAGGGCGGCCTCAACGGTGGCGAGGGCCTGCTTCGGGTCGGGCTGGCCCGCGACGTAGTCCTCGAGCAGTTCGGCCCACGCCACGACCGCCGGAGAGGCGCCCTTGAGCGTCTTCGCGTGCGGGGCGCGTATGCCCTCGAGGAACGCAGCCACGCTAGGGAGCTGGTCCGGGACGGAACGGCGGATCGCGTCCCGCTCTTCCGCCTTGAGGGCCTGGCCGACGGTGATGTGCACCCCCGTAAGGGCCACGTCCGGGTTCTTGAGGTGGGCCGCGTCTCCGCTCGAGAGAACCTCGCCAAAGGCGGCGGGAAAGATCTGTACGGTGTTGCTCATGGTCTGGACTCCTGATCGCTGGGTCTTGATCAAGGCGCCGTTCGGTGTGTGGAGCACCGGGCGGCGCCGTCCCGTCTCACGCGCGTCTCACAGACTGCGCGGAAGCGTGGGGACTTGGAGCTTCTGACCTGGCCTCAAGTGGCTGTCTCTGGACTGTGTGGAACCCGTGGAAGCCGTTCAGATCACTACGGATCAGAAGGTTGCAGGTTCGAATCCTGCCGAGTGCACACAGGTCAAAGGCCCCTTGGGATCATCCCAAGGGGCCTTTGACATCAGCCGATGACATCAACGCGGCCGCAGACGGCGCTCAGTCGTCGCTGCTCGACTTCTCCTGGTCTTCTGAATCTTCGGCGGAGTCGTCCAACCTGAGAGCGTCGTCCATTGATCGGCGGCGGCCCGGAGCGTTGTCCCCATCACGTGCGCGTAGGTGTCGAGCGTCATCGTGATCGTGCTGTGGCCGAGCGTCTCCATGATCGTGCGGGGGTCGACTCCCTGAGCGAGCAGCAGCGAGGCGCAGGTGTGACGCAGGTCGTGAACGCGTACGCGGCGCACGTGCGCGTCTCGGCAGAGGATCTCCAGCATCCTGTTGAGGCCGCGGGGATCGTGGACGCGGCCGGACGGCGTGGTGAAGATCAGCCCGTCCGGCTGTCTCGGCACAGGCTTCCACTTCTCGCCCGCGACCTTCCGCTCACGCTGCTGCTGTTCGAGGTGAGCGTGAGGGCTCGCACGCAGGCTCTCGGCAGGGACACCGTACGGATGGACCGCTTGGTCTTCGGGGTGCCGAAGAGCAGCTCCCGCCGAATGCGCTGAACGTTCCGGCGTACCCGGAGTTGCCCGTTCGCGAGGTCGACGTCAGACCAGGTGAGGGCGAGAGCCTCGCCGCGGCGCAGGCCGGTGGACACGAGCAGCAGCCACAGAGCAATGCTCAGGACTTGTGGATCGGCGCCCCGGGAGCGCACGAAGGGCGTACCTTCCCGGGTGATTGATCGACCAGTCACCGAGTAGACCCGCGTTCGCAGCGCGGGTTGGGAAGGCACGCCCATGCTCAGCGTAGTGACCGCCGACGGCTCGACCGAGACCGGCTCCCTGATCGACGAGATCGTCCGCGAAGGCGCCCGGCGGATGCTCGCCGCCGCCCTGGAGGCCGAAGTCAACCAGTACATTTCCGAGTTGGCCGCGGAGACCGACGAGCGTGGCCGCCGTCTGGTGGTCCGCAATGGCCGCCACCGGTCCCGCACCGTGGCCACCGCGGCCGGGCCGATCGAGGTCACCGCGCCCCGGGTCAACGACCGGCGCGTGGACGAGGCCACCGGCGAGCGGATGCGGTTCTCCTCGAAGATCTTGGCGCCGTGGTGCCGCAAGTCGCCCAAGGTCAGCGAGGTGCTGCCGCTTCTCTACCTGCACGGGCTGTCCAGCGGCGACTTCGTGCCCGCACTCGAGCAGTTCCTCGGCTCCTCGGCCGGGCTGTCGCCGGCCACCGTGACCCGGCTGACCAAGCAGTGGAGCGACGACCACGCCGCTTTCCAGGAGCGCGACCTCGCGGACAGCGACTTCGTCTACGTGTGGGCCGACGGGGTGCACCCCAAGGTCCGCCTCGGCCAGGCCCACTCCTGCGTCCTGGTCCTGCTCGGAGTGCGCCTGGACGGCACTTAGGAGCTGATCGCCCTGGCCGAGGGGCTGCGCGAGTCCACCGAGTCGTGGGCCGACCTGCTGCGCGACTGCCGCCGCGGCGGCATGCGCGACCCCGAACTCGTCGTCGGCGACGGCGCGATGGGCCTGTGGAAGGCCCTGGCCGAGGTGTTCCCCGCCGCCCGGCATCAGCGCTGCTGGGTCCACAAAGCCCGAAATGTCACGAACGCCCTGCCGAAGTCCGCACAGCCGGGCGCGACGAAGGCGATGCAGGAGATCTACAACGCCGAGGACCGCGCCCACGCCGAGAAGGCGATCGATGCATTCGCGAAGACCTACGGCGCCAAGTTCCCCAAAGCCGTCGCGAAGATCGCCGACGACCAGGAGGAACTGCTGGCCTTCTATGACTTCCCGGCCGAGCACTGGATCCACTTGCGGACCACGAATCCCATCGAGTCGACCTTCTCCACCGTCAAGCTCCGCACCAAGGTCACCCGCGGCGCCGGCAGCCCGGCCGCCGCGCTCGCCATGGTGTTCAAGCTCGTCGAGTCCGCCCAGGCCCGCTGGCGCGCGATCACCGGGGCCCAGCTCGTCGCCCTCGTCCGCGCGGGAGCGAGGTTCGAGAACGGCGTCCTGGTCGAGCGTCAGGACCAAGCCGCATGAGACCCTACGACGCCCGCAGGAAGAGCCGGCCGAGCACCTGCGTCTCGTTGCCCACCTTCGCGAGTTCGTGCAGGTCACCGGCGGCTGAGGAGACGGCTCTGGTCAAGAAGGTCCTCACCGATCCAGATCAGACCATGGCACAGTCCGCTGTGCTGCGGCACCTGGACCACAGGGCCACCGCCCTCCGCCTCGGCCTCGCCTTTGAACCCGTGGGCCGAGCGCCCCTTGCTCGAAAATCGCGTGATGGTCACCGAGTAGGCCCGCGTTGCAGCGCCTCCAGCCCATCGAGGATGGCCTGAAGGCCGATTTGGAAAGTGTTGTCGGGCGCCGCGCCGTAGTCGACGCTGTGGGTGTCGAGGCGGGCGCGCAGACGAGGGAATTGTGTGGCGATCTCGCGAGCCTCGGCCTGGGCTTCGCCGATGGCCTGTTCGGCGTCACCGCTGCCTTCGCGCCGCAGTTTGCGGGTGAGTGAGGCTGTCGCGGCTGGGCCGAGGGCGTTGCCGAGGACGAAGGTGAAAACGGCGGCCGCGGCCTGGTCGGCTGCGGGGCCGGCGAATCCCGCGGCTTCGTAGATGGCGAGGAGGTGGTCGTCGTGGCGGGCCTTGCCGGGGCCGAACATGAGGAGGGAGCCAAAGGCCTGCAGCAGCCACGGGTGGCGGGTGAGCATTGCGTACAGGTCACTGGCCATGATGGTGGCCGCCGTGCGCCAGCCGACCCCGTCGGGGTCGGGCAGCGCGATTTCGTGCCACAGCTGGTCGCCGGCGAGGGCGATGAGGTTGTCCTTGCTGCCCACGTGCCAGTAGACCGCGGTGGCCGCCGAGCCCAGCCGCTGGCCCAGTGCCCGCATGCTCAGGCCCTCCAGCCCTTCGGCGTCCAGCAGGGTGATGGCGGCAGTGAGGATCTGTTCGCGGGTCAGTGTGTTGCGGGGCATGGATTCACGATAGCCCTCGACTTGCACGCTGTTCAAGAAACGTCTTGCACAGTGTTCAGGTCGTTCGCTAGCCTCCACTTGAACACAGTGCAAGTTGCCGCGAAGCCCGAGGCGCCGTGCGAGAACCACACCGATCGAGGGGGAATCGAGATGTCACACGATGCGCTGGCGGAGTTCGTCGAGGAGAAGGCCAAGGAGCTCGGCATCCCGGGTGCTGCGGTGGGAGTCCGGGTGGACGGACGGGAGCTGACCGTCTGCCACGGCGTGACGAACATCGACAACCCGCTGCCCGTCGACCGGGACACACTCTTCGTGCTGGGCTCGGTCACCAAGACCTACACGGCGACCGCGATCATGCGCCTGGTCGAGCAGGGCCGGGTCGAGCTGGAGGCGCCAGTGCGCCGCTACGTTCCCGAACTCCGGCTCCCCGATGAGGACGCGGCCGCGCACATCACCATCCTGAACCTGCTCAACCACACCGCCGGGCTGGACACCCGGATGGTCTTCGACAGCGGAGACGGAGACGACGCGCTGGCCCGCGAGGTGACCAACATGGCCGAGGTGGCGCTGATCGGCCCAGTCGGCGGCCGCGCCTCCTACAGCCAACTCGGCTACAACCTACTCGGCCGGGTCGTCGAGAACGTCACCGGCGAGACCTACGAGGCCGCTGTCGCCTCACTCGTCCTGGAACAGGCCGGCATGACCGACAGCGTCTTCACCGCCAGACAGGCCATCACCCGCCGGTTCGCCGTGGGCCACAACCTCAGTGAAGGGGCGCTCAAGGTCGCCCGGACTTGGAAGGACACGCGCGGCAACAACCCGGGCGGCGGCCTGGTGTCCTCGGTCTCCGACCAGTTGCGCTGGGCCCGGTTCCACCTCGGCGGCGGTGACCTGGCGAGGCGCATGCAGGAGCCGACGGTGGAGCTGCACGGCTCCACGCTCGGCGACGCCATCGGCCTCGGCTGGTTCCTGCGCGACGTGGACGGAGTGCGCACCGTCGGGCACGGCGGATCGACCAACGGACAGTTCGCCAACCTGCTGCTGGTCCCGGAGCGGGACTTCGCCGTCGTGGCGGCGTCCAACGCCGGGCCCGACAATGGCCTGGAGTTCAACCAGGCCGTGCTCCGCTGGGCGCTCGAACACTACCTTGGCGTGGTCGAGCGCGACCCCGACCCGCTCCCGTACGACCCGCAGCGCGCCCAGGAGATCACCGGGCACTACGAGAATGAATTCATGACGCTGATCATCGACGCCGACGGCGACACGATGACGGTTGAATGCCGGATCAAGCCGGAGATCCGCGCGGCGGCCGACAGGGAACTGCCAGCGGACCTGCCGCCGGCCAGCCTCGGCCTGCTCCCCGGCAGCGGCGACGAGTACATCGTCACCGGCGGCGGCCTGATCGGCCAGCGCGGGTTCCTCACCCGCAATGCCGACGGCGCCATCGTCGGGGCCGACATGGCCGGACGGTTCTTCAACCGGGTCTCCTCGACACCCTCCGAGTGACACCTTGGGAACCCCCGGAGAGCACCGCAGGCGAGGCTGGCACAGCTTCGCCCAGGTCCACAACATTTGACAATTACTCGCAGCCACAGGGCGTAGAGGCGGTGGGAGCGAGCGGCCTTGAGGAGCAGGCGGACTTCTCCGGCGTCCAGCGGGCGCACCTCCTTCGTGTCGACGGTGGGGGTCTCCACGATTCGGGCGACGTTGCGCGCGATCAGTTCCTCGCGCATCGCCTGTTGCAGCGCGGACCGCAGGACGGCATGGATGTACTGGACGGTGCGGGCCGACGGAAGACGCTGGCAGCAGCGGCCTACGGCGCAGCACGACCGCTTCTCCTCCGGCGCAGCACGACCGCTTCTCCTCCGGACGCTCCTTGTCGGCGCCACGCAGACAGCACAGGCAGGAGGTCTTGAACTCCATCAGGAAGCGGCGAATGTCTGCCGGAGACAGGCGGTTGAGTCTCTTCTTGCCGAGTGCCGGCCGAATGTAGAGGCGGGTCAGACCCTCGTAAATGTTCAGGGTCGAGGGCTTGAGTCGCTCGGGTGCGATCGCAGGGAGCCAGTAGGTGAGGTACTCGCCGAACGGCATGGTCGACTTGGCAGCCGGGATGCCCTTTCGTGTCTTCTCCTGCAACTCGGTGAGCTTGTCGGCGACTTCCTCACGGGTCTTGCCATAGACGAACTTCCGGGTGCGGGTCCCGTCGGAGCGGTAGACATAGGCGGCGGCGTGGTAACGGCCGTCCGCGCGCTTGGTGATCGTTCCTTCGCCGTTGGCGCGTCGCTTTGCCACTATGCGGCCTCCTCCAACTGGTTGTGCATGTACTCGCGGACGGCGTCGACCGGGATACGACGGGCCCGGCCAGACGTATAGCTGCGGAGCTGTTTCGTGCGAATGAGGTCGTAGAGCTTGCTGCGGCTGAGACGCAGCGCCGTCATGGCCTCGGGGACGGTGAGTGCTTGGGCCTCGCTCGGGACAGCGGTGAGCACGTCAGAACCTCCGGTGAGAGGGAAGGGCTTTGCTGGGCCCCCTCATGAGGGGCGCTACTTCCGCTACCGCCGCTACCGTGCAGGTCAGGGGCCTGTTGGAGGTAGCGGGAAGGGGTAGCGGTAGCGGATGGGTAGCGGGGAGGTAGCGGCAACCGGGGCCGGTTGCCGCTACCGCGTTAGTGCTGCTCAGACCAGGTTTTCGGTGCCGGGTAGCGGAGGTAGCGGACTTTCCGGGGGTGGGGGGCAGTAGCGGGCCCATGCGTCCCAGAGATCGGCGGCGTAGTAGCCCTTGAGGACGCTGCCGGCGGCCTTGATGTTGCGGGAGGTGATCGGCTCGTTGTCGGCCGTCATGTACTCGGCGAGCATCTTGGACAGGCGCCGGTTGTCGAGGGGCTTGCCGTGCAGGTCGGCCCAGGGGGCGTCGTCGAGGGCGTTGAGCCGGTCGAGGATGGCGACGGTGGGCAGGCGGTCGATGCCGGTCATGACGTGGTCGCGCAGGTCGGTCAGCAGGCGCACACCGAGGCTGCCCTTGTCGTTGGCGCGGGAGGCTTTGACCAGGGTCAGGCAGGCGTCCCGTGCCCGGTCGGGCCAGTGACCGCCAGCCGCGTCGGCGACGGCCAACAGGGGCTCCCACACGTCTGCCGGTCGGTCGGCGACTCCTTCCGGCATGTCCGGCCAGGCCCCCATGACGGACGCGCGGGCCTGCTCGGTCCATTCGGCGAGCCGGTCACGGAGCTTGTGGCCCTCGGCTTCGTGGATACGGGCCCGGAAGGGTCGACCTTCTCGTTCCGTGCCCGGCGGCGCATGCGGATGATGACGGAGCGGGTCAGGATCGTGTCCGGGAGCGAGCCGAGTCCGGCGACCGCGACCGCGCAGTACGAGGGGAACGCCTGCACGGTCTGGTTGCCGCCGTCGCCGATGCACCGATAGGTGACCCCCGTGCGGCGGTGTCCTGCGTTGAGGAACCCGCGCAGCTCCTCGTTGTCGCCCGCCTTGGGGCCGAAGACGGTGTCGATCTCGTCGAACAGGATCGTGGGCTTGCCGCCGGGTCCGGAGACGGAGCGGAACAGGGCGGCGGCGGAGGCGTTGACGGCCGTCATGGGCTGCGGGACGAGGGTTTCCACGATCTCCAGCGCCCGCGTCTTGCCCGAGCCCGGTTCCGGGGACAGGAAGGCGATGCGGGGGGTGGAGTCGAAGCAGTCGAGCAGGTGGGCGTGCGCGTCCCACAAGGTGACGGCGACGAACGCGGCGTCGGTGGGGAAGACGTTGAAGCGGCGGTGGAAGGCATCCACCTCGTCCAGCAGTGCGGCGCCGTCGATGGCCGAAGTCATGCGGCGGCCCTCCCTTCGGTGGGGGCGGCGGGCGTTCTGGTGCAGGCGGACTTGTGGGCAGTCGGCGACCAGTGCGGCCACGTCCTCGGGGTCGGTGGCGGTGCCGGTTCGGCCGCAGGCGCAGGCGTAGGCGGCGGTGGGGGTGCTGCCGTAGCGCTTGGACCAGCGGGCGCCGTCGTAGTGGTGGCGGTAGACCGGTGGCGCGAAGATCCGGATACCGGGCCGGTCCGGGCTCGGATCGGTGGGCGTGTGCCGGTTCGAGCGAAGGCTGTCACGACGCCCTGACGGGCGGCGCCCTTTGCGGCGCCCACGGACGGCGGAGGCGCGGCCGGTTCGGCGGCGCGCGCGGGTCGGTCTGTCTGTTCAGCTTCTTCCTTAACCTCGCGCTTTCACGTGGCAGGGCGTCCGGTAGGTGATCAGAAACGCGGAGAGTGCTCCTGACCTGCAACGATGGGACTTGTCTAGGGTCCAGGTCGTCGCGTGAAAGAAGCACTCTCCAGGTGAAGAAGCGTATCGGGTCCTACCCGTGTGCCCGTACCGAAGGTGGTGGTCGCGGCGTGGTCTCCCAGGCCGGCGGTGTGCTGCTGGTGGAGACGATCCGCAAGACCGGCCTGGACAGGGCGATATCGGCGGCGTTGGCGCCGTGACGCAAGTCGCGGTCGGTGCATGATCCGGGCAAGGTCCTGCTGGATGTGGCGCTGGCGGTCGCGCTGGGCGGGGACTGCCTGGCGGATGTGGGCATGCTTCGGGCCGAGCCAGCCGTATTCGGGCCGGTCGCCTCCGACCCGACAGTCTCCCGCCTGGTCGACACCCTTGCCGCCTCGGGCGAGAAGGCACTGACCGCAATCCGCACAGCCCGGTCCGAAGTCCGCTGCCGGGTCTGGACGTTGGCCCGCGACGGGGCTCCGGACGCCGGTGGGCAGGTGACCGTGGATCTGGACGGAGTGCTGGTCATCGCCCACTCGGACAAGCAGGACGCCGCCCCGACCTGGAAGAAGACCTACGGTCACCACCCGCTGATGGGCTTCGTCGACCACGGCCCCGGTGGCACCGGTGAACCTGTCGCTTCCCTTCTGAGGGCGGGCAACGCGGGCTCGAACACGGCCGCCGACCACATCGAGGCCGCCCGCCTCGCCCTCGCTCAGCTGCCCACGAAGTACCGGCGCGGGCGGCAGACCTTGATCCGCTGCGATTCCGCGGGCGGCACCCACGAGTTCGTCGCCTGGCTCGCCCAGCGCGGGCGCTGGCTGTCCTACTCGGTCGGCATGGTGATCACCGAGGCCATTCACCAGCACGTTCTGAAGATCCCGGCATCGGCATGGACGCCGGGCGTCGAGACCGGCGGCGAGGTCCGCGACGGGGCCTGGGTCGCCGAACTCACCGGCGACCTGCTTGAGGGCTGGCCGAAGGGCATGCGGCTGATCGTCCGCAAGGAACGGCCGCATCCCGGAGCCCAGTTGAGGATCACGGATGCAGACGGCATGCGGATCACCTGCTTTGCTACCAATGTGATGTCTCAGGACATCGGAAACCCTCGAACCTACGGGTTCGGGGGTTTCGTCGTGTTCGTGGGGTGCTGGGGCTGGTAGTCGCGGGTGGGGTCGATGATCGGATCTCGGAGGAGTTCTCCGGTGGTGGCGTTGACGATGCGGACGTGGAGATCGTCGACGAGCGGGATGACGTTGGTTCGGGTGTGGGTTCGTCCGACGCCTGTGTGGTGGAGTTTGCCGCCGACGCGGAGGTGACCAGGCCGGATTGGTCGATGCGGTCGTGGCGGACGCGGGTGTGGGTGTCGGCGTCACGGCTGTGGGCGGGCCGGGCCTTGGGGAGGGTGGTGTGGATCGCTGCCGGGGTCGCGCGGTGGGGCAGGGACCGGTGGGGGCGTTGGTGGTTGTAGGCGTGGGTGAACTGGTCGAGCAGGTCCTGCAGCTGGGGAAGCGTGGCGGGGTGGTGGGGTTGGGCGCGTAGCCAGTTCTTGGGATGCCGTGCGTGGCGGCGGCCTGGCGGAAGGTGTCCAGGACGATCGGGCCGGTGACCCGCTTCCAGCAGGTCACGTGCAGGGCGTAGCGGGAGCAGTCGTCCAGCCGGGTGAGGATCTCGGTGTCGGTGCCCCGGCGAGCCGGTAGTGGGTGAAGTCGGCCTGTCAGGTTTCGTTGGGCAGTGCGGCCTGGAAGCGGATGTAGGACGAGCGGGGCCGTTTGGCGGGTTCGGGGGTGACCAGCCCGTGCCGGGTCAGGTAGCGGCTGACGGTGGCCCGCGAGACGGTGTGAGCTGCCCCCGTACTCCTGCCGCCGACGCTGGCTCGTCTCATCGAAGAGCAGATCGCTACAGGCCGGTCGCGCGCTGCCCTGGGGCCGCTTGCCACCAGGGAGCATCCCGAGCTGTTCGGCATGGCCGGGGAACTACCGCCGATCATCATCAGCGACCTCTTCGGCGTCCACAGGAACACCGCGACCCAGTGGGCGGCGCTCGCCCAGGACAGCTGGGCCGGCTACCTCGCGGCCCTCAGAGCTGTCGAACAGCGCGGTCGGACCTTCGCCGGCCTTCATCAGGGCCGCGGAGTGCCCCGGCTACTGAAGAACGACGGTTACACCGCAGCGTTTGAGCAGCCGAACGATGTCCTCGAAATAGGAGAGCCCCTCATCAGGGTCCGAGACGACGTCTGCCAGCGCTCGACGCGCTACGTCCGCATCGTGCCAGATCAGGGTGAAGGGCAGGGCCACGCCGAAACCACCACCCAGGCAGTCCTTGAACGCGTTCCACTCCCGGCCGAAGTAGCCCCCGGGCCCCACGAGGGCCTCTGCCATCGCGCAGTGAAGGCCGGGCACGTCGGTGACGAACTTGCCGTCAAGATGATGGGTGCAGCCGGAGCGGTCCGGGCGCTGGCCGCTCATGCGGGTGGCCGTCAGGTCAAGCCACTCGGATCTACCCTGTGTGGAGTATGGGGCCCATTGGTTGCGGGTTGTCGGAGCTCCCCGATACCAGGTCTCCCAGATCGGCCGGGCCAACAGCGGAGGCCGATCGTCGCCGCCGTCAGCGAGTGTGATGTCGACGAGGGCGCCTCCGAGCACAGACGGCTGTGTCTTCTCGATTCGCAGGTACACGTTGTGGCGGTACATCACCTCGCCGTGGCGGTCCAGCGCCCACAATTGCACCCAGTCCCGGTCCCACTTGCGGGGTCGACGCAAGACGGCGAGCAAAGGTTCAGCGGCTTCGCATCCGATGAGGTGCAGTGGAGTCGATGGCGGGGCCCCGCGCGAGACAAACAGCCCATCCACTCCGAGACAGTGTCCAGCGGGACTGGCGACCATGGTGGTTCCCGCGAACAGTTTGAACTGCGGCGACACCGGCAGGGTGTGGTCCCAGGCGTGTTCCTCTTCGACCCCGGCCCCCACGACGACATCCACCAGGGCCGGGTCGCTTCGGTTCGGCTGGTTGGCTAGGACGACAGCGTCCACCAAGGTCCACCACTGCAGCGGCTGCTGGTCGTCCCATACCTCGACACACACATCGCCCAGCAGCTCAGTCGACTCTGCGGCTGGCGACAGGGCATCGCGCAAAGAACCTGTGGGAGTGCATCCTCGCAGCGTCAATACCTCGCGCTTCGGCGGCACCTTGTCCACAAACATGCCCTCGACGCTCGCGCACCGCCCCCAGTACTTCTCCTCGCCCTCCTCGTCCTCACGGACCAGCAGGTACTTGACCGGGAAACCCCGATCCCAGGCAGCGTGATCTGCGATCCGCACAAGTCCCCCGAACACTCCACCGATCTCTTGCCCAAGATACGGCGTCGGTCAGGAGACCACCGGCGCGGGCGACCGTGCGCTCAGCAGCTTGGTTGCTGTCGTTCTTAACCGAGGGTGGTGCAGCGGGCACCGAGGAATTGCGCAGCTTCGGAACACTGCCTCTTCACCAGTAGACGCCGCCCGTACTGCCGAGTGCAGACAGGTTGAAGGCCCGGGAGTGATCCGGGGCTTTCGGTGTTTCTGGGGCTTACGGCGGTGAGGTGCGGCAACGGGCCCTGGGCCGGGCGGAGTCGGCGCAGGGGTTGGTTGGCTCCTTCTATGCTTTGGGTCGGGGTGCCATGGCTGATCCAGACTGGAAAGACGACGGCGACTACGAGCGCGCGGTCGAGCGGGCCGAGCGGGTGACTCGGGTGGGCTGGACGGCGATTCTGGGCGTGACGGGGCTGATGGCCGTTGCCGCGATCGCTGCCGCCGTCGCCTGCCTGGCCGCCGTCGTCGGGATGGTTTACGTCGTGATGGCTGCCACGGGTTAGAGATCGTTTGTTGCCGGCCC